>MHHX01000012.1:0-4808 GCA_001817215.1 Candidatus Brennerbacteria bacterium RIFOXYC1_FULL_41_11 | reverse complement strand
TTTTTCAAATTCGGCTCAGAAGACCAGTCTGTAGCCACAATCCTACCAAGATAAAATCCGGATCGGAAAACCCCGTCCCGGCCGGAACTTTCCACGAAAGCACCATCAATGGTCTTCGTCTCTTTTGGCAGGAAATCGACAACAAAATCCTTGCCATCAAAGTAGAAAATGCCATTATAAACAGCTGTTGAGCTGGAATTTTCTGAAGCCACAATTCTTGCGGCCACCTTAAACGAAGAATCAAAGATGGTTTTAACGATACTAAATTTTTCATCTGTCTTCTCTACGAGACCAAACAACGTTCTGTCCCCCGCCAAAACCCAATCCCCCGCTTTGATCTGATGCGGAATCCCACGATCAACGAAAACTTTTTTCCCGCCGGAGCCAATCAAATAACCGATAATCTCAGCTGAATTTCCGTCTTCGTTATACTCAAAAAACTTTTGCCGGGAAATTGAAGCCAATAACTCTTCAAGACCGACAATCTTACTCTTTAAATCATTTTCAGAAATTTCGCGATTGAACAGTCCGGCAAAACCCGGAACGATCCTCTGCCGATTAAACCATAAAAATATTCCCGCAAAAAAAATACCTAAAAAAACAAAAGCAATTTGATATTTTTTCATCATGTTTTTAAATCGGGAAAGCTACTGAGGAGCCCTCTCCGAGAAACTGTCCACCAAAACTCCGGAAAGCTTATCTAAATCCTCTAAAACGATGCTTGTTCCTCTGACCACGGCTGTTAACGGATCTTCCGCCACCCTCACCGGCACGCCAGTTCTTTCGGAAATATACTCGGCTAAACCCCCCAACAAACTGCCACCACCTGTCATGACCAAACCCTTAGTCATCAGATCGGCGACCAGCTCGGGCGGAGTTTTCTCAATCGCCTCTTCGATCGTTTCCAATAATTTTTCTACAGAATCTTTAATCGCTTCACGAACGTGCTTTTCTTTAATCAAAATTTCCTGCGGCAAACCAGAGACAAGATTCCTACCCTTAATAATCATATCTTTGCTTTCGCCTGAATCAATAATCCCGCCAATTGAAATTTTAATATCTTCGGCTGTTCTTTCGCCAATTGCCATTTTAAATTCATCCCTGACATAGTTGATAATATCTTCATTTAACTTGTCTCCGGCGTATCTGACGCTCCGAGACAAAACAATGCCACCCAATGAGATGACAGCGACCTCGGCCGTGCCGCCGCCGATATCGATAATAAAGTTTCCAGAAGGTTCTGAAATCGCCAGTTTTGCGCCAATCGCTGCCGCCATCGGCTCTTCAATCAAAAAAACGCTTCTAGCGCCGGCGTTTTTCCCGGCTTGGATGACGGCGCGTTTTTCAACTTCTGTACCGCCCAACGGCACGCCAACCACCAACCTTGGCCGATTTGGCAGAAATAACGAAGATTCTGACTGAACTTTATCAAAAAAGTACTTCAGCATTTTCTCGGTAACCTCAAAATCCGAAACTACTCCATGGCGCAACGGTCTGATAGCAACAATGTGGCTAGGAGTCCGACCAACCATTTTTTTAGCTTCTTTGCCCACAGCTAAAATCTGATTGGTTTTCTCGTTAATAGCCACAACAGACGGCTCGTTGATAACAATACCTTTCTCCTTGACATAAACCAAAGTATTGGCCGTACCTAGGTCAATACCAATATCTTTTGAGAATAAACCAAAAATAAAATCAAGCATAAAAAATAAATTCAAAAATCAAAATGCAAATGTCAAAAATTTAAAGTAAAAATCCAAAAATTTCAAACTTACTACTTTAAAAATTCAAATCTTAAACTTTGACTTTTAACTTTTGTTTAGAAGTTTAGCACAAAAATATCAGAAAATCATCGAGTTGACAAATATGTGCATATATGGCAAACTTAGTGTATCATTCCTGGTCACTTAAGAAAAGGAGAAGACAATGACTGATAAGAAAACATATCCGACAATCACCCAGTTCAATGAAAGCATCAGGGTGGGAACAAAAATTGCCATCCACTACGGCGGGACGCCGATCACGGGAAGAGTCGAAGAGCTCATGCCCGTACCCGATAAACCAGATTTATCCATAGTAGCCTTCGTGAAAATTGAAGGTTACACCGATGGCCAAATTGTCTTTGACAACACTCGGATCGAGATTCTCTGAAAAATAAAAACACGCGGTTTCATCCGCGTGTTTTTATTTTTCAGAATTCAGTTGTTTGTTTTCCCCAACGCAATCAACGTCTTGATCACTGAATCAGCATTCAAGCTCATGGCGCCAATGCCAAGTTTTTTCAAGAAAATCGCAAACTCAGGATAGTCGCTTGGCGCTTGACCGCAGATACCAATATATTTTTTCTTTTGATTGCATTTCTGTATGACAATCTTGATCAGATCTTTAACTGCTTGATTATTTTCATTAGCAATATGCGCAATAATACCCGAATCCCGATCTAATCCCAATGTCAACTGAGCCAAGTCGTTCGAGCCGATTGAAAAACCGTCAAACAGCTTCAAAAAATCATCGATCAATATCACATTAGATGGAATCTCGCACATCATATAAACTTTAAGCGGCTGAAGCTGCTTGCCCTGAGCCTGTCGAACGGGTCTACTGCCCCGTTTAAGACCGTGCTTGGCCATTTCTGCCAAAACCTTTTTCGCTTCCTCAACCGTCCGGCAAAAAACAATCATCGGCACAACATTGACTAAACCCATTGTTTCTCTAACCTTTTTCATGGCCCTGCACTCAAGCCCAAAAGCCTCAGAGAATTTCGGGTCATAGTAGCGCGAGGAACCACGCCAACCGATCATGGGATTTTCTTCTTTCGGTTCATACAACGGACCGCCAATCAAAGTATTGTATTCGTTAGTCTTAAAATCGGAAAACCTGATGATCACCTCATATGGCCAAAAAGCAGAAGCAATCATGGCAATGCCCTCTGCCAATTTGTCAACGTAATACTGTTTTTTATCCTTATATCCGACCGTAAGCGCCTCTATTTTTTTCAAAATCGAATTTATTTCTGCCCGATCATGACCAAAGAACTTTTTCTTGCCCGATTTTATCTTTTCATAATCAATCAAGACGTTTGGATGAATCTGGATTTTTGAAGCGATGATAAACTCAAGCCGACCAAGACCAACACCGGTAACCGGCAAGGAATGATAACGAAAAGCTTCATCTGGAGAACCTATATTAAGAGAGATCTTAGTTTTTATTTTCGGCAAATTTTTCAAACTATGCTTTTGTATCTTGAACTTCAAAACTCCCGAATAAACTCTGCCGGCCTCATCGCTTGAGCAATCAACAGTCACGGTTTGCCCGGTCTTCAAGACCCTGGTGGCATCACCTGAACCGACAATACACTGCACACCAAGCTCCCTGGAGACAATGGCCGCATGAGAGGTCCGACCGCCTTTGTCCGTAACAATTGCCGAAGCAATTTTCATGATCGGTTCCCAATCGGGATCAGTTATCTCCGTCACCAACACCTCACCTGGCTTGAAAGTATGAATATCCTTAACACTTTTTATCACCCGGACTTTACCGGAAACAATTTCTTTGCCGATTGGGATACCGGAAATCAGAGATTTTTGTGGACGAGAAATCAAAGAATATTCTTCAAATACTGTTTCTTTTTTACCGGCATGAATTGTTTCCGGCCTTGCTTGCACCACGAAAAGCTCATTCGTTAATCCGTCTTTAGCCCACTCCAAATCCATTGGCATATATTTACCATGCTTTTTTGAAAAATGCTTCTCAACCTTAATACAGTCTTGCGCCAAGCTGATGACTTCTTTATCTGTCAACGAAAATGATTTTCTCTGACTTTCTGGCACCGGAACAATTTTGACCGGTTTTTTATTGATCCCAGCCGAAGCGCTTGTTCCGAGCGCGGTCGAAGAATAAATCATCTTCACATTTTTATCGGCCAGTTTTTTATTAATAATCGGATACTTGCCGTTTGCCAAACTTGGTTTGAAAACAATAAACTCATCCGGATCAACCTTGCCCTGAACAATCATTTCACCGAGACCATAAACGCTGTCGATCACCACGGCATTTGAAAAACCGGTTTCCGTGTCAATGGTAAAAGCCACACCGGAAACTGCCTTATCCGACCTGACCATTTTTTGAACACCAACAGACAGGGCCACTGACATCTGGTCAAATCCCTTATCAACACGATAACTAATAGCCCGATCCGTAAACAATGAAGCAAAACATTTTTTTGTTGCCTCAAGCAAGACTTTTTCACCGCGAATATTCAAATAAGTTTCTTGCTGACCGGCAAAACTAGCACCGGGCAAATCTTCGGCCGTGGCCGAAGAACGAACCGCCACATCAACATTGTTTGTTTTATATTGTTTTGAAAGCTGATGGTAATAACTAAAAATCTGTATTTTCAAATCTTCCGGAAAATAGCCGGACAAGATCAATGACCTGACAATCTTGCCCCTCTTAGCCAAATCACTGACATCATGCGTATCAAGACCTTTTAAGGCCCGGCTAATTCTGTCGCCCAGATTATTAAACTTAACAAAATATCTAAAAGCTTCCGCAGAAACCGCGTAACCATTGGGAATTTTCACACCCAGGGGCGTTAATTCTTGGTACATCTCTCCTAAGGCCGCGTTTTTACCGCCAACCAAAGGCACATCTTTAATTGTCAGCTCTTTGAACCAGAAAACCCACAGATTTTTATTTTCCCTTGACTGTCTTTTTCCCATTATTGTTTTTTATTTATTCAAATATTAATTATCTAAATAATCCGTAATATAAAAGCAAGCTGCAAACAAGTTTCTTATGACTTAAGT
>MHHX01000011.1:2825-9472 GCA_001817215.1 Candidatus Brennerbacteria bacterium RIFOXYC1_FULL_41_11 | reverse complement strand
AATTATCAAAACGCTCCAGCCATCCTTCCATCTCATTTTCTGAAAAAGCATCATTAAAAGACAGCATTCTGTATTCGTGCTTCGCTTTGGGGAACTCTTTTAAAGGTTCCGCTCCGACCGTTTGCGTCGGAGAATTTTCCCCGGCGATTTCGGGAAACCGATTCTCAATCTCTTCAAGCTCATTTTTCAAAGAATCAAAAGTATGGTCAGAAATCTCCGGAGAATCAAAAGTATGATAAAGACGGCGATGGTATCCAATTAGCCTTCTCAATCTTTCCGCCCTGAACTTGGCTTTCTTGTAATTGTTTTCCATTTGAAAAATTAATCTTTTTTGTAAAAACGATCAGCTACAAAAAGCAAAAATAAAGATCCCAGAAAAGTAATAACTCCCGAAACAAGAAACAAAGCATTGAATCCAAAAACTTCGGCAATCGCACCGCCAAGAGCGGCCGAGGCCGCACCGCCAAGACTGATAACGCTGCTGTAAAAACTCCATTCCAAAGCAACGCTGTCTTTATCAAGGTGTCTTGAAAAAATCGCATACCAGGCTGTCGTCGCCAAAGCTGCGCCAGTACCATAAAATGCCTGAACAAGATAAAGCTGCCAAGGTTCCTTAATCAAAAGATATGAAAATGTGGCTGCAGTAATAATCACCGAACCGATAAGCAAAACCCAAAAATCATCTTTTTCGCCACGGCGCGAATCAATAAAACTGGCAATCGGTATAGCCATAAACCCACTGAAAAAAGCAAAGATCGAGCTTGCCAATCCAACAGTAAAAACATCGCCGCCGACAATCTGATTGGTAATGAAGACCGCAAAGAGTGGTTCGACTAAACCAAGACCGGAAAGAATCAAAAGGTCGGAAATAGTAAAAATCTGGACAATTTTGTTGCCTTTAAAGTTTTTCCAAAAGATCTTGTAAATGCCCTTTATATTCAAATGCTTTTTCTGATTAAATCCTGTAAAACA
The DNA here is from genome assembly GCA_001817215.1 of Candidatus Brennerbacteria bacterium RIFOXYC1_FULL_41_11. Lineage (GTDB taxonomy): Bacteria > Patescibacteriota > Minisyncoccia > UBA6257 > Brennerbacteraceae > UBA10122. The sequence continues at coordinate 8,500 of MHHX01000011.1, read as the reverse complement.
CTTGGATTCGCCTTGCCCTTTGTTTTCGCCATAACCTTGCCGACCAAAAATTGAAGCGCCTGCTCCTTGCCAGACTGAAAATCTTTAACCGGACCGGGATTGACTTTAATCACCTCCAAGGCAATCGCCTCAAGCTCAGAAATATCAGAAACCTGCAAGAGATTTTTTGCCGCAATGATCTCTTCCGGATTTTGCCCCGTCTTGAACATCTCGACTAAAATATCTTTCATCGCTCTAGAAGAAATCTTACCCAGATGGAAAAACTCAGCTAGTCGAGAAATATCAGCTGGATTTGTCTTCAAGTCTTGATAACTGATTCCATCTCCCGCCATTAAACCTCGCATGTCAGAAGAGATCAAGTTGAAAATAATCTTCGACTTCTCAACATCTGACTCTTTTTTATGTTTGGCATCAATGGATCTGAACTCTGAGGCCGCCTCTTCAAAAAAATCTCCGGCATTTTTCTCTTGAACCAAAAACTCAATCTGGGATATCTCCAATCCATAAAGTTTCGCCAACCTCTCTCTTCTTTGCCATGGCAGTTCTGGTAATTTGTTTTTTATCTCTCGAAGATCAATAAAAACACTTCGCCCGGACATAGCCTTTGGCGCAGTCGAACCAATGACTAGCGGCGGCAGGTCTGGTTCTGGAAAATAACGATAATCATGAGCTTCTTCTTTCGAACGCTGCTCAAAAGTTTCACTTTTTTCCTGATTCCAACCGCGATTAGTCTGGAAAATCTTGTCGCCGGATTCAAGAATCTTGATCTGCCTTTGGACCTCAAAGTTGATCGAGTCCTCAACGGACCGAAAAGAATTCAGATTTTTTATCTCAACTTTAGTCCCAAGTTTTTCCGTTTTTGAAACCGAAATGTTCGGCTCAATCCTTAATTGTCCATTCTCCATCTCCGCGTCAGAAACATCAAGATAACGCAATAACAATCTAAGTTCTTCGGCAAACTTTCGGGCTTCCGGACCGGAATGAATCACCGGCTCGGTCACCAACTCCATTAAAGGCACACCGGCACGATTAAAATCAATCAATGAATTTTTTCCTTGATGACTAAGCTTGCCAGTATCTTCCTCAAGATGAACCCTGGTAATGGCAATTTTATTTTTCTCTCCGGCCTCGTTATTTATTTCCAAAAACCCGCCAGAGACGAGAGGGTGCTCGTATTGAGAAATTTGATAGCCTTTTGGCAGATCGGGATAAAAATAATTTTTTCTGTCAAATAAAGATCTTTCCGGAATTTTGCCGGAAAGAGACAGCCCGACCCGAATCACTTTTTTGACAGCTTCAAGATTAATCACCGGTAACGTTCCCGGATGCGCCAAACAGATTGGACAAACGTTTTTATTCGGTTGAATTTCTTTCGCGTCATTCAAGCACGCACAGAACATCTTTGTTCGCGTCTTAAGTTCAACGTGAACTTCCAACCCAATCGTGGTGAAATATCTATCCATTATAAAAATATTTAGAAAATAAGTTATTCAAGCAATACTCGCACCGTTATTTCGCGAAGCGAAATTTTACGGGGAACTTACAACCCGATTGTGGTGAAATATTTATCCATTAATTAAATTATAACTCAAAGCTTAAATCTCACAGCACCCGACCATAACCAACTGCCGGAAAATAGTTGTTAATTTTGAGTTTCTTCCTTGTGCACATCTTGAGCCGCTATTTCCTCTGCTTCTTTGAACCTTAAAGAAAACAGCTTCGAGACACCGTCGGCCATAGTCACGCCATACAGAACACTCGCCGATTCCATCACGGCCCGGTTGTGTGTGATTAAAATAAACTGAACCTGTTTTTTGCCAATTTCCTGTAAGACCCTTGCTAATTTCCTTGAGTTCGATTCGTCAAGCGCGGCATCCACTTCATCCAAAACCAAAAATGGGGGTTTGGCGAAATTTATCACGGCAAAAAGCAACGCGATCGCTGTCAAAGATCTCTCGCCGCCGGAAAGCATTTCTAATGATTTTATTTTCTTCCTGGGCAAGCTGATCGCAATCTCTATCCCGAAATTAATCTCTCCGGTTTCTTCATTAATTGTCTTTTCAACTTTTAATCCGGCTTTTCCGCCTTCGAACATAATTCCGAAATAACCGGCAAACTCTTGATCAATTTTTTTTAAAGCATCTTCAAAACCAAAAATGATTTTCTCCTCAAGCGATTGAGACAACGACTCAAGATCCTCCAGGGCGGAATCAAGATCTGCTTTCTGTAAATTCAAAAAACCGAACCTCTGTGAGATTGCTTCGTACTCTTTTATGGTTTCGACGTCGACTTCGCCAATCAAAGAAAGTTCGTTTTTGAGTTTAAAAATTTTCTTTTCTTGCGACAGAAGATCTTCTGCAATCAAGTCAGAAGCGCCGATCTCGCGGCTATGATCAGAGATAAAACCTTCCCATTCAAAACCGGCTTCCTCGAGCTTAATCTTCAAATCCTCACGGCGCAACCTGATCTTTTCTTTTTCAATTCTTGAATCAAGGATCTTGGACTCCATTAATCTCAGATTTTTTCTCTTTTCCTCAAGATCTTTTGCCAGCTCTTCAAAATCACGATTCCTGTCTTTTTCATGATCAGAGATTTTTTCTTTTTCAACACCAATCTCTGACTCAATCTTCCGCAAGGAGAGATCTAGCTGCTGTTTTTTCTCCTGTAGCACGAGCGTTTGGTCCGACACCTCGCTGCCAAATTTTCTCTCCTGTTTTTGATCAAGAAACTTCTCAAGATCGCTGACAACATCAGCGATTCTTTGCTTCAAAACAGCGAGCTCCGTCTCTTTCAGGTTTTCTCGTAACGCTGAAAGAACATTTTCCAACCTTTCTTTTGCTTCAGACAACCCAAAACCAAGCTTTGATTCCGGTAAAACTTTCAAAAGCTCAAGTTGGCCTTCAAGATTACCGATCGATCTTTGCACCTCCAGTCTTTGTCTGTGCAAAAACTCAACTCTTTCTTGATTCGCCCGCACGGCGCCGCTGTCGCTTCCGGTAATAATGTTTTTTAACAATAACTCTTTTTCCGAAATCTCTTTTTCCAGTTTCTTTGCGGCCTCCTCCTCCCCGGCAACTCCGACCATTGACGATTCTTTTTCAAACTCAGAAATCTTTTTGATGAAAAAATCCTTTTCCAAAGACGCTAACTCCAACTCTTTTTCTTTCCTGGCCTGCCATTTTTCCACCTGGCGCTTCAAAGATCTCAGGTTCGGACCGATCTCGCTCAAAATAGACTCTGCCTGCAAAAGGTTAATCCTTGTATCCCTGATCTTTTTTCCTGCCTCATCTTTTTTGAGTCGAAGCTCTTTTAAGCCGATCATCTCCTCTATCATTTCCCGACGTTCGATTGAATTAGCGCGCAAGAAAATATCGCCGGCTCCTTGATTGATAATGCCCATGCCCTTGACTCCAAGCTTCGCCGAAGCCAAGAGCTGAACAATATCTTTCAAACGAACCTGCTGTTTATTCAGAAAATACTCCGACGAGCCATCGCGATAAACTTTCCTCCTGATCTCAACCTCGCCAAAATCAAGTGGGAAAATTTTCTGGCTGTTATCAAAAAGCAAACCTACCTGAGCGGCAGAGCTTGCCTGTTTCTGAGACGTACCGGAAAAAATCACATCATCAGCATTATTAATCCTGATATTTTTGGAACTTTGTTCTCCCAAAACCCAACGGATAGCGTCAACAACATTTGATTTTCCCGAACCATTCGGACCAACAACTGCCGTAATACCTTCGGGAAAACGCAAAACTACTTTATCCGTAAACGATTTAAACCCTTGAATTTCTAAACTTTTTAACACCTTGGGTAAATAATTAAATATCTTAGAAGCTGCAACCTGCATTATCCAAGCACGACTTGTCCTGAGTGTAATCTAAGGAAATTTCCACTAGACTCCGTCCCATCCTTTTACTTCCAGCGCTTTTTTCGCGGCTCCCGTCTCTGCTTCTTGCTTTGATTTTCCGACAGCCTCAGCTACTTTTTCTGGGCCCAAAAACACGCCGACAACAAAATCTTTGTTGTGATCTGGACCGGATTCCTTCAACACCTGGTAATGCGGCGTGATGCCAAACTTTGCCTGAGCCTCTTCTTGAAACCTGCTTTTCGGATCGCGGTAAAGACCGAGCTCAATTATATCTTTCAACATTGGCAAGAGGCTTTTGGCAACAAATTTTAACGCCGCTTTATAACCGCCATCAAGATAAATCGCACCGATCACGGCTTCGTAAGTATTGCCGAGGATCTCATTTCTGGCCTTGCCGGTTTCTTTCGCTTCGCCCCTCGAAAGAAGCAAAAAATCATTGATACTAAGATCTTTGGCTGACTGTGCCAAACTGTCGGCGTTCACCAAAGCCGCCCTGAATGCCGTCAGTTCGCCTTCTCCGTTTTTATATGTCAAAAAAAGTTCCTCTGTAGAACAAAGCTCCAAGACCGCATCGCCCAAAAATTCCAACCTTTCATTGTGCGGCAATTTCCAATTCTGATTTTCATTAAGATAAGACCTGTGAGTCAGGGCTTCAAGCAAAAAATCTTTGTTTTTGAATTCATAATCGAGATTCTTTTCCAAGATGCTCAAGTCCAACATGATTCTTTAAGCTCTTGGCAAATCGCTGATGGCCTATAGCCTTCTATTAACCATTAGCAATGTGCCAAACTCTATTTAATAATTCTGATTTTATTTTTCCCGACGTTACAACCGAAACGCCAACCACAAACGCTAGCTATTCTTTTTTCTCCAAACCCTGCGCTTCCCTAAACACCGTTCCCAAAACACCATTAACGAATTTCCCCGAAGCTTCACCGGAAAACTCCTTTGCCAATTCAATCGCCTCGTTAATCGCCACCTTCGGAGGCACCTCGCCCGGTTTCCCCCACAAAAGTTCAAATAGCCCGATGCGTAAAACGTTTCTGTCGACCAGATTGATTTTATCCACCGGCCACTCTGTCGCGACTTTTGAAACTATCTGATCTATCTCTTTTTGATGTTCAAGAACACCCTTGACAATCCCTTCCAAAAACTCAGGCTCCTTGATCTCTTTTTCAAAGTTTTTCACATTCTTTTCCAGAACCACTTTATGATCTCCACCAAACTGATTATTAAAATCAAGCTCGTAAAGAGTTTGCAAAGCTATCTGTCTGGCATTGTGTCTAGAAGCCATTTTGAAAGTTTTATTTACCTTTTGTTTGCTGAGCCAGCTGTTCTCTTCTTTTCTTGGCTTTTTTATCAAGTTTTTTCAGAACATCAAGCTCTTCTTTGCCATTATAAAATCCGCAAGCTTTACAAACGCGATGCGGCAAACTCAAAGCGTGACATTGCTTGCAGGCAACTAAATTTGGCTTTTTTAACGCAAAATGAGACCGGCCAGCGTTTTTCCGTCTTTTCGTGTGATGTCTTGTCGGTGTTCCACCCATCTCTTTTATGTAAATTCTAGACGCTAAATTCTAATTAAAATAGCACAAAAATAAGTTAAAAACAAGAAAGAGCTCGAATAATACGAACTCTTTCTTTTTGCCATCGTTGTTTCTTTTATCTGGGATAACCGCAGGTCTTACAATACCAAGCTCCACCACAGACCATACGCCAGAAAGTTTTGACAACTTGACAGAAGCGGCACATGAAATCTTTTTCCATTGATACTCCTTCGTTTGATAAATCATTCTATAACGTT
>MHHX01000011.1:0-2809 GCA_001817215.1 Candidatus Brennerbacteria bacterium RIFOXYC1_FULL_41_11 | reverse complement strand
CTCGGCCCGACCGCTTCAGGCAAAACCTCTTTATCAATCAGGCTGGCAAAAAAATTCAACGGCGAAGTTATTTCCGCTGACTCACGCCAGATCTACAAGCATTTACGCATAGGTTCGAGCGTCATCACAGAAAAAGAAACACAAGGAATCAAACACCACTTGGTTGAATTTCTTGATCCTCAAAAAACATTTTCCGCCGGTGAATTTCAGAAACTTGCCCGAAAAAAAATAAAAGAAATTGAAAAAAGGAAAAAACTACCATTCATTGTCGGCGGCACAGGATTTTATATTGATGCCATGACTGAAAACAAAATCCTGACAAAAGTAAAACCCAATAAAAAACTTCGCCAACAGCTTGAGTCAAAAACACCCAAAGAACTGTTAAGAATATTGAAAAAAGCCAACCTCGAAAGAGCCGCAGTTATTGATAAGAACAATCCCCGCCGCCTGATACGAGCGATAGAGATCGCCTCAGCTTCACCCATGTTTAATGTTTCACGCTTCATGCTTCATGAAAACTATAACGTTTTATATCTTGGCGTCAGCAAACCGCCACAAAAACTAAAAAAAGACATCGAGGCTCGCTTTGTTCAGTGGCTTGAAAACGGGTTTTTGAAAGAAGTTGAAAAACTCATCAAGCTCGGGATTCCAAGCAAAAAATTCAAAGAACTTGGCCTGCACTACTGGCTTGCTTATTCATTCCTAAAAAATAAAATTAGTTTCAAAGAATTTTACGAAAAATCGCTTTTTTCCCTATGGCACTACGCCAAACGCCAAAACACCTGGTTCAAGAAAAACAAAAAAATCCGTTGGATCACAACGGAAAAACAAGCGGAGACACTTCTGGAAAGATTCTTAAACGCGACCAAGCCACAAATATTTCGGTCATCTTCTCTCTAACGGTTTAGTTGATCTGGAATTGCCTAAATCGATTTTATAATCGAAGCTTTCTTTTGAAATCATCTTCAAGCTTGACAAATCTTTAACTTTTTTACTGCCAAAATTATAGATATTTCCGCCAGCCAAGCACAAAAACACGGAAAGAACTCTGCTTTTTGATAGAAAAGATGCCATTGGCTTATGGACCGATGAATTAATTTTAAAAGGCTTTTTCCTGGCGTGAAGATTTCCAGTGAAAACGATTTTCATACCGTTAAACTTGATCTTCGAAAGTTTATTTGCCATTTTACGATCCCTTTCCGTCCAATCTTTTCCTTTTGTATCAAAGGCAAAAATATTGATTCTACTATTTCGATTCAGCTTCAGATTCAATGTTCTCAACCATTTTAAAAAATCCAAATGTTCAAAAGAGAAACGACCATCTCGCCTGAAAAAGAAATCTGACAAAGTAAACACATCTTTGCTCCCAATTAAATAATCATTCAAGCTACATAATTTGCTCTTGTCCAGTTGCCATTCAAAACAAAGAAGGAACTTGATCTTTTCCTTAATAAGAAAGGATACAAGCTTCTTTAAAAAAAAGATGTTATTTTTCGAACCATGAACTTCACCAAAGACCACCGTGTTCTTGTAGCGAAGTAATCTGCCGATTTGTTCTAGATTGATCTTTTCCATTAAAAAATACCCTCAATAAGATTGAGGGTATTTTAGCATACGTAAATTTTCGATCATCTCAACAGCCCCCCTTCTTCGAGCATAGTCACAAAGTGTTCAGAGAGAGATACTCCGGTCACATATTCCAACCAAAGCCATTGACCATTTGGATTAAGATCAACAAAGAACTCTTCTCCACCTGATGTTACAAGAAAGTCTGCGGAGCAAAACGACAGTCCGTAGTAATCCAATAAGCACGTCAAGGCTTTTTCCGAACTCTGTGAAAGACTAGCTTCAAAGTGTTCTAGGTTTTGAAACCCAGCCAATCTCAAATCAGCATCCGCTGTTTCGATTTTTGACCTTATGCCAAAAGAGAACACTCTGCGGCCAATCACCACGACTCTTAACTCATGAATTGTTTTTATTTCCCTTTGCAACATACAGGGAAATCTCACAAGTTCAGGTAAATCTTGTTCGCCAACACGTTTTGTGTTGATAATCAACAGCTCCTCTCCTTTTTCCACATTCTGCACACTAAAAGCCTTGGCCACAACGCGTCCTTTACATCTATCCCAGAACTCCTTAGCCAGATCAGATCTATCAGTAACCAAAGTTTCCGGTGTTAAAAGCCCGACTTTTGAAGCAGCCAGTATCTGATGAAGTTTGCTTCTGGATTGTTGCAACGAAGAATACGGACTGACCCAAAAGCCAGGGATGCTTAAACACATGTTTGACAACCAGCCATCAAACTCTCTGAGGATATAGTCTTTAACATGTGGCTCAACTTCTGCCGAGAATACGGGTGGCGTTGGCCTGCGATACCAGATACTGAGATCTGGATTCTCTTTTAAGATACCCCTTGAAGCGATTTCAAAAGACGCTTCACGCAAAAAATCCCCGGCTTCAAGACCATAACCTAATTTTCGTTTCAGAATGCTATCGGTATCCCAACGTATCCATTGGATGCCCCTTTCTTCAATCTTCTTTCCGATAATATCCACGTGAGCATCTTGAGTATTGGAAATCACCAAAACGACCTTGCCCATTGATTCATCCTTTCTGTATTTGACCTGGATAGCGGGAGCCAAAGAGCTCCCGCTATCCATTGTGCCAGCGGACTAATCGTCCGTGCTCTTGCCCTTCTTGTCCTTGCATTTGGTCCAGAACGCTTCGACTTCAATTGGCGGATCTTCTGCGACTGTGGCATTAGCAAGCAAGAAGGGAATGACTATACTGTCCATGGCTTTCACCTCCT
>MHHX01000010.1:44217-44359 GCA_001817215.1 Candidatus Brennerbacteria bacterium RIFOXYC1_FULL_41_11 | reverse complement strand
ATACAAGATAGCCGTTATATACACATCAAAGACAATTGCTGGAAGAACGCTTTGACCGACTGGGTTTTAGTCTGTGATCTGGACGAATTATTGGATATCAATACAGCCAAACTTAAAAAAGAAGAGCAGGCGGGAACATCAA
>MHHX01000010.1:43989-44099 GCA_001817215.1 Candidatus Brennerbacteria bacterium RIFOXYC1_FULL_41_11 | reverse complement strand
CATCAGTGCCATAAACTATACCATAGGGGGTCACGGGTGTAATCCAAAAGGCACTATCACCTACAGCAAATGGGCGTACAGGTTATACCATTACATATTTATAAACGAGG
>MHHX01000010.1:8771-43974 GCA_001817215.1 Candidatus Brennerbacteria bacterium RIFOXYC1_FULL_41_11 | reverse complement strand
AATTTAAAACATATGGAACAAAAGAAAAATTGGCCCAAAGATTATAATGATGAGGAAATAAGAGACGGCATAGAAATCGGGGCGCTGAAAGAAAGTGGTTTTAGCGGCGCAAAAGAAGCAGGTCTTGCTGAATTGTTAATAAGAAACAAAAAAAGTGCTGAAAAATCTGATGAAAAAATCTTCAAGCTTTCTACTGCCATTCTTGTTGTTTCTATTTTGGGTTTAGTGGCCTCCATTATTTTTTGATTCTTAAGATTTTTAAAATATGTTCTCAAAAAGAAAAATTAAAATCTTAATCATTTTCTTGTATACACTTCTTACGCTTAAAGTCGTGTATCCATTTTTATTTTATGTTTTCCCAAATACTTGGGGCGAATTTTTAGACAGCCTCAGTATGTTCACTTTACTGAATAATAATTTGATGGCACTTTGCATCGGTATTTTTTTGAATGCATTCCTAATTTTATACTTCAAAATTCTGACAAAGAAAAAATACGAAGTAATTGTATTGGTTGTTTATACGCTTATCAACCTTAAATTATTATCGACACCGCTTTTATATTTTTTCAGCTCATGGTATAGCCAAGCTCCGAATTTTAATTTACTAGCTCTTTTTACTGGATTATTTTTAAATGCGGCATTAGTCCTTTATTGGATGCGAAAGAATACATTCGGAGTCGAAATATAATTTATTCCTGCCGCCAAAGAAAAACTTGTCGTGCCCAGGGCAGATCCGCCTCTGGCGGAAAATTGTCAGCGGTGCGGCTCACTTCGACTTCGCTCAGTACAGACCGCCGCCTTTCCGTCCGCCAGTTGGCGGATTCGCGGGAGGATTTTTTCGGAAAAATGCGTTCGGACTAATTCAAGAATACTGCACCAATACTAAAGCGCGGCCTTAAGGCCGCGCTTTAGTATTTATTTATTTCTTAGTGAAAAAGATTTTCGAAAACTCCATAGCTTTTTCAAGATACGACAACTCAAAATTTTCATTGGCGCCATGCATGTTGCAATCTTCGTTAACCAATGGAATCGATAGAGTCGGCAAATCCAGATTATCTTTGAAAAAAGTAATGATCGGCAAAGAACCACCAACGTATTTCAAAGCTACTGGTTTCTGCCAAACTGTTTCAAGGATTTTTTTCGCTCCGGCAACATGTTCATTATCAACCTCGACAAACACGCCCTTGCCGGATTGATCGCAGTTAATATCCCAGTCAATGTAGTCTGGTGTAATCTTTTTCAAAAACTTTTTGAAAGATGCAAAAACTCTTTGGGGATCTTGTGTTGGCGATAAACGAACATTAATCTTGGCCAGGGCTTTATGAGGAATAGCATTACGATAACCCTCGCCCGCATAACCAGACTGAATGCCGGTAACTTCAATTGAGGGCAGAAGCCCGGTTTTGGTATAAAAATCAAGATTATTCTCTGTAAAAAACTTCCTTTTACCCGTGATTTTCTCGTATTCTTCTTGGAAGAATGGAATGTTTTTGTTATTTTCCAAAATCTCTTTAGTGATTGGTGCGGATTCAAGATAAAGCTCATCTTCACTGATCCGATTATCTTCAGTATAAAACTTCGAGATTATTTTTGCTAATTCATGGATTGCATTCGGCGCAAATCCGCCATACATGCCAGAATGTAGGTCAACATTGCCAACCTTAATGTTTAAGGTCGCGTTAAAGATGCCACGGAAACCAATCTCAATGTTCGGCATGTTTCCGGAAATTTCTCCGTCAGATAATAAAACAAAGTCTGCTTTTAAGAACTTTCTGTTTTCTTTAATAAACCTTTCAAGATTTGGCGAACCTATCTCTTCTGCGCCTTCAATAAGGAACTTAATGTTATAACCTAAAGTTTTGTTATGAATATGTTTAAAAACATTAACAACATGCACCAGATGCTGACCCTTGTTGTCAATCACGCCTCGCGCATATAAACGACCATTTCTTTCTGATAACGCAAAAGGCTCTGAGTCCCAGCCTTCTTCTTTACTTGCCGGCTGAACATCGTAGTGACCATAAACCAAAACTGTTTTCAGGCTCGAATCGGCAACGTAATCGGCAACAATTAAAGGATTGTCATGGCCCTCAACGACCTGAACCGTAAAACCATTGTCCTGAAACAATTTTTTATACCAAACCACGGTTGCCTGTATCTCAGACAAAAAACTCGCGTCCGTGGAAACGCTTTTAAACTTGACTAATTCGCTCAAGAGACTTTTATATTGCTCAAACATATATTTTAATTATAATACAGATGCAGGGGCGGGCTGCCAATCCCAATTGGTCCGCCCCTGCTTCTTTATTCGTCACCAACACCTCCGCCTGCCTGACACCCCGGATGCCAATAAGTTTGCCAGCGATCACCGCCGCCACTGTTAGTAAACATTGGCGCGTTACACGACGGACATCTGAAAGTACCCTCTGGATAGCTGGCTGGATCAGGAACCTCGATGCTTTTACCAGTGATTCCACAAGTGTTCTTTCCGGGACTCAAAACCCATGTTCGCACCGCATACTTGACACCTCTCGCTCCGGCTGGCATACGAATCTCCTTTTTTTGACTAAAGCTACTCAGGAATATCATCTTTCCTGAAAACTAGTTATTTCCCTTGCTGACAGAAACAACCAGTTTTCAGGAGACGAACAATCTTATTGCTCGTCCCTTTGAAAAACCTCAAGGCTGCGTTAAGCCCAGCGGATAATGAGGACCCTCTAATATCCTGACGGAAAGAACCTGATTCGTGCCATCGAGTTCAAGTTCTACGATCGTTCCGCTCGGTTGCGCTGCCAAGGCTGACGCTCCAGAAACGTTCGGGGTAATTTCGTATGTTCTGCCGCCAACATTGACAGCAACAGAATACGTTTGACCGACAGCATTTACGACACTCGCCTGTACGAGAGACATGTTTTTCTCCTTCTGTTTATAAAAACTTGGATTCGAAAGACTTACCCGTCTCCATCATACCCAGAACCCGGTCCAGGATCTGGGCACGACGACCCTTCTTGGGGCTGTTCGCCACCACCTGCTGAATGACTCAACATAGGCACACTCCTTGTTCTAAGATGACCAGTCACAAAACATTATTTGCAATCTGGGAACTGGCTAACTCCCTACTGATTATAAGAATTAACCAGTTCTCAGTTCACAAATTCCCTCTATCAAAAACCTCTCGGTTTCAGCCGAGAGGTTTTTGATAGGTTGGTTTAAAAATTATTTTAAAAACTCTACATCGTAACTCTCGGCCCAATAGCAACAAAATTGAAAACAAAAGTGGGGCAAATAATTGTTGCCATCCAAACTGTTCTGAGGGAATAAATTTTCTGAACCGAGCTATTCATATTCAACATAAGATAGATTTTAGCAAAAACATTCTCCTTGTCAAGGGATAAACAATTTATTGGTATATAATATTACTACTATGCTTAAAAAAAGAAGATCTTATATCCAAATCGCTCTAAACAGCTCTCTTGAAGAAGCTGGCACCATTATCTCGCGGCTGCCAAGAAACAACCGCATCCTAATCGAAGCCGGCACGCCCTTGATCAAACAATACGGCTCAGAGGGAATCAGATTTATCAAGCAAACATACAAAAATCACCTTCTCGGTCTATCTATTATGGAGCCCATGACAAAACCCAATAACCTTGGAGACCTCAACAAACTCCTGAAGATGCTCATAAAACCACAAAAACCACCAGATGATTTCCAAAGAGAAGTTTCTGGCTCTGAAGAAGAGGGGGAAGATCTCTATCCGTATGTGGTTGCCGATCTAAAAACAATGGATCGCGGCAAAACCGAGGTCAGGCTCGCAGCCGAAGCCGGCGCAGACGCGGCCATTGCCTTGGGACACGCGCCCATCGAAACCCTTGAAAGCTTTGTGAAAAATTGCGCCGAGCTGGGCCTTGATTCAATGATTGACATGATGAACGTTGAAAACCCGATCACCACATTAAGGGTCATGAGAAACAAACCGACCGTGGTGATTTTGCATCGCGGTGTCGATGAAACCGAGTTCAACAGAGAGAAACAGATTCCTTATCATGACATACAAAGAATCAAGGGTTCACTCGATATTCTGGTTGCCGTGGCCGGTGGCGACACGCCAAGGGAGGTCCAGCGAGCCATTTTTAATGATGCCGACATCGTTATCGTCTGGAAAGAATTTCTCCATTCAAATCAAGAGACAACTGATTTAGCCTATGAATTTTTGAAGCAAATAAAATAAGTCAATTAACACAAAGCACCGCTTTGAAATAAGCGGCGTTTTGTATGAGACAAAAACTTATTCTATTTTTTGATTTTCAGATGCTCTGACAGAGATTTGATACCATCAAGAATCTCAACCGGAAGAGCGAAGATCACTGTTTTTGAAGGATCGGGATTGATTTTTTCAATGGTCGCCAACGTCCTTAAAGACATGCCTACAGGAACCTTAGAAAGCCTTTCCGCGGCTTGAGCCAATTTTTCCGCTGCGGAAAATTCACCCGCAGAGCGAATGATAACAGCCCGCCTTTCTCTCTCTGACTCTGCTTGCTTAGCCATAACTCTTTTCATGTCTGCCGGCAGTTCAATATCTTGAATCTTAATATCAACAATATCCACGCCCCAATTTTTTGTCGCTCCACCAACAACTTTTGAGATCTCTTCGGCAATCTTGGTTCTTTCAGCCAGAAGATCATCGAGCTCAACACCACCGATCACATCCCTCAATGTCGCTTGGGCATATTCTTTCACGGCCTTGGAAAAATCCTCAATCTCAAGAATAGCCTTTTCCGAATTGGAAACACGAAAATAGACCACCGCATTGATACCGACAGGAACATTGTCTTTAGTAATGACCTCTTGCTGAGGAATTGAAGAAGTAACTATCCTGATATCCACCTTTATCATTCTCTGAATCACTGGAAAAATCCAGGTCAAACCCGGATCGCGAGTATTAGAATACCTTCCAAGAGTCAAAATAATACCACGTTCGTACTGATTAATAAGCCTCAGTCCGGAAAGAACTAAAGATAGAAGGATCAAATATATAACCATGTTTTTTTCTTAATAATCTTAATTATAACAAACTCAGCTCAACAAAAGTTTATCCAAAAAGAAAATCACCAATCCCAAACTAGCAACAATACCGGAAACGATCCAGAAGCGCATTGTGATCTGCGGCTCCAGCCAGCCCCTGGCTTCAAAATGATGATGAATTGGGGCTGAAATGAATATTTTCTGTTTTAAAAATTTTTTCGAAAAAAGCTGAATAATATCTGAAAACGCCTCAACAACCATAATAAAAGCAAAAAATGGCAAAAGCATGACCGAATTTGTTAAAAGGCTGATAACGGCAATGGCCACACCCAAAGACATCGCACCAGTATCGCCCATAAAAAATCTGGCCGGATAAATATTAAACCACAGAAACGCAATCAAGGCGCCAATCAAACTACCGGCAAACATCGCCAAGTCATATCTTTGATTGGCAAAAGCGACCACCGCCAAACAAGATAGAGCAATCAAAGCCACGCCTTCAGCCAATCCGTCGAGGCCGTTCGTTAAATCAAGAGAAAAAGAGGTGGCAATCACCACAAAAACAAAGAAGGTTGCATATCCAAAAATCCCGATATTCAAATCACCCAAAAACGGAATGTGCAAAATATCCCATTCAAGCTTGAAAGCGAACCACAACGCCCCAAGCAAAGCCACGATACCAAAAAGAACAATTCTCTCCTTCATGGTGAAACCGTTCTTGCCTCTGAACTTGACAATGCCCGCGATATCGTCTGCCGCACCGACTATCGCTGCCAAAACCATCGCCGCCAAAGGCAAGTATGTTTGTGATCTCGAAAGAAAGTTCAGCTCGCCCCAAAAACCGTCAAACAGCTTCGATAAACCGAAAAACAAAAGAGAGACAATCACAACCGTACCCCAGATGATAATTCCGGCCATAACCGGCGTCCCCTCTTTGGGCGCGTGCATTTGGTTAAAAATCGGCGTTCCTTGTTTAGCGATAACTTTTCTTGAGTTCAATCTTTTAATCAAACGCTCAACCGGCGCAACCAAAATCATGCCAATAGCAAAGGAAAACACGGAAACAGCTAAAAATCTAACCACCTGAATAATCTCTGACATTTAGATATTAAAATTAAGTGAACTATAGACCAGAAGGCCAAACATCGCTTTTAGTTCCGATACCTCCAATACCAATCAATTAAGGTTTGCGAATCTTTGAATCTGTCCTGGGAACCAAGCACCAAACTCAAAATCATTTTCTGGCCGTCTTTAAATATCACCAAAAGACTGCCGGAAGCCTCGGGAGTGAATCCGGTTTTGGAACCCAAAATTCCCTGAATTTTCGAAACTAATGTATTCGTGTTTTTCAAATTGAAAGCCAGACCGGCCGGAGAAATAACTTTAATCTCCGGAATCTTTGAAATTAAAAATATGCCTTGATAAGACTCCAAGATTTCCTTTGCGAGATTTTTCATATCATAAACCGTCGAGATATTGCTCGCCAAGCCGATAGGATCATAAAACAATGTGTTTTCCATTTTTAACTGCTGAGCCTTCCTGTTCATTTCAAAAACAAAAAACTTTGACCCCTCTTTAAAAACAGACCTTCCCAAAACATTAGCAACGGCATTATCCGATCTGATTAAGATAAAATGCAGGGCTTCCTCAAGATTGAAATTATCGCCAGACTTTAAATCATTGTATGGGTTTTCTATTTTCAGATCTTCATCAAGAACGAAAAGCCTTTGCTTGGCGTCTTTGATATTTTCCGATGCCACCAGGGCAGTCATGAGTTTTGTCAAGGAGGCGATCAAGAGTCTTTTTTGCGGTTCTTTTTCAAACAAAGGCTTGTCGTTCGTCAGGTCGTAGATAAGTGCCGATTCGGCTTTAACCTCCGGTTTTCTTGAAAAATTAACCTCGTTCGGGAATATATCTACGGGTAAAAAAGTCACTACCGGATAATCCGGCTCGGGGGATCCGAAAATAATGGCTGATAAAGACGGCTCAGCCGCAACATCCTCCGGTTTCACTCCAAGATAAAAAACCACAGAAACAAGAAAAACTGCAAAAAAACCGGCGGTCATAAGATAAGAAAAATTATTATTGTTCGGTTCCATGATCTTTTTCGATTTCACTCTCAAAATTCTCAACTTTTTTCATCAAATCGCCCAATCTCTGGTTCAAGGCGTCAAAATCAGGAAGGTCCTCGGGGCTTAAGATGCCAAGCAATTTCAGAAGTCCAAAAGAGGGACGATAAACAAAAGACAGGCCGTGTTTTTCCCGTGTGATCAGATCCCTCATTGAAAGCATTCTTAAAATATACGACGAGTTGACTCCCCTGATAAAGTCAATCTCCGATCTTAAAATCGGGCCTCGGTATAGAATCAATGTTAACACCTCAGTCGCGGCTGAACTCAATTCTTCATCAACATCCCTCTTCAGAAATTTTTCCAAGAAAACAAAGTTACCCGGTCTCGTCCCGAGCTGTATCTCGTCATTATTTCTGATCAAAACTGTTCCTGATTCAAGATTTTGAGCAATCTTTTCGGCATATTCGACAACAAGACTGTTAACAATCGCTTGTTCAAGCCCAAGGATTACAGCGAGCTTATCCAGCTTTACTGGTTCACCGTAAGCAAAAAGAATTGATTCTAAGGCTGAAAAAAAACGGCTTTTTTCTGGTCCTGCTTCCATGTCTCTTGCTAATAAAACTAATTGTCTGCTTTGTTCCTTTTTATCTCGATCTCACCAAAGTCTCTTGTCTGAGAAACCATAATCATTCTCTCACGAAATAAAAATAAAACTGCCAAAAAATTGATAATCGTATCGATCTTCTTCCCAGAGGCCGAGAGCTGGGCGAATGTCAAAGTCGCCTGGGTTTCAATATTCTTAAGGATCTCTTTGATTCTCTCTTCGATTGATGCGACCTTCTGAAGATAACCCGAAACACGCGGATGAAGAAACTTTTCCAATCCCAGACCGAGATTCTCAAGAGCTTTAACCAATAGGGGCAGAGATAATTTTGGTGGCGGCAAAAAAACAATTGAGCGCCCCTGCCAAAGTTCACGAGTAATAATCAGATTTTTTTTCAACATCATGCTTTTTACGATCTTTGCCTGATTCTTGTAACGACGATATTCTTCAAGTGCTCTTTCCAAATCTCTGACCTCGGATTCCTCTTCTTCTGACAAAGAAGTTGAAGGTAGAAGAATTTTTGATTTGATCAAAAGCAACCGAGACGCCACTAATAAAAAATCCGCCAAGTCATAAGGATTGAGATCTCCCTGGTTGATGATCTCAAGGTACTGGTCAGTAACACTAGCCAAAGCCACGTCGCAAACATCAAGTTTTTGGCGCTCAATCAGTTCCAATAAAAGATCTAACGGACCTTCAAATTTATCAAGTTTAAAGTTCATCGCCTTTAATCAATCAGTAACCTTTCGCGGTTCATTAATCATCCTTCCAAAACCAATAAACAAATTCAAAGAGAAATTTTCGAACAAATCCTTAAACATCTGGTAACTCTCTCGTTTATACTCAGAAATCGGCTGATGGTGAGCATAATCTCTCAGTCTCACGGAATCGATCAAGTGATCCATCGCCTCAAGGTGCTCCATCCATAAAACATCAAGAACACGCAACGCACCCTGACGCAAAGACTCAACCTCCTTTGTTTTCAAAAACTGCTCGAAAAATTCCAAAACCACGTTTCTTAAGTCCTCTTTGGAATGAGATCTTTCCTTTAAACTTGCCGGTAGATTGGTCAAAGAATCAATCTCGCGCCAAAGATTTTCAAAATCAAAGCTATCGGTGTTATATTTTTTAAAAAACATGTCCAGAGCTTCACCAATAACATTCATAATCAAAGCCATCGTCTGCTGCTGATCAGCAAGTAAAAATTCTTTGCGCCGACGATAAACAGCGTCGCGCTGCCTGCTCAAAACATCGTCGTACTCAAGCACATATTTTCTGATATCAAAATTTGCTCCCTCTACTTTTTCCTGAGCTGAATCCAACGCTTTTGAAACAAACTCATTCTGAACCGGCTGGTCTTCGGGAAGATTAAGACGCTGAATCAAACCGCGAATCTTATCGGAACCGAATATCCTCATCAAATCATCTTCCAGAGAAACGAAAAATTGAGTCATGCCGGGGTCTCCTTGTCGACCCGACCTGCCACGCAACTGGTTATCAATTCTCCTCGACTCGTGCCTTTCGGTGCCAATGACATAGAGTCCGCCAAGTTTTTTAATTTCTTCAGCTTCTTCTTCGTTTTGGGGATTCCCGCCAAGAATAATGTCAACACCACGGCCAGCCATATTCGTTGCCACGGTAACATGCCCCTTCTTTCCGGCCTGAGCAATCGCCTCGGCTTCTTTTTCATGCTGTTTGGCATTTAAAACATTGTGTTCAACACCATTCCTTTTTAAAAGCGCAGAGAGAGTTTCGTTTTTTTCAATAGAAACAGTACCAATCAGTATTGGCTGACCCAGCCCACTTCTTGTTTTCACTTGTTTAACCAAACTATCAAGTTTTGCTTTTTCCGTCACAAAGATCATATCAGAAGCATCCTTCCTGATGTTCGATTTATTAGTCGGAATCGGCAGAACATCCAGATGATAAACTTTCGAGAACTCCTCGCTTGAACTCAAAGCTGTGCCAGTCATTCCTGAAAGAATCGGATACATTCTGAAATAATTCTGTAAAGTGATCGTGGCCGCGGTTCGTGATTCTTCCTGGATCTTCAAACCCTCCTTTGCCTCAATGGCCTGGTGCAACCCCCCTGAATAACGACGACCTTGCATTAACCGACCCGTGAACTCATCAACGATAATCACTTGTCCGTCTTTCACGACATAGTTTTTATCGCGTTTAAAAAGAAACTGCGCCTTCAAAGACTCTTCAAGATGATGGACCAAAACAAGATTATTATCCTCATAAATATCGCGGCCAAAAAATTGTTTCAGCTTCTCAATACCCGTATCGGTCAAAAAAGCCGAGTGTTTTTTCTCATCAATTTCAACATCGGACCCTGAATTTAATCGAGGCGCGATCTTCGCAAACTCTCGGTAAATCTTAGCCGCATCGACATCCGGAGCGGAGATAATCAACGGCGTTCTCGCTTCATCAATCAAGATACTATCGACCTCGTCAACAATCGCAAAATAAAGTCCGCGCTGAACGGAGTCTTCGGAACGATAAACCAGATTATCGCGGAGATAATCAAAGCCAAACTGATGATTAGTACCGTAAATAATGTCTGCCTGATAAGCTTCTTTTCTCTTTACTGGTTTTAAAAAATCGTGAAACACCCTGAAGCTCGAAAACTCATCTCGAGATTCATCTTCAGTCTCAGCAGACCGCCAATCCGAATCATAGATAAAAGAGTTTTCGTGGATTAAGCACGACACCTTTAGTCCGAGCAGGTGGAAAATCTGACCCATCCAAACAGCATCGCGTTGAGCCAAATAATCATTTACAGTCACCACGTGCACTCCTTTGCCGGTTAATCCATGCAGATAAGCCGGCATCGTCGCCGCCAGAGTCTTACCTTCTCCCGTTTTCATCTCCGCAACTTTTCCCTGCCAAAGAACAATGCCCCCAAGAAGTTGTGAGTCAAATGCTCTTTGACCCAAAGTTCTCTTGGCTGATTCGCGAACAAGAGCAAAAGACTCCGGTAAAACTGATTCCAGAGAAGCGCCGCCAAGAACTGTTTTTCTGAGATCCAGGCTACGCCGCCTCAACCCCTCATCATCAAGACCAGACAAACTGCTTTCCAAGCTGTTGATTGACAAAAGAATCGTCGACAACTTCTCGATCGCTTTTTGGTTAGCATCTTTTAAAAAAATCTTAAAAAAATTTACCACTTTAAATTTCTGTTTTCGCTTTACGGCTTCTCTTTCTTTGTTGAGCCAAAAATTTGTCTTTTTCGGCTTTTAGCTGACGCAAGATCTCGTACTCCACCGTATCAATAATCTCATAAATATCTTCTCCCTGCTCTTCACTTCGAACCATCTCTTTATTAAGCTTTAGATTCATCACCATTAACAGCCTCGTACCGTGACGACGATGTGAGATCCTTGAAACCGAGATCTCAAACAAAACTTCGGAGAATCGCTTTTTAACAAAATTCTCAATCTTTTTTATTTTCTCATCCAGATAGTCACGGATAACCGAAGTCAAAACAAAATCATGAGTATTAATCTGAACTTTTCTTAAAAAATGATCCGAGATAGCCATAGGAAAACTAAACTAATCTTAGACACTAGTAAATTTTACCCCAGACAGAGCCTTTAGGCAACGCCTTAAATATCCCGCCCCGAAGTTATTCGGGGCGGGATATTTAGAAAACTATTTTCTTTTTGCGGCTTTTTTCTTCACAACTTTCTTTTTCGACACCGCCTTCTTTACAACCTTTCTTTTAACTGTAATTTTCTTCTTGGCAACTTTTTTAATTGGCCTTCTCACAACTTTCTTCGCTGCTTTCTTTTTAACCGGCCTGGCCGAGACTTTTTTTCTTTTTACCATTTTTTATTTTTGTTCAAATTTTTGTTAATTGGCAAGATACGACCCACGAGCCACGATCGGCCCGGCAACATTCTTGCCCTAATAAACAAACAAGAGTAGAAGCAAACAACCTTTCCTTCTAATTAAATTTTAGAGAAACAAAGGCTTCATGGCAATGGTGGATAACTTTTTCTCTCCCGATTTTTCAAAAGACAAAAAGTATCGATCACGCAAAATCTTCCCAAAAACAAAAAGTGATACCGAAAAGATTCCATAGTGAAAAAAATCCAAAAAAATAAAGTACAATTTGAAAAAATTGACTATTCGTTTCTGTTCTTTATAATTAAGATATCGATTGTTTTATTTCTCCCGGCCCCCGCCAAGCAGCACTCACTTAATTTAACAACAGGAGTACACTCTTGGCGGGGACCCGGGGAAATAACATGATCAAAGCTTGACTTTTAAAGAAAGACATGCTATACTGTATCTGTTAAGTGAGTGAGGCCTGAATTCTTACAAGAATAAAGACCAACTCCTGTTGTTTGAAAAATGGCCAAGGCAACTTGGCTATTTTTCATTCTCAGAGTTTTTCTCTCCATGATTTCTTGCTATATTTATTAATACCAAGTCTTTTACAATTCAATGTTAAAGAATATTCTTCAAAAACAGATCTCTTTTCCGGTTGCGGCGGCTATAATTATGGTCCTTGGTATTTCCAGCGCCGGCTTATTTTTTATCTTCAGAAACAAAATTTATCAGTACCAGCTCTTGCTTCAGGACGACGCCGGAAGCAGGGAAATCTTTGATCTTGAGTATGGTTCGTTGCCGCAAATGTCAGACGAAAACTTCTTTGCGCGGACAAAGAAAAAACTTATTTCTGAAAAAGCTGAGTTTATTGAAGCCAATCTCTCCGAAATGAAAATCAGCCTTTATCAATCCGGAAACGCCACCAAAGAATTCCAGATTATCGGAAAGGGTAAAGAAGGATCCTGGTGGGAAACGCCAGCCGGCATCTACAAAATTGAATTAAAGGAGAAACTGCATTTCTCTTCGATTGGTCAAGTTTACATGCCATACTCAATGCAATTTCAAGGAAATTTTTTTATTCACGGCATTCCCTATTATCCCGACGGGCAGGAAACCAGTTTTTCCTATACCGGTGGGTGCATCAAAATCTTAACTGAAGACGCCGAAAAGCTCTTTAACCTTGCCAATCTCGGCGTTCCCGTACTGGTTTTTGAAAAAGATTTTGAAAAAGATAGTTTCAAATACGAAATTCAAGGCCCGAGAGTTGAGGCCGCTGCCTATCTTGCCGCCGATCTAAAGAATAACTTTGTCTTTTTTGAACGAAATCCAGACTCAGTTCTGCCAATCGCCTCATTAACCAAATTAATGTCTGCCGTTATCGCAACGGAATACATCAATCTCGAAAAAGAAATCACTGTTACCCAAGCCATGATCACTCCGACCTCAGTGCCAAGACTGAAAATCAACCAAAGTTATAAGGCCTACGATCTACTTTTCCCATTGATGACTGAATCTTCAAATGAGGCCGCCCAAGCGCTAAGTTACTTCATCGGACCGCAACGGTTTATCAGCTTAATGAATCAAAAGGCAATGTCGCTCGGCATGAACGATTCCGTCTTTGCTGATTCATCCGGCATCAGCCCAGTCTCCGCGAGCTCGCCAAAAGATCTTTTTTCGTTGGCCAAATATCTTTACTTTAATCGAAACTTCATCTTGAAACTTTCAAGCGGAACGATAAAAGATTCTGCCTATGGCGAAAATCCGTTCAGAAACTTGGCCAATTTCAATGCTCCCCGAAACAACAGACCCTTATGGGAGCAATTTGTCGGCGGCAAGATTGGCTTAACCCAAGCCTCAAAGGAAACCATCATCTCAATTTTCGAGATAGAGATCCGCCAGGAAAAAAGACCAGTGGTAATTATCGTCCTCGGAACAGACAGCAGCTACGAAGATGTTGAGGAAATCGCCTCGAAAATCAGCGCGCTTTACCGATAGAAATCATTTATGGAAAAAAAGAACAACCCGGAAAGTTCAGAAAAAAAAGATCGGGAAGGCGCCCCGGAGAAAATTCTCGAAAACAAATTTTTTATCTGGATTTGCGCCACAATTGTTTTTTCCGGCTTGTTGAGTCTGAAAAACGACTTTGTCGTCTCAAGTGACGTTGTCTCTAACATTGTCTCAATTATCAAACCTTCTCCTTCACCGATTCATTTACAACTCGACCCGGCTCCGAAAACAGTCAAGGGCATTTATTTAACCGCCTGGTCAGCTTCAAACCCCAAAAGGATTAACGAAATAATCAATCTAGCGAAAAATACGGAAATAAACGGAGTCGTCATTGATATTAAAGACTACACCGGCAGAGTTTTCTTTGAAACTCAAAACACATTAATCAAGGAGATTAGTTCAGAAGAACCAAGAATAAAAAACCTCGCTGATTTAATAAAGACGCTTCACCAAGAAAAAATCTATGTCATTGCCAGACTGGCAGTTTTTCAAGACCTTTATCTGGCCGAAAACAAACCAGAGTATGCAATAAAAAATAGCTCGACTGGAAATATCTGGCGAGATAACAAGAAATTAGCTTGGGTCGATCCCGGATCAAAATACGTCTGGGACTACAACATTGCCGTGGTCAAAGAGGCCGCAAGACTCGGAGTTGATGAGATAAATCTTGACTACATTCGCTTCCCTTCCGACGGGGCCATCGGCCAAACAAACTACCCGTTTTTCGACCAATCACAAAAAACAAAGCCTGAACAAATCAGAGAATTTTTCGAATATTTCAAAGCAAACACGCGTGATCTGGGGATCAAAACCTCGGCTGATCTTTTTGGACAAAGCTGCTTTGACCTCTCAGATATGAATATCGGCCAGATTCTCGAGTATGCTCTGCCATATTTTGATTATTTGTCGCCAATGGTCTATCCGTCTCACTACGCTCCGGGCTTTATCGGTTATAAAAATCCGGCTTTATATCCTTACGAAATTATTGACTACTCCATGAAAAAAGCTACTGCCAGACGGGCAACTCTCCACCAGGCTTTAAATACAAACCTGACAACGGCAAGCTCAACTGCTTTGATACCGCACATTAAAATAGAAAAACTTCCACAAAATACTGGCTTGGCAGAACTAAGGCCATGGCTCCAAGTTTTTGACTTAGGCGCCGTCTACACGCCGGAGATGATCAGAAAACAAATCCAGGCTGTTTATGACAATGGTTCGACAAGCTCACCACAAGCAGGCTGGTATTTGTGGAATCCAAGCAACGTCTACAACCAAGCTGCGTTGGAAAAAGAATAAATTGCTCGCAAGCAACGTTTTTGATAGAATAAAAACATTCAAAAAAAGTCAGGGTAGCTCAGCTGGTTAGAGCGCGGCACTCATAACGCCGAGGTCGGGAGTTCGAGCCTCCCCCCTGACACAAAACCTGTATAATAAAGCTGAAAGGAGGCGTTCATGAAAACGCTGACAAAAATCTGGCTAGGACTTTTGGGGATCTCGGGAGTGATATTTATGATCCTTACCCTCGTCTTCCTCCCAGACTCCATAAAAAACTATCCGGTTGAAGGACCGAAAGCCATACCCTTGGTATTGGCCATGGTTGTGCTCGAACTGATTGTTATCTTTGGACCGATCTTTTTGGCCGCCTACATCGCCTACAAAATCCACCAAAGGCAGGGCGGCCATCACGAAGATCTGTTCAAAACATAACAGAAAAAAACTGCGAGGAAGGCGGTTGAATGGCGTTGGTTCGGCGCAAAAAAACTTTCCCACACCCAAGTTAGGTGTGGGAAAAGATTTCCACAACCTTGTTTCTTGAACTCAATCCAGAAATAATCTTTATTTTCGAAACATCAACGTTAAAATACTTTGCCAATTTTTTTATTAACTCTTGATTGGCTTTACCTTTTTCCGGCAGCGACTTTATACCAATGATCAAATCTTTGTTGTTTTGATCTATGAAATCTTGTTTGAATTTTATTTTAACTTGATAACGCATTGTCTATTATATTAAATTTAACCGCCAGGAGTGGCAAAAATAAAGTTTTTAAGCTAAAATCTTTATTGCCTGCGGGTGTAGCTTAGCCCGGTTTAAAGCGCCTCCCTGTCACGGAGGAGATCGCCAGTTCAAATCTGGTCACCCGCGCAGTTCGACAAGCTCACTGCTAGCAATGAAAGAGATTAAGTTTATTCCTGAATATATTGGCACATCTCGCCCTGAGTATAATCGAAGGGTCACCCGCGCAGTTCGACAAGCTAAACAAAAACACAGTTCAAAAAACAGCTTTTGGAGTAGCTGTTTTTATGTTATAAATACCTTACATCCAAGCTCATCTATGTCAAGCACAAGATGGATTGTGACCAATCCAAGTAAAAAAATATTGAAGATCTAAATCAAAAAGAGCCGTACGGCTCTTTTTGATTCCTTTTCGCGTTCCAATAAAATGTTTGTATTTCTTGCCAAACAGAACTTCAATATGATAAATACGGGATCAGGGCCATTTGTTTGGCTCTTTTCACTGCTTGAGCCAGATCTCTCTGGTGTTTCGAACAAAGACCAGTTTTGGATCTGGTTTTGATTTTCATTGATACTGCCAAAAATTTACGCAAGGTCTCAGCGTCTTTCCAGTTTGGATCTGGTTTTCCACAAAAATGGCACTGCTTGTTATAGTTTTTGATCATCTAGTTGCTAATCATTAAAAAATAAATCTAAAAAGGCAGGTCTTCTCCTGTCGGAACGGTTTCATCAGCAATATCCAAAATCGGCACATCTTCTTGCAACGGCGCGTCCTGTGAATAATCAGATTTTCCTTGTGGTCTCGAAAACTGTTCCTGGTCGCCAGATTTCGGCCCGAACTGAACTCGATCAGCAATAACTTCAGTCCGATACTTTCTTTCGCCGGTTGGTGCATCCCAAGACCGTGTTTTGATCCTGCCCTCAATCATTAAAAGTTTTCCTTTTTGAACGTATTGTTTACAGGTTTCTGCTTGTCTGCCCCAAACAACAACATTATGAAACTCAGTTTCTTCCTGCTTCTGACCCATTTTGTCATTCCAAACCCTGTTTGTCGCCAGAGGAAAACTTGCCACTGATTGCCCTTGTGGCGTCACTCTCAGTTCAATATCTTTTACCACTCTGCCGATCAAAAAAACTTTATTAAGATTCATCGCCTAAAATTTCTTTTAATTTAGTATCTAAGGCCTCTTCAGAGACCTGGGGTTTTTCTCCCTTCTTTGATGGTTCGAGCGTTGTTGGTTCTGATTTCCTGGAAGCTCTCGCTCCGACAGCTATCCGCGCTTTCTTTATTTTCTTTGACTTTTTCACCTCAAAAACCATTTTTCTCAAAATCTCGTTGTCATACTGAAGAACCTTTCTGATAGCTTCCAAGATCGAAGGCTCTCCGGAAAACTGGATTTCACCCCAAAAGCCAACCTTCTGCTTTTTTATGGGATAAGCAAGATTGCGTTTTTCCAAAGATTTTTCTGAAATAACAGAACCGCCAGCATTGATTATTGCCTGAGTAATTTTCTGTAGGTCTTCTTTGGGCAAGGTATCGTCACCTTTGTCTTTGAGCCAAAAACAAATTTCGTAAAGTTTCTTTTCTTCCATAATCTGCGAATTTTAGCATGAAAACTGCTATTTTACAACAGATAGTACAGATTTTACGCCTCGTCGGCCAGATCGGTTTCTGCTTCAACTTGACGAGCCCGAGCCCCTGGCTCCATCAGTTTTTTTACGATAACTTTAGCAACATTCGGGTTCTCCCGAAGATAAGCCTTCGAAGCTTCAATGCCAACTCCAAGTTTCTGACCATCAAAAGAATAGCTTGCGCCAGCGCGACTCAAAATACCAAACTTCACGCCCGTATTAATCAAATCTGCTTCATAAGAAATACCTTCGTTATACATAATGTCGAACTCTGCGGTTTTAAAAGGTGGCGCAACCTTGTTCTTAACCACCTTGGCTTTCACCTTGTTGCCGACAATCTCATCGCCTTTTTTCAATTGAGCGGAACGCCTAACCTCAATCCTAACCGACGAATAGAACTTCAAGGCCTTGCCGCCGGGAGTTGTTTCCGGATTACCGTAAGTACCAATCTGCATCCTGATTTGATTGATAAAAACGATTGTGGTCTTTGTCTTGGCGACAATCGCTGTCAACTTTCTTAAAGCATGAGACATCAATCTCGCTTGCAGGCCAATAAACTGCGCTCCCATATCGCCTTCAATCTCCGCTTGCGGCGTTAACGCCGCCACGGAGTCAACAACAACAACCTCAAGGGCACCAGTCTTAACTAAAGACTCAACAATTTCCAATGCTTGTTCGCCCGTGTCCGGTTGAGAGATCAGAAGGTCGTTGATCTTAACCCCGATTTTCTTCGCATATTCAGGGTCAAGCGCGTGCTCGGCATCAACAAAAGCGGCTTTGCCGCCTCGTTTCTGAGCCTGAGAAACAATATGCAGGGCAAGAGTTGTTTTTCCTGACGATTCAGGACCGAAAACCTCAATGATTCTTCCTTGTGGCACGCCACCGACACCCAAGGCAATGTCTAGTGACACAGAGCCGGTCGGAATGGCATCAACATCAACCCTGCCAACCTCTCCCAGCTTCATAATCGCACCGTCGCCATAGCGTGACTGGATGTCCTTGATCAGTTCGTCTAGGGCCTTTGACTTGGTATCTTTTTGTTCTGACAACGGTTTCGCGCTTTTTGCTTTTGGCATAAATTTATTTGATTAGTGGTTAATGACTAATCATTATAGCAAACTTTAAAACCATAAAAATCCATGTTAAAATTCCAGCCTACAGAAAGGAGTTGATCATGAAACGGGTTTCCCTCTATGCCGTCACTTGCTTGCTGGCACTTGGATTCATTGCCAGCATCGTTGTCGGCAGCATTGGCTACGCGAAACAAAGCGGAGAATTATCGTTCATCGGTCTGATTCTCTTCTTTGTCTCATTGTTGTTCAGCCTTTGTTTCGGCGCAATCCTGACGGCATTTCCACAGCTTCTGCCGCCGGGCAGAAAAACATGAAACTCGGGGCATCTTTGCCCCGTTTTTCTATTCTAAGCCCACCTTGAAAATTAGACTAAAACATGGTATAATATAGATACAGATCCGTTGGTGCCGTCGCGGCCGGGCTCAGGGCGCCCGGATGCTCGCGGTTTGGGCTGAACCAGTCGCAACGCTTACCCGCACCGCCCAACTGTCTGTCTGAAAAAGGGGGAATGGAAAATCTCGGCTAAATAAGCCGAGATTTCTATTACCTGATTTCCTCTTTCGGCCACGTCCTCCCGGCACGTAAATATGTTGCTTTTGAGAATTTTAAAAACGAGATTAAGATCTTCGAGCGATCAAAAAAACTCAGGTAGACACAAAAATTTTATGAACCAAAGTAAGAATTTTTTACAATGCGTTTACTCACTCTTCAAAATCACCATCCTTCTTACCACCACTTCTTTACCGAAAAAATTGATAGCCTTAAATTCAATAATATTGATCTCTTGATTCAAAAAAATATCTTTGGAAAAAGAATTTTTCAAAAGCTCTGTTTTCTCACTATTAACAAAAAAATCCTTTACTTTTCCGGAAACCGTTCCAAAAACCTTCACGTTCTTTTCACTTGTTGCCGTTGGCATCTCCCCCAAGACAATCTTTGGTGGCAAAACCAGAACAACAAATTGAAAGGCAAGGAAAAAAAACAATATCGCCAAGAGAAAAACTACGGGATTGAACTCGGGGAGCTTGAGAACAGACTTTGAAGAAAACCTGTTTTGAGGCAAGGCATCATGTTTCCCGGAAGTTTTAAACTGGCTAACAAAACCAAAAACTTCTTTATATCCGACACCGGCAAAGCGTTCGTATTTTTTTAAAATACCTTTTAAATACGGTGCGGAACCGATTTTTTTAAAATCCCCCGATTCTATTTGATCAAGAATATCTTCAGAAATTCCCGAAACCTGTGAAAATTTCTGTAAAGACAGTCCCGAAGCCTCTCTAGAATCTGATAAAAACTGACCGAGATTTTTCAGCTCTTCAGGGTTCATTGTTATTTTTCTTCGTCTAATTCGTCCACGGCCCGATTCGCCTCTATGGTTATTTTGTCTTGTGCCTGATCAATGAAGGCGCTTCCTTCAATAGAATATACTTCCCTTGGCTTTGCTCCCTGGGAAGGGCCAATTACACTACGTGCTTCCAGAATATCCAGTAGCCTTGCCGCCCTGGCATAACCAACTTTCAGATATCTTTGCAATAAGGAAGCTGAAGCTTTTCCCACTTTGACAACCACTTCGTAAGCCTCTTGATAAAGCTCGTCATCGCCAACATCAAACAATGTCTCTTCTTGATCTTGAGCTTCATGGATCAACATTTCCGAAAGGTCTGAATCGTAACCATAATCTTCACCGAGGATCTCCTTTCCTTTATTTTTCAAAAATTCAACTACTTTTTCAGATTCTTTCTCTGAGATCATTGGACCCTGAATTCTTTTCGGTTTTGAAGTCTCGGCAGAAACAAATAAACTGTCGCCACGTCCCAAAAGCTTTTCCGCACCCGCAGTATCAAGAATTGTTCTTGAATCAACCTGCGATGCCACCTGGAAAGCTGTTCTGGCGGTGATGTTCGCCTTGATCAAACCAGTAATCACTTCAACAGACGGTCTCTGAGTCGAAACAATCAAGTGAATCCCAGTCGCTCGGGCCATCTGAGACAACCTGACAATCACTGCTTCAAGGTCCTTTCCGTAAACAGACATCAAGTCTGCTAATTCGTCAATAAAAATCACAATGTAAGGAAGGGTTTTTTCTTTAGAACTGCCGATCTTTTGGTTATACGAATGAATGTCTCTTGAGTGTTCTGACAAAAGCAGATCGTATCGTCTTTCCATTTCCTGTGTTGCCCATTTCAAAGCCATGATCGCTTTCTTGCCCTCAAGTATCACCGGACAAAGAAGATAGGGAATGTTTTCGTAGGCTGAAAGTTCAACTCGTTTCGGATCGATAAGAATGAATCTCAGATTCTGTGGTGAATTCCTGTAAATCAATGAAGTGATGACGCTATGAATGAAAATTGATTTTCCCGTGCCAGTTGCACCGGCGACTAAAAGATGCGGAAGCTTGGAAATATCCGCCATCACCGCGTTTCCCATAACATCACGACCAAGAGGAAAAAGCAACGCCGCAGGGGATTCATTATATGCAGGAGATTCAAGCAAAGATCTCAACCGCACAAGGCTTGGGGTTTTATTCGGAACCTCGATGCCGACCAAAGATTTCCCCGGAATCGGCGCCTCGATTCTTAATGGATGGGCGGCCAAAGCCAACGCCAAATCATTCTGCAAGGCGACAATCCTTGAAAGCTTGACTCCCTGGGCCGGTTTTAATGTGTATTGCGTAACTGTCGGACCGATATTTACCTCCCCCATCTCAACCGGAATGCCGAAATCCTCAAGCGTTCTCTGAATAACCTGCGAATTAATCCTAATGTCACCGACAGTCGGCTTGGCTCCGTCTACTTCAAGAAGATCCAGTGGCGGAAACTCCCAGCCAGAAGCATCGACAAAGGCTTTTTTGAATTTCTTTGACTTCAAGAAAGAAGCAATAACCGGACGTTCTTCATCTAGTATCTGCTCAACCTCCTCGTTCGGAAGAAGCCGTTCCACCTTGCCCTCCGGCATTCTTATTTTAAGAAGACCCTTTTTTTCAGGCTTCGTCAAAGCGAATTTTTCTTTACGATTTTTAAGGTAAGATTTAAAAATCTGCCAAAAATCAACTACCAGGCCGACCAAAAATAGCAAAATAAAAGCTATGAGGCTCGGGAAAAAACCAATTATATTTTCAAGCGACCCCAAAATCCAGCCAAATTTTCCGGTCAACCCAGATTCAAACAGATCTCCCAACCCTAACAAAGACAATAAAATTAAAAAGATTCCAAGCCCGGTGCCAAAATAGTATTCCTCTTCTTCATTCTTGTTAAACAAAAAGATTGCCAGGCCAAAACAAACAAAAGGCACCAGCCATTTGCCAATACCGAAAAAATCTTCAAGCAACACCCGAAGCAACATGCCGATCGGGCCGGAAAGCTCAAAAAAAGACAATAATGATAAACATCCGAGAAAAACAAAAAAAATCGCTAAGACGATCCTTTTGACTTCTGGATCAAAATCAAAAGAGAAACTTGGGAATTTTATAAAACTAAACCGTGATCTTGTTGATTTCTGAGATTTTTTCTTTTTTGCCATAACTATTTATACCAAATAGCACCACTATTTTAGCTTTGATTAAGCTAAAATACAAATCTTTCTCTTACTTTTTAAAATAAAATCTTTTGCTTAAAATACTGTGAAAACGAAGAAAAAAAACAGCCCACATGTACTCATTAAACATCTGGGCTGTTGAAAGTCGGAAGGGCGCGTTATTTATCTTTTCTTATCCTGATATTTTTTGCGTCAGTCCGATCCTGAGATCGAAAACCAGTGCCACAAGGAATCATCTTGCCAATAATCACGTTCTCTTTAAGGCCGCGGAGGTGATCAACCCTGCCCCCCAAAGAAGCATCAATCAAGACCCTGGCTGTATGTTGGAAAGAAGCGGCTGACAAAAATCCTTCTGCGCCAAGAGCCACCTTGGAGATACCCATCACAAGCTGATACGCCTTGGCAACTTTCTTCTTTGATTTTTTGAGCTCATCATTAGTCAAAAGGAATCTTGATTTATCGATGACCTCGCCGGGCAAGAAGTTTGAATCGCCTGGATTTTTAATCTGAACTCGAGAAAACATCAATTTAGCTATCACTTCAAGCCAACGATCGTCAATATCAGCGCCCTGAGAAACATAAATCTTCTTGATCTCTTTTATAATATATTCTTCAGCTGCTCTCTTGCCCAAAGCAGCCAAAACCTCTTTTATATCAAAGCTTCCTTCTGATAGTGGCTGACCTTTCTTCACCTGATCTCCAGTTTTAACAAAAATACTGAGACCAGCAGACACAGTGTATTCATCAAATTCCTTCCGGGTTCTTTTCGTCTTGGTTTTTTCAAGATGCTTAATCTTGACAACCCGATCTGCGCCCAAAGAAACAATTTCATGAACGGCACCATCTCTTTTTGTCAAAGCAGCCTTACCTTTTGGGGAATGGAGCTCAAAGATTTCTTCAACCCTTGGCAAACCCTGGGTAATATCAGAAGCCAAAGCCGTGCCACCGGTGTGAAAAGTTCTCAAAGTCAGCTGCGTGCCCGGCTCGCCAATGGACTGGGCCGCAACCACACCGACAGCATCACCGATATCAGCCAAGTGATTCTTACCAAGATCATAACCAATACACTGCTGGCAAAGACCGAACCTGGTCCGGCAGTAAAGCGGAGAACGCACCCTAACACTCTCGGCACCAGACTCGACAATTTCCTTGGCTTTTTGCCAGTCAATCTCTTCGCCTTTCCGGGCAATAATCTTTTTCCCCACCTTCACATCTTCAACGAGAACCCGACCAAAAATCACTTTTGAAAAATCTTGGAAAGCTGAGCCAAGAGCTCTTTCAAGCCTTGTCTTTGAAATCAATCTCCCGACAACGTCACCGCAGTCAACTTCTCTAACCACCATGTCTTGAGCAACATCAACCAACCTACGAGTCAGGTAACCAGCGTCTGCCGTTCTTAAAGCCGTGTCGACAAGACCCTTTCGCGAACCGTGAATAGAAACAAAATAATCAAGCGGATTCAAGCCTTCTTTATAACACCCCTCAACCGGAACCTCATAAATCTGGCCAGTCGGACTAGTCACCAAGCCCTTCATGATCATAAGCTGCTGGACTTGGTCTTCATTACCCTGAGCCTTTGATCTGATCAAGCTTAAAACCGAGCCGTGCTGCGGTAAGACCTTTGAAATATAACCCTTTAATTCATTGATTGTTGCGGTCCAAAGCTGGATAACTTTAACTGATTTTTCTTTAGCTGAGATAAAGCCCTGAATAAACTGATCGTTTATCTGATCAACCTGTTTTTTCGCCTCTTTAACAAGGTAATCCCTTTCTTTCGGAATGATCAGATCATCCATAC
The DNA here is from genome assembly GCA_001817215.1 of Candidatus Brennerbacteria bacterium RIFOXYC1_FULL_41_11. Classification (GTDB taxonomy): domain Bacteria; phylum Patescibacteriota; class Minisyncoccia; order UBA6257; family Brennerbacteraceae; genus UBA10122. The sequence continues at coordinate 20,372 of MHHX01000010.1, read as the reverse complement.
CCCAAGAAAGACGAGAAAGGGTGGCGTAAGTGAAACCGAGCACTCTCAATTTATCCAAGAACAAACTCGTCTTCTCGATTCCCTCTGCCCTGATAAAACTCTGAATTGATTTCTGAACCTTCTTTTTATCCAATTTATCATTTATAAATCCAACTCCATCTCCCAGAGACTGATTGAAAATGATACGACCAACAGTTGTTTCAAGAAATTTGCCCTCAACGTCTTTAAACTTCGGCAAAGAATTGTCTATCATGACATTGATCTTCTCTCTCAGGCCGACGACCTTGACCGCCTCGGCGTATAAAGCTTCTTCTATGGAAGAGAAAATCCTTTTTGCCGGCAGAGATTCATCCTCAAGACTGGTTAGCCAATAGATACCAAAAGTCATATCTTTTGACGGTTCGGCAATCGGATCTCCGGTTGCGGGTTTTAAAATATTCTTCGATGAAAGCATGATCTCTCCGGCTTCTTTCTGGGCCTCTTCCGATAGCGGTAAGTGAATTGCCATGGCGTCACCGTCAAAATCAGCGTTAAACGCCTGACAGACCATCGGTGGGATCTGGATCGCCAAGCCTTCTATGAGCACCGGCTTAAACGCCTGAATCGACAAACGATGCAGGGTCGGCGCCCTGTTAAGAATCATATACTTATCCTTGATGGCGTCCTCAAGAATCTCCCAGATAACAGGATCGTAGTCTTCAATCATTCTTGAAGCTGCCTTGGTGTTGTGCGCCAATTCTCTCTGAATCAAACCGTTAATAACGATCGGTTTAAAAATCTCAAGCGCCATCTTTTTCGGCACGCCACATTGATCAAGATTCAATTCCGGACCGACAACAATAACTGACCGACCGGAATAATCCACTCTTTTACCCAAAAGGTTCTGCCTGAACCGACCTTGTTTCCCTTTCAAAATATCTGCCAGGGATCTCAACGGTCTTCTGTTTGCAGCCACCGCCGCTTGCAATCCGCCTTGAGTTTTTCTTGAAGAATTATCAATCAAAGCATCGACTGCTTCTTGCAACATTCTCTTTTCATTCCTAACGATCACTTCCGGCGAACCCAGGTCAATCAATTTTTTTAATCGATTGTTTCGGTTGATGATTCGGCGATAGAGATCGTTAAGATCAGAAGAAGCATAACGCCCACCGTCAAGCTGAACCATCGGCCTAAGATCGGGCGGAATCACCGGCAAAACCATCAAAAACATTGATTCCGGCTTGACGCCAGATTCAACCATCGACTTCACCAGTCGCATCCTCTGAAGAATCTTTTTCCGCGAAAGTGTTTTTTTATCCTGTGCCTCTTTCGCCAAAAATCTGTAGAGCTTTTTCAAATCAACATTTTGTAAAATCTTTCTGATCGGCTCAGAACCGGTCTCGGCTTCAAAAACATGGCCAAACTTCATGGCCAGCTGTTGATATTCCAGCTCGGTCAAAATCCGACTCACTCTCAAAGACAGAATCTCTTCCTTGGTTTTCTTGTACTGAAATTCTAATTTCTTCAAGTTCTCGTCAAGGACCTTGCCCTTGACCCCTTTCTTCAATAATTTTACTTTTGAGGAAAGCTCGGTCTCAAGCTCTTGCAGAACTTTCTTTTTCGATTCTTCGTCAACTGAAGTGATGATGTAACCGGTATAGTAGACAACCTTCTCCAGTTGAGGCAGGGAGATATCCAGAATCATGCCGATTCTGGAGGGGATACCACGCAAAAACCAAATGTGCGCGCAGGGGGTCGCCAACTCAATATGACCCATTCTTTCACGCCTGACAATGGCGAAGGTCACTTCAACGCCGCAACGATCGCAAACGACTCCCTTGAATCTCATCTTTTTGTATTTACCGCAATAGCATTCAAAATCTTTTGTCGGTCCAAAAATCCTTTCGGAAAACAAACCGTCTTTTTCCGGACGCTGAGTTCGATAGTTAATGGTCTCCGGCTTGATCACTTCGCCGAAAGACCATGATAAAATCTCGTCGCTCGAAGCCAACGATAATTTCAAAGCCTCAAAATCAACAATGTTCATCAAGCTCTGCTGGATAATTGATTTTTTCTCTATCTTCTGTGTTTGTTTTAAAGGAATTCTCATTTACCGTTCATCAATTAATTTTCATCAAACCGCTCTTCCTCTGCCCGCCTTTCTGCCAGGGTTTTTTCGCCAAGAATCAAAACGTTCAAAGCCATGCCCTTAAGCTCACTCACCAAGACGGCGAAGGACGCCGGAATATTCGGCTTTCTGATGACCTCGCCCTTGACCAGTGATTCGTAAGTCGAGGCCCGACCGAAAATGTCGTCCGATTTAATGGTTAAAATCTCCTGCAGAGTGTGAGCCGCGCCATAACCCTCAAGAGCCCAAACCTCCATCTCACCAAATCTCTGACCGCCACCACGAGCTTTTCCTCCCAAGGGTTGTTGAGTAATCAAAGAATAACGGCCAGTAGAACGCATATGAATTTTATCCTCAACCAAATGATTCAACTTCATCAAATAAATACTGCCAACAGTAATCTTCTCTCCCAAAATTTCTCCGGACTTGCCGTCGTAAACAGCTGTCTGTCCTGACTCTGGCAAGCCAGCTCGTTTCAACTCTTCTTTTATATCTTTTTCCGTAGCACCGGAAAAAACCGGCGTAATCGCCCTGTATCCAAGCTTCGAAGCTGCCCAGCCAAGATGAGTTTCAAGAATCTGACCCAAATTCATTCTTTTAACCACGCCGACAGGATTCAAAACAACATCGATCGGCGTACCATCAGCCAAATACGGCATATCTTCAACCGGAACGATAATCGAAATCACGCCCTTGTTTCCGTGACGGCCGGCGACTTTGTCACCGACGCGAATTTTTCTCAACTCGGCCACTTCAACGTAAACTTTTTTAATCACTCCCGGCGGCAACTTGTCGCCCTTGTCCCTTGAAAAAACCTTAACCTTTATTACCCTTCCTTGCCTGCCATAGTCAAGTTTCAAAGAACTGTCTTTTACTTCCTTGGCTTTTTCACCGAAGATCGCGCGCAATAATTTTTCTTCCGCCGACAACTCTTCTTCGCCACGCGGCGTAATCTTACCAACTAAAATATCATTCTCCCTGACCTCTGCGCCAATCCTAACGATACCTTCTTCATCAAGATCTTTTAATCTTTCCTCGGAAACGTTTGGAATATCAGGAGTCGTCTGCTCTTCACCGAGTTTTGTTTCTCTGACATCGCAACTGAATTCATGGATATGAACGGAAGAAAAAATGTCATTCTTAACAACTCTTTCGGAAATGATGACGGCATCCTCGAAGTTATACCCGCCCCAAGTCATAAAAGCGACATTCAAATTTTGACCCAAAGCCAGAACTCCGTTTGCCGTAGATTCACCATCGGCAATCACTTGACCCTTTTTCACGCGATCGCCTCTCTTAATAATCGGACGTTGATTGATGCAAGTATACTGGTTTGTGATGGAAAACTTTTTCAGTTCATAAGTTTTCTCTTTCTTTTCAGAACCAGCGTATTTAATGACAATTTTAGAGCTATCTACCAAAATCACTTCCCCGTCTTCCTCGCTTACCAGTAGCTCTCCCGAATCATAAGCCGCCCTCTCCTCAAAACCAGTAGAAACCAAAGGTGCTTGCGGCAAAACGCACGGCACGGCTTGACGTTGCATGTTTGATCCCATCAGCGCCCTGTTGCCGTCTGTGTTCTCCAAAAACGGGATTAACCCCGTGGCAATTGAAATCAGCTGCTGAGGCGAAGCATCAATATACTGAACGTCACTTGGTTTAACCACAAGAATATTGTGACCGTTTCTAACCTTTACTTCCTTATCCTCAATCTCGCCTTTTTGATTCCTTCTGATCGTTCCGTAGGCAATCAAGTATTTTTCCTCTTCATAAGCATCCATCCAATGAATCTCCTCGGTCACCTTGCCGTTCTTCACTTCTACATATGGCGTCTCAATAAAGCCAAGACTGTTGATTCTTGAAAAACTGGCGAACTGAGAAACTAAACCGATGTTCTGCCCCTCGGGAGTTTGAACCGGACAGATTCTGCCGTAATGCGAAAGATGAACGTCGCGAACTTCAAGCCCGGCTCTTTCTTTTTTTAAACCTCCGGGACCCATCGAAGAAATTCTTCTTTTGTGTTCGAGCTGAGACAAGGGATTAATTTGATCAGTAAAATGAGACAGCTGGGAGGTCATCAAAAAATCCTTAACAGCGCTAATCAACGGTTTAGGAAATATCAACTGGGCCGGATTCGAGATCGCCAAATCTATGGTTGACATTCGATCCTGGACCGTTCGCCTCATCCTCGACATGCCAACAATCAATCTGTCCCGCAGAATTTCACCGCAGGCGCGGATTCTTCTGTTGCCCAAATGATCAATGTCGTCAGACAAAGCGCCAGGAGTGGTGTTTAAGCGAATAATCTCCCTTAACACCGCCACTAAATCTTTTTTATCCAAAAGACGCTCCTGTGGGGAATAATTCTTAATCGCATGAATATTAAAAAGTCTCTGGCTAAGCTTGAAGCGGCCAACATCAGAAAGATCATACCGTTCGGACCTCTTGAACATGGCATCCAAAAACGATTTGGCATTTTCAAAAACACCCATCTCGCCGGGACGCAAGCGCTTATAAACTTCAAGGTAGGCACTGGCAGCATCCTTGGCCGGATCGGTTTTCAAAGTTTTCTCAATATAGCCAACTTTATCAATGTCACTGAATGCTTTCAGAATCTCTTCGTCAGTTTCCATGCCAAAAACCCTCAAAAGAGAGGTGGCTAAAACTCGTCTTTTTCTATCAATTCTCACGCCAATCGTGCCCGCGGAATCAGTATCAAACTCAAGCCAAGAACCACGACCAGGCAGTATTTTTGCTCCGAAAAGTTTTTTTGCCCGAGCCGTGTTCTCAATAAAATACACTCCCGAAGAACGGATCAGCTGAGAGATTACCACGCGCTCAACGCCATTAACAATGAATGTACCCTTCGAAGTCATCATCGGCAACTCACCCAAATATATCTCCTGTTCCTTAATCTCGCCGGTCTTTTTATTATGCAAACTGACAACTACGCGCCAAGGCGCCTCAAACGTCAAAAAATCACGCCTGGCTTTTTCTTCCGTAGTTTTTGGTTCGTCGAACCAATATTTACCGAAATGAAGCTCAAGATCCTTGCTGGTATAATCCTTAATCGGTGAGTACTCAGCAAAAACGTTTTTTATGCCATGCTCGATAAACCAACGAAAAGACTGAAATTGATTTTCGTCGAGCCTAGGCAGGGGTAAGACGTTTTTGGGAGAAGAGGAAAAAACTTTTGTTTCTGTAAACATATTTTTACGACTTGAAGCAATCGCGTCTTTTAAAATTCTAAAAACTCAAAAAACAAAAAATTCTCTTAAGTAAAGAGGATAGAAAAAAAATCAGTATTTATTTGTTAATCCCACCGAGAATAATCTTATTAAAACTTATTAATCTCTAGAGCGATTTTCTTCGCTTTAAGCAAGGCTTGAGCAATATAAGCATCCAAAAAGCTGCCTTCTTTGGAAAGTTTCACGTGAAATAGCTCGATAAAGCTGGGTTTTATTTTACGCGATTTTAGAAAAAAGTCAAGACTTTGCGTCAAATCTTCTTTCTTGGCCACCTCAAAACTGAAAAACCGAGATTTCTTATTTTTTATAGTTGGTTTGACTGAAAAAGAAACAATAAGCATTATAAAAAATAATAACACGCTATCTAAATAAATTCTGATGGAAAACAACTGTCTGAATTTATAATTGCCAGGCACTGATTTTTTGAATAAGATCCAAACTTCAAAAAATCAGTTCCTGGCAATAAATTAATTTAAAATACGAAAAGCCGCGATTTTTTCAATCGCGGCTTTCGGTTTGTTATTCAAATTTTACGGCAATGCCACAACGATCTTCACCCAGAAATAAGCCCCTTTGCCTCCTGAAGAAAATCGCATGCCCGCCTCGTCTGCCAGACACCACCAACCTTGATAAGTGTCACTGGCATCAGGGACGGTAAGTTCAACTGACACCTCAATTGTCTCGCCGGGCGCCACGTCATGCGACAGATTCACGCTCTGACCGCCAAGGATATCCCCTTCCTGAAAAACAATGGTATACCCAGTGGTCCAGGTGCAGGTGCCGGTGTTTTTCAAGCGCCAGGTTTTGATGAAAATCTCGCCGGGCGTAGAAAATGCTGTGTTATCTGGCACGCTAATGTCAGCCAGAAACGCGCCACGATTCTCACAAATCATGGGAGTCATGGACTCAGTCGGCTCTTCAGTCTCTGGCGAAACTGGATCCAGCGTCGGCGTTGGATTCGGAATCGAGTCCTCTATCCCCATCAAAGGTGTCGCCTCATCTGACGCCGGCGCACGACGCGCGTTCCAGACAAAGACACTGGCCACGAGAACCACGATCACGAAGAACGCGCCGGCAAGCTTGACGAGGAAGCTTAATCCTGATTTCTTGCTTGGTTCCGCTAACGCGTCAGTCTCTGCTGGAGTATCTGATTTCGCTGGCGCGGTTGGCAAGGTCGCGGTCACGGGGGCAGCCTGATTCGTAGGCGGTGCGGCTTGACTTCCAGCCGCAACGCTTGTCATACCAACTCCACGAAAAATCCCCTCAAGGAAAGTAAAAACAATGTTGAGTAATTTTCCAAAGGTCATGGGACCTCCTTTCGATAACTAACCATACAACTTATTATTCAACGTGTCAAATCCAAAAAAACTCTAAACATTTCCATAATTTTACACTCATGATTTCACTTTTCCTCACTTGTATTCTAATTTTATTATCAGGGTCTTTATTTTTAGAATAAGACTCAAACTTCTGAAAATAAAGACTTTAACAATCACGATCCTTTAAATAATAAAAATCACCCGGCTATAAACCGGGTGATTTTTATTATTTCTTTTCGTCCTTTTCGCCTTCTTTTTTCGCATCTTTTGACTCCGCCCCTCCAGATTTCTTCTTTTCAGCTTCCTCGTCTTTCTGGCGCGCAGCTCGCTGGGCCAAACCAGCAAAGATCGCCGGCCCAAACAGTAAGCTAAGAATGAACCACAGTCCATTCCAAGAATATTCTTCTTCCCCTGGGGATGATGAGGGCACAACCGAATCGTTCGCTGGATCCGTCATGGAAACGCCGATCGACTCTTCCAATGATATCTGCGATACCCAGGAAGAGCCGAACCAAACCATTGCCGAAAGGTCAGCCAGCAACACAATGGTCAAGAAGTAAAACCACGATCTCTTCTTCGCGGTAAGGCCAAAAACTGCCAGCCGAATCCAGTTGAATGCCGTCCATAAAAACCTGATCGCCCTCGGAATTTTTCCGATCTGTTCCAAAAGCCAAGTCAGCTGACGCTTGAACAACTTTATGAAAATCAGAATCGGAACAACCCATAACGTCCATAAAATATCGTGATTCCGAAATTGCTCAAGGATCACGGCAACAAGAAAAAAACCAATGCATAGACCGCTGACGATTAGAATAATCCCCACAACCATCTTCCCAACGCTGAGATTATCTTTGCTTTCCATTCGTGCCTCCTTTTGATTGATTTAATTAAACACCTTAATCAATCGCCTGTCAACATTGACAAGCCTTGACATTTTATAACTTTGATGCATAATTTAACCATTATCAGCTCTTAGAAAATTTTAGAAATAAAGAGTGTTCATTGTCCAAAGTCCTAAGGGGCGTGCCTCTCGGACTCATTTTTCTTCAAGAAAGGAGAGTGTTATGTATCGACCAACTGAAAGAGGTTATATATGGATCGTCTTCCTTGTGATTCTGGGCGTTTTAGCGTGCGCGTTGTTAGTTGGCATCATCTCGCTGCGCAACAGCAACCTGGCCTCAGAAGGTGTGCTCAATGAGGTGTTCGAAGAACAGCTCTTCGGCGTGATGCGAAAATACGAAATAACCGTCAATGAGCAGCCGTATCTAGCATTCAGTTTCTGTTTCACGGACGGATCGCAAAGATGCATTCCTGAAGGCGGTGGTCTTACCGCAGTCCCTAAGAATGCCTGCGTTAAAGAAGGAGAGGTGCGTATCTGCCCGGATAGCGCCCAACCAGTATTCGACGTCTTATCGCCCACACGCGCTGGTGCAGAAAGTGGCGAAAAAGCAAAGATCATCTTCTTCCGAGGCGTTGCCGTGATAGGCAGTGATGGGTTTGAAATGCAAAAATTCAAACCCACTGATCAAGGCAAACACTTCAATGATTACGATCGGAGTCGAGCTAAACCTGACGACTTCTTTGCCGGTCTTGATTTCCTTTGGAAATGCACTATCAAGGTGTTTTCACAAGGCAACTTGGAGTACAGGGATTGTTTCGAAGACCCCTACTATGCCACGGGCGCGAACATGCGGATTGGCACCATCCCGGGAGATGAAGCAGGAATTGTATTCTACGTCCTCCGCAGCCAAGGAATTTGGATTTATACGGTCAGGGATCTTGATCGGTTAAACCCCGATCCCCTCGGTCAATACGAAGGCCTGTTCTCCGGCCTAGTTTCTTTGTATCTGAGCGATCCCAATACCCTTAATCCAGAAGATCTGGCCGCCATCGGGCAATGGCTCAGCCAAGCCAACCTAACTCTGCCCCCGGAAACCCTTGACACAACCACTCCGTAAAGAAAGGAAAAAAAACAATGAAAGAAAACAAATCAAACAAGAACCGCATTATTTTCATTGCGGTCGTTGTCTTTCTCGTCCTCGCCTGCTGTATCTCTCTCGCGCCAGACGTCTTCGCCTTTCTGGCCGCGGCGGCTGACGCCAGTCTCTACCCAGCGTTCACTTTCGCAACGGACGCTTACGTCAACATTCTGACCTGCATCCGCGGCCTGATGTATACGGTGATATGCGTCGGACTACCGCTTGGCGGAGGTTTCTGGGGATGGCTTCAATACAAGAAATGGGAAAAAGCCCACCCTCAATCGTAATAAATAACCGGCTCTAAAACCAAATAAAAAAACAAATCCGTAGCGTTGAAATAACGCTACGGATTTTGTTTTGCAAAATTCTAGACTCTCCATTGTCTTAATTTCAATGCCTTAGAACACCTTCTGCTCTTCATCCGCTGGCCAATCACAAAACTAATCATATCTCTAGATAGTTAGTCGAGGTAGTGTTTGACCCCGAAGATTTGATTAAAGTAGTCGTGGCTCTTCTAGATAAAATATCTAACTCCTTGCTTCCAACGCAGAGTCATTATTGAAGTGTTGCACCCACTTGACATTGAAGAATTTTAAGGCATAATTTAAACACATCAATATTACCTAGGACTTTAAGGATAAGGTAAAATTTTATCAAGATTCGTAGAGAACGTTCCCCGACCCATTAATTTTCCAAAGAAAGGAGAATGCCATGAGTAGAGATCTTTTGTTGGGACTAGCGATTGTTCTGATTCTCGGTTGCCTGATGATCGTCGGGCCGCTGGTACTCCATCCCGAACTTCGCATACCGATCGGTATGTATGGGGAAAACCTTCAACTTTGGCGAGAGGCCCACCCAAGGTACCAAGGGGACACGGCACCTCTATTCGAGAAAATCGAAAGAATCATGCCGTCGATCATTATCATCATCATCATCATCGCGGCACTGATATTTCTCATCCCAGTCATCAAAGACATCGTAAATATACTGGGTTGAAAGCCAAATAAAACAAAACCGCAGAGTCGAAAAGACTCTGCGGTTTTTGTTTGCTCAATTTTTCTAAATCACAATTATTAGAATAATCGCAATTTTTAATACTTGACACACAGGCAATTCGGTATATAGTATAAACACTGCTACCCATGGGCCTTCAATCACCAGAAAAGGAGTTACTATGTTCACAGGTCATCAATTGCCTAAGGGGTTAATGAAAACGCGCCCGCGACGCAAGACCAAGATCGCCCCAGTCATCTTGATCTTGTTATTCATCCTGCTCGCGCTGATACTCAGCGCTTGCGGGAACAACGCAAGCGGTCAGGAAGCAGAACAACTTCCACTGCTCACTATTTGTTGCGGCAATGCCATCTTTGGCGCAATGCTCTGGGGAATAGCATTTCTTGTGTTCGGTCTCCCGCACATACTTGAATAAAACAAAACCGCAGAGTCGAAAAGACTCTGCGGTTTTTGTTTTTCAAAATAATCTTTATTTTTTAAACTCTACTCTGCCGTCTCTCCCCAAAACCACTGTAACTTTATCACCATGGTTTATTTTTTGTTCCAAAAGCTGACGCGCTAAAGCATCTTTTATTTGTTGAGAAATAGCTGCCCGCAATGGCCTGGCTCCGAAAACCGGGTCGAATCCAATTTTAGCTATAAAATCAACGACCTCTTCGGAAAACTCAAGCTCGATCTGCTGAGATTGCAAAACTTGTTTTGCCAGCTTCTGCAGATTAAGTTTGGCAATCTTTCTTATTTCTTCTTGACTCAACTGCCTAAAAGCAACCACATTGTCAAAACGATTCAAAAGCTCGGGCTTAAATATTTCGGTCAATTTGTTTTTCAACTCACCAGAAAATTCCGCCACCGACCGGCCCTTTTGAATCTCATCTTTTATGAAATTTGACTGGGCGTTTGAGGTGCAGATGATTATCGCATTCCGGAAATCAATATTATCACCAAGGTTATCTGTCATTGCTCCTTCGTCGAGCAACGGCAAAAACAGCTCAGTGATTTTGGGGTGAGCTTTTTCAAACTCGTCAAAAAGAATCAGGGAAAAGGGGTTTTGTTTGATTTTTTCCGTCAGGTTGCCAATAACCTTACCGTCAGGCGAACCAATAAAACTCCAAACAGATTCCAATGTTTGATATTCGGACATGTCAAACCGAATCATGTTTTCTTCCGAACCAAAATAAAGTCCGGCCAAAACCTTGGAAAGCTCGGTTTTGCCGACACCGGTCGGACCGACAAAAAGAAAACTGGCAATCGGGCTTTTCTCCCTCGCAAGCCCGGTTCGATACTGCCTCATAGCTGAAGCTACCAGCTTGACGGCCTCTTCTTGATTGATCAACTTTTCGTGAATTTTTTCCTCAAGATTCAAAAGTGTTTCTGCTTCCTTGTTTTTGGCAACCGAGATAGGAACTCTGGTTTTCCGTGAAACAAGATCGATCACCATTTCGGGAATCAACACCTCTTTCCCAAGCTGCCGCGCTTCAGCCAATGCTTCTTGCAAAAGGTCTGTCGAAGCCCGAGACAGCGGTTTTGATGCAAAAAACCTCGCAGATAACTCTACGATCTTTTTGAGGGCCGGATAGCTGATAATCACTCGCCATTTTTTTTCAAGAATCACGCTTTCAAAAACCAAAAGCTTCAAAGCTTCTTCTTGCGAAAGCTCCTCAACTCTCACTGTCTCAAAGAGATCTTTAAACCGCGGATTCAGTTCGATAATCTGCCGATAAAGCTTTGGCGAAGTTGTGCCAACAACCGGAATTACCGAAGCATTTAAAATAGGTTCTAGGGCCTCAAATCCTCCAAGCTGATTATTCTGAGCGGTCAAGGCAAGATTGTGCAGGTCGGGAATATAAAGAACGACATTGGTAGCGACCACCGTCTCTTCCATCATCATGGCGAATCTCTCCTGAATCTCGCCGGCGGTCTTGGCGCCAGAAGTG
>MHHX01000010.1:2723-8761 GCA_001817215.1 Candidatus Brennerbacteria bacterium RIFOXYC1_FULL_41_11 | reverse complement strand
GCTCAAGCTTCACCAAACGCTTATCAAATAGCTTTCCGGGAACGTTGTCTTTAATAATATTCAAAGCCAAGTGTTCGACTATTGAAGTCTTACCGATTTCTTCGTCACCAACCAAAACCGCATTGTTCCTCTGCTCACGGGACAAAATATTGACCATTGATTGATACTCGTTTTCGTGACCAATCAAAAATCCGATCCAACCGCGCCTGGCAAACTCCGTCAAGTCTGTGCCCAACAAGTCAAGATACGGTGTCGGCCTCGACGTCCAGGCACGATTAACCCTGACTGGTTGTTTGAAAGTCCCAGAGCCGAGAGCTCGTTGACGCAACAGCTTCAAACCAAACTCCGACGCCAGTCTTTCAAAGACAAGGGCATTTTGAAAATCACTAACCGACAGGCCGCTTTTTGACACTAGTTCTGAGATTGCTTGAGTTTTTTGCGAGATCAAAGCAATGAAAAGACTCTCCGGCGAAACGACCCGGTCGTGAAACTCAATGGCCCGATGGAATGCGACTTCGGAAATATATTCAAACTCACCAGCTAATTTTTGACGATTACTCGAAGGATCAACCGGGTCCATCCTGGTTCGTGACGACGAAGCCAATCTGTCACCGACTTCACTTTCAAACTCTCCCAGATCAATGCCAATGCGCAAAAGACTTTGGCGAATGTTTTTCCCGCGCAGAAGTTCGTCAATGGCAAAAAAAACCAAAGAATCGGATCCAGAAATTTCAGCCCGATTAAAAGCTGTTTTCAAAATATCAAATGTTTTAAGGCTAAAAAATTTATTTACCTCAACGATCTCGCCAGAGATGATTCCCTTCACCGTTCTCGAGTCAAGCCGATGCTCACCAAAAACAATCCGCCAGACAGCGTCGCCAACAAATAGGAGCATAAAAAAACCAAGCAGGTTTAATTTAAAGATAGGACCAAAAAATAAAATCATGCCGGAAATAACAAGTACAGCTCCGGTAAAATAGAAAATCAGATCAATCAAAAAACGTTCAACCCGAGAGAAATAAAAATATTCTTTACCAAATACCATAGATTATCTGAAAATAAAAAATAGAAACACCGGCAAGAACAAAAGCCAAGCTAACCAAATTAGTCCGGCAAAAATAAACACAATAGCGTAGATCGACCCGCCAAAAACAATCCGCAAAGTTCTAAAAATCGGACCGATAACCCTCCCAACCGGAGAGTAATCGTTAAACAAAGGCTTAAGCCAAAGTCTCACGTTAATCTCGATTGCCAAGGTTTTATCTAAAGATCTGAAAAAATAAAAAATTGCAGACCAAAATTGCTCGGATCTTTCAAGGTACCAACGTCTAAAAAAACAAGTGATTTCGTGAAAAATTTGCTTGAAAACAAAAGAGATCATTAAACAATTATAGCATCGGGAATCGTTATCCGTTGTCGCGACTCGTATTGTTCAACGTCAAACGTCTTTCAAAACAGGCAGCAAAACCGAGAAACTAAAACAAGCTCTTCTGAGTTTCTAGGCTTTCCCGCTCGCCTTCTTCAAAAATACTGATCTTTCCGTACTCGCCGTCATAGCCCGGTTTAATCTTCAATTTTCCTTGCCGCATCCTAACAATCGCTTCGGCAATCTGCGGCGTAAGGCTTTTCTTTATCTCGTTTTCTTGCATCTCGAGCACAATAAAAAGCTCCGAACCAATATTTTTCACGATCTCTTCATAGCGCACCAAAACTCCTTTTGTGTTCTTGCCCACGCCCAATGCCTCGGCAATCAATTCGTCAAACGACACCATGCTGAAATATGGTTTTGACCACTTGGGCCTAAAGCCAACAGGCCTGTCTTTTGTTGCCAGTTCATCCACCCTTGCCATCACGCCGACTGTCACCGACTTCCCGCATTTTGGACATAAACCTTTATTCTTTTTTGTCTCTTCGGGAGACATGCTCAGCTGACACGCCGCATGACCATCATAATGATATCTGCCCTCTTCGGGAAAGAACTCAACCGTACCTTGTAAACGATTATCGCGAGTTTTCATCGCATCCATCATCTCAAAATAAGACAGGTCACAATCAAAAATTGTTGCTTCCCTGCCGATCCGCGGCAAAGAGTGTGAATCAGAACTGGAGATAATGGCTTTATTATCCAAAAACGGAATCCGCCAGTTCATCTCTGGTGAAGAAGATAACCCGGTTTCAATGGCGAAGATCTCGGGTTCCAACTCGTCAAAACATTCTTCTAATGAATCAAACCCGGATTTTGAACCAAATACGCCAAACCATGGTGTCCAAACATGAGCCGGAATCAAAGCGCAATTTTTGTCTGCTTCCAACAAAATTTTCAAAAGTTCTTTTGAATCAATGCCGATAATCGGCCGACCGTCTGAGGCTAATTTGCCGACCCAAGAGAGCTTGGCATTAATCTTTTCCGCGACTTCAATACTTGGCGCATAAACCAAATGATGCACCCTTCTGGTCCTACCGTTTTTGGCATAGATGCAAGAAATCTCGCCGGACAAAACAAATCTTGTTTTCTGTTGGTCAAACGGCTGCGAAACATCACAGTATTGTTTTTTCAGTCTAAACAAACCCGGCTCGACTGGTTCAAGCTTGGTTTTAATGTCAGAAAACCAAGCTGGATGGGTAAAATCACCCGTACCCAAAATTTGCAAACCTTTTTTCACTGCCCACAAAGCCAGGTTTTCCAAAACCATTTGAGGACTGACGGCTCTGGCGTATTTTGAATGAATCTCAATATCGGCGTAGAATTTCATATTTTATAAAAAAACAGACGCTAGTGAAACTATCGCCGCCACGACAGAAACTACTGCAGACCAAAAAGATATATTTCGATTATCTCTTTGGGATAGCTGATCAATTATTTTTTTTCTGTTTATGACAAAAAGAGGACCATCGTCTCTGCTCACAAGAGCTTCCTCTAAAAAATGCTGTAAGTTATATCTCCTGGCGAGTCCTTCAAGCTGACTGTCTGTCATTGTCCAATAATCTTTAAACATAGTTATTCCTATTTTACACCCAATGTGCCCCGAGGAAGAATCGAACTCCCAACTCAAGCTCCGGAAGCTTGCATTATGTCCGTTTAACTATCGAGGCGAATCTAAAACCCGTAATAAAAACTCAGGCTACCACCAAGAACCAAGACTAATATCAAAGCAAAAACAACTGGTTTCGGCGCAGAGATCACTTGATTTTTATATCCAGGCAGATTGCTTTTCAAAGACAAATAAACCAATGCCAGCAATATCGAGTCTATTGTCGTTAAGATTGAACCCATAAAGCCCATCACTCCCAAAAAATCCTTGACTCCCAAAATGAAAAATCCAAGGGGCAACAGCACGGTTGCCAACTTTGCTAAAAATTTCGAAAAACCAAAATCTTTTCGCAGAGTCTCGACAGTATTGATGCCAAAAGCAATGTAAGAAGTAATAATCTCCAAAAACGCCAACAGCATACCGCCAAAAACAAGAGGTGGAGGCAGAAAATTAACCAAGCCAGAGATCGCTTCTTTGGTTGTGTGCTGACCGGAAGCGCCAAAAATCGAAGTGGCAAAGAAAAAATATATTGCCACGGGAATTACAGTCCCGGTGATTATTACCGGCTTGATCAAAGATTTTTTCTGTTTTTCAACCTCTAAAAGTTTTGTGATCTCAGGGATAATAAAAGAACCGACTAGGGCGAACAAAATCAAACCAAAGGGGAAGAAAAAAGATTCATTCGGCACGATAAAAAAATTAGCCGCATTTATTTTCATGGACGCAAAACCGCTCACCAACAAAAACAAGGACAGGGTGACAACCGTAATCCCAAAATTTATCTTTGCCGAAAGATTAATCTTCAAAATTACCAAGAGCGACACCACGAAACCAAAGATAAAAGTGATCAGCCGTTCGTCTATATTAAATCCATTCAAAAACGATCCGAGCAGAAGTTTTGAAAAATGAGATCCGAGCAAGAGATAAATCAAAAGACTGCCAAAAACCCCGGCAACAAAAGAAACTGTTGCCAAGCTTTTGGCAAATTTACCAAGGTACAAACCGACATAGCCGGGAAAACGATGATGCTCTTTGGTCGCCAACACTATCTCGGCATAAAAAAGATGCAATAAGGTGATAAAAAATCCCAAGAACAGGAGCCAAAACAGATTCGCAAAAATACCCGCTTTAAAGAAAGAAAAAGGCAGGGTCAAATAGCCTGCGCCAATAATCGTACCAACCAAAAGAAAAACCGCCTCAAAAAAAACAAGTTTTTGTTTCTGCATCAAAAAACTAAAAAATTATTCAGCCAAGAAAACCTCATCACCCTCTTCCACGGATTGGGTTGTTTTAACGCCGACATCATCTCCCTTTTGGGCTTTTTGAATCTGTTCGTGATTGACCTGTATAGACTCAATCGCCTGGGTAAAATCCGTGTGCTTGCCTTTAAACTGAATGGAATCGCCAACTTTTAACTCAGATTCAAGTTTAAGGATGGCAACGCTGATTTTGCCAAAAACATGGATGACAATGCCAATTTTTTTAGCCATGTTATTTAAGTTAATTCGACTGAGGTATTATAACATCTCTAAAAATACCGGATTTCAAGCTCCAAGCATCAAGCGAATACAAAAATCCAAACAACTTGGAGTTCTGATATTGAGATTTATTTGTGATTTAGGATTCGGCGCTTACCCTTATCTGCCAAGTTGGGCTTGATACATCACATCTCCTTCCCTGACTCTTTTTGCTACTTTTAGACCAATCACCTTGCCCTTGGTTGCTTTTTTTACCTGAACATGATTAATCTGCATTGACCTTGCGGGTTGAGAAAAATCCGTGGTCGCACCCTTAAACTGGACAGCCTGGCCCTCTTTAACCGGCGCTAAAATCTTCACAATACCTACTTTTATATGATTATAATAATGGATCACCTTGCCCAGTTTTATAAGCTTGGCTGGTTTCTTAACAGAGGCAATCAGTTTTTTCACCAGCTTCTTTGACGGTGATTTAACTGGTTTTTTTATTGCCAGCTTTTTCTTAACAGTTGATTTGACTTTCAGTACTCTTTTCTTTGAAACAATTTTTTTAACAACCATGGCTTTAAGGAGTTATTAATTATTTTTTGTTGGTTCATTAAAATCCATCCTGCCATTTTTTTGCAGTTCTTTAACAGATTTTTGAATAATCCGAAAGGCTTCTTCGGCGGTATCAACGAGCTGATAAATCTCCATGTCGTCTTCATCAATATTTTTGTATTTTTCAGAAACAACATTCCTCATATAATCAAGCAGTGGCTGCCAGAAATCTTTGCCAACGATGACGATCGGCACTTTTCTGATCTTTTTAGTCTGGATCAAGGTGATCAATTCGTAAAACTCATCCAGCGTACCGAATCCGCCCGGGAAATAAACATAAGCCTCGGCTGCATAAGTCAACATCACTTTCCTGGTGAAAAAATAATGAAAATTCAAAGAATCGGTCAAGTATTTGTTCGACTCTTGTTCATGCGGTAACTGAATATTGAGGCCGACAGAATCAGCGCCAGCTTCAAACGCGCCACGATTGCCAGCCTCCATGATACCGGAAGCGCCCCCTGTCACCACGGCGAATCCGTCTTTACCAAGCATCGCCCCCAGTTTCCGTGCTTCTTGATACCAATGATTGTTTTCTCGCGACCGAGTTGAACCGAAAATTGAAACACTCTTGGGGAAATCGACAATTTTACCGAAGCCTTCAACAAACTCGGCCATAATCCTAAAAATCCGCCATAAAATCGTCTGGCGAAAATCTGGTTGATTATTGTTCTTCATTTTATGCTACAGTTTATAATTACTCAAAATTATAGCACCTTCGCTTGCAATTTATAATCAACAATTTTCAACTAATTTTATGCAAATCAGCTCCGGATTACTCATGTATCACTTTAAAAACAAAGATCTTTTTGTCCTGCTCGCCCACCCGGGCGGACCCTTTGGAAAGAAAAAAGATCTCGGTATTTGGGATATCCCAAAGGGAGGTATCGAAAAAGATGAAGAGTTGTTTGAGACAGCTAGAAGGGAGTTT
>MHHX01000010.1:809-2570 GCA_001817215.1 Candidatus Brennerbacteria bacterium RIFOXYC1_FULL_41_11 | reverse complement strand
TGGCCGCCGCGTTCTGGTAAAAAACAAAAATTCCCCGAAAAAGACAAGTGGGAATTCTTTAACTTAAAAACCGCTCGCGAAAAAATCTTGCCGTCGCAGCTGCCATTCCTAGCAAGATTGGAAAAAATATTATCTTCCAGATAATATTTTTAATGCTTTCGCCACTCGATCACTTATTTTTCCGGATTCGTTACCGAGCTGGCTAATTGCTCTTTTAGACTCTTTTCCGGAATATCCCAAAGAAACCAAGACCCCCTCCACCTCAACGTCAGCGTCAAAAATACCGGCAGATAAATTTCCCGATTTGATTTTCTTCTGCAGCTCAAAAATAAGGCGAGCAGTGGTTTTTTCACCGATACCGACAACCTTGTTCAAAAACTCGGTTTTACCGTGCTCGATCGCTGATTTGATTTTTTCAATCGGTGCCGAGCCCAAAACATTCAGGGCGGTTTTGGGTCCAACTTTATCCACCGAGGTCAAGAGCAAAAACATTTCTTTTTCTTCTCTCGTCAAAAAGCCGAAGATCTCAAAAACACCTTCTTGCTGTTTAAAAACAACTCTAGTAAAAAGCTTGACTTGTTTATTGATCGCGCCGATTTTCCTTTGACATTCTTCAGAAACAAAAATCTCAAAACCAAAACCGCCGGCCTCGATCATGACCCTGCCTAGAGATTTTTCTATTAACTTACCTTGTAAGAAAGATATCATTGTCAGAGTTTTGCCTTTATTTCTCTTTATTGCTAACATCATTTTATCATGCTTCGTCTCAAGTCATCTTATCAACCGATTGAACCGCAAAAAATCGCGACCGAAAAGCTCATTGCCGGTCTAAAAAACAACCAAAATCACCAGGTCCTTTTGGGAGTCACTGGTTCCGGAAAAACTTTCACAATTGCCAATGTCATTGAAAAAACTCAGTTGCCAACCTTAGTTATTTCTCACAATAAAACATTGGCTAACCAGCTTTTTGAAGAGTTCGGGGATTTTTTTCCTGAAGCCGGTGTCCATTACTTTATCTCTTATTACGATTATTATCAGCCAGAGGCCTATATCCCACGGTCAGACACCTACATTCAGAAAGACGCTAAAATCAACGAACAAATTGAACAGATGCGTTACGCCACGACTGCCGATGTTCTTTCTCGCAACGACATCATCGTCGTGGCGTCAGTTTCTTGCATTTACGGCATCTCAAATCCGGCCGAATACGAAAACATCAGCTTAATTTTCTCCGAAAATCAAAAAATCACGCCTAAGCAAATAATCGAAAACCTTATTGAGCTTCAGTATAAAAGGAACGATCTTGCTCCCCTCCCCGGACAGTTCACCATCAAAGGAGAGGTCGCGGAAATATATCCGCCTCAAGGAGAAAACAAAATCAGATTAACACTTGACTCAAAATCAATAACAAAAATCGAACGCATCCCGCTCAATCTCAGGCAACACTTAAACAAACAGACAGAAAAAGAAATCAGAATTTTTCCGGCAAAACACTATGTTACGGAAAAACAAAAGCTGAGATTGGCGATCAAAAACATTGAAACCGAACTGAAACAAAATCTGGCTTCATTGAAAAAACAAGGCAAACCCCTTGAAGCCGAAAGGCTTGAACACCGGACTAAAGAAGATCTGGCGATGATGCGCGGAGTCGGTTACTGCGCCGGCATTGAAAACTATTCGCGCCACATTGATTTTCGCAATCCCGGTGAACCACCATTCACTCTAATAGATTATTTCAACCACCGATACGGAAAAAACGGC
>MHHX01000010.1:0-783 GCA_001817215.1 Candidatus Brennerbacteria bacterium RIFOXYC1_FULL_41_11 | reverse complement strand
TATTTCCCTGCCACAAATTCGCGGCATGCAAGCAGGCGATTACTCACGAAAAAAAACTTTAGTCGAGTACGGATTCCGCCTGCCTTCGGCAATTGATAATCGTCCCTTGAAATTCAACGAATTTTTGCAAAGAACTGAAAAAACAATTTATGTTTCCGCTACGCCGGCAGAATACGAAAAAGAAAAATCAGGCGAAAAAAATATTGTTGAACAAATCATTCGACCGACCGGCATTATTGAGCCGAAAATCATCATCAAGCCCGCTGAGAATCAGGTTAAAAGCCTCCTTGAAGAAATCAAAAAAAACATTCAGAAAGGAGAAAAAACTTTGGCCATTGTTTTGACCAAGCGCCAGTCGGAAAACCTGACTGAATATCTGCTTGAACAAAATATCAAAACCCACTGGATTCACTCGGAAATCAAGACTCTTGACCGCCCGGGGCTTTTAGCTGATCTCAGGCTTGGTAATGTTGACGTTATTGCCGGCATTAATCTTTTACGCGAAGGCCTCGACCTTCCGGAAGTTTCCTTGATTGCCATTCTTGACGCTGATAAAGAAGGATTTTTAAGAAACAAGACTTCTCTGCTCCAAACCATCGGCCGGGCCTCACGTCATCCAAGCGGCAAGGTTATTCTTTATGCCGACAAAATAACTAAATCAATCAAGGCCACAATTGAAGAAACCGACAGAAAAAGAAAACTCCAGATTGCTTACAATAAAAATCACGGAATAAAACCGATGCCGATCATCAAACCGGTACGACAAACAAATATTGCTGAACA
>MHHX01000009.1:4775-7421 GCA_001817215.1 Candidatus Brennerbacteria bacterium RIFOXYC1_FULL_41_11 | reverse complement strand
ATTGTGTTTTTAAAATTCACCACCCTTCCCTTTGAATCAGTCAAACGCCCATTATCCAATATCTGCAAGAGAATGTTAAAAACTTCCGAATGAGCTTTTTCAATCTCGTCAAAAAGAATCAAGCTGTAAGGCCGATGCTTGATGATCTCCGTCAGTTGCCCGCCGTCTTCGTGACCGACATACCCGGGCGGCGAACCAATGAGTTTTGCGACGGTGTGTCGTTCCATAAACTCCGACATATCGAGCCGGATCAGATTTCTCTGATCACCGAAAACAACGTCAGACAATGTCTTTGCCAATTCTGTTTTGCCAACACCTGTCGGTCCCAAAAACATGAAAGAACCAATCGGCTGATTTTCATCAGAGAACCCGGCACGAGACCTACGCAAGGCGCGAGAAACCGCCGAGATTGCCT
This sequence comes from Candidatus Brennerbacteria bacterium RIFOXYC1_FULL_41_11, assembly GCA_001817215.1. Lineage (GTDB taxonomy): Bacteria > Patescibacteriota > Minisyncoccia > UBA6257 > Brennerbacteraceae > UBA10122. The sequence goes on along the minus strand of MHHX01000009.1, from coordinate 7,006 downwards.
CGCCTTGATTAATAATCCTTTCGGAAAGGATCGACTCAAGATTCCCCAATTTTTCTGCTTCAGATTCCAAAACTTTTGAGACCGGAACCCCAGTCCATCGAGAAACAATCTTGCCGATTTCCTCTTCTGAAACAGCTTCCTTAACAAATCTTGCCCGCTTTTTTGTTTGCGTACCTTTTGACTCAGCTAGGGCCTGGTCCTTTTGAAGAGCCGGCATTTTTGAATAAACAATCTCGGCGACCTTTGTCAGATCTCCTGAAGCCTCGGCCCTTTCAGCCTCGAGTCGAAGTTCTTCAATCTTCGATCTCAGGTCATGAATCTTGTTGATTTCTTTCTTTTCTTTCTCCCAATGTTTTGTCAGCGATTCGTTATCTGAAGCTAAAACTTGAAGCTCTTTTTCGAGTTTTTTCAAACGCTTCTTTGCCTCGCTGCCTTCTTCTTTTTTCAAAGCCTCTTTCTCTATTTCAAGCTTCCTCATCGCTCTTCTTGCTTCGTCAATATTTTGTGGCAAACTTTCCATCTCAAGCCTTAAAGAAGCCGCTGCTTCATCCATCAAGTCAATCGCCTTATCCGGAAGAAACCTTTCCGTGATATAACGCATTGAAAGATCCACGGCCGCAACCAACGCAGAATCAGTAATTCTGACTCCGTGATGAGCCTCGTATTTCTCTTTCAATCCCCTCAAGATGGCAATGGCATCGTCACGATTCGGCTCTTCTACATGAATCGGCTGGAAACGACGTTCAAAAGCAGGATCGCGTTCAATATAACGTTTGTACTCTTTAAAAGTTGTCGCGCCAATGGCATGAAGCTCGCCCCTGGCTAAAACCGGCTTTAACATATTTGAAGCATCAATTGAACCCTCGGCTGCGCCTGCGCCAACAAGAATATGCACTTCATCAATGAAAATAATGTACTTGCCTTGAGCAGATTTGATTTCTTTTAGCACGGCCTTTAATCGTTCTTCAAACTCACCCCGAAACTTAGTGCCAGCAATCAAAGATCCAATATCCAAAGATAAAACCTCTTTATTTTTCAACGGCTCGGGAACTTCTTTTGACACAATCATCTGGGCCAGACCTTCGACAATCGCAGTTTTCCCCGTACCTGGTTCTCCAATCAGGATCGGATTATTTTTCACTCTCCGCGACAAAACCTCCATTATACGCCTCAGCTCCCTCTCTCGACCGATAACCGGATCAACTTTTTTGTTTTTCGCCAACTCTGTAAGATTGACAGTATATTTTTCAAGGACCTTAAATCGCGACTGAGACTGTGAATCGGAAACTGTTTCTTGAGTCTTTAATTCTTCCGAATTTTTTATCAAATCCGGAACATCAAAACCTTCTTGTTCAAAAAAATCCCTGGCTTTGGTTTTCATCATCAACAACGCCAAAAATACGTGCTCGGGGGCGATATACTCTTCTTTACTTTTCTGTATCAACTCGCCGGATTTCTGCAAAACCTGCACTAATTCCTGAGAAAGATAAAATGGGCCGAAAGGAGATGGCTGGCCGAGAGAAAAAACTTTCTGTTGAACTTCGAGCCTCTTTTCAAGTTTATCCATCAACTGTTCTAGCTCAACGCCAGTTTTTTCCAAAACCGCAGGAGCGATACCGTCATCCTGTAAAAAAAGCGCCAGCACCAAATGCAGCGTGGTTATCTCGGGATGATTTTTTTCCGACGCGATCTCTTGCGCTCGTTGTAAAATCTCCTGAGCTTTATTTGTAAAACGATTAAAAGGATTCATCCCACAGTGAGGTTTTAACTAATCTTTCGACTCTTTTGTTTATAAAAATATTGTTTCAATCTTAATTTTAGCATAGATTCTCCGCCGCTGGTTTTGAGATAATTCTCACGCTTTTTAGCATCATCTTTATCAAGGCAGGCTTCGCATGCGGGATCATCTTTCCCCCAATCTCGCTTCAAGCGTCATCTCCTTACTGTCGCGCATCAATTTCAGAAAAATCGTGTCACCCGGACTAAACTCGCGCAAAATTGAAGCCAAAGCATTCATGCCAGAAGGTTTCGTACCATTGATCTCAAGTATAATATCACCTTCTTCCAATCCTGCCTGCTCAGCCGGAGAACCCTTCATCACCCCAGGCTCAACCTCTCCGGGAATAATCAAAGCACCGTAATCAGACGCAAGATCTTTAGATTTTTGAAGCTCTTTTGTCACCATCTGATACCTGACTCCAAGATACGCAACCTTCAACTCGCCGGTTTTT
>MHHX01000009.1:0-4547 GCA_001817215.1 Candidatus Brennerbacteria bacterium RIFOXYC1_FULL_41_11 | reverse complement strand
ACAGTATTACTGAACTCTCCCAAGGCATTGCCGATAGCAATGACCGTACTCCCGAGCTTCAATTTTGAGGAATCTCCAAGCGGCAACGGCACCAAACCGGTTTTTTCAACTTTGAGAATCGCCAGATCAAAGCTCGGATCGCGAGCAATGATTCTTGCCTTAAGCTTTTGACCATCATTAAAAATCACCGCGTACTCAGCTTCAGAATCAGAGGCCACGTGTTTATTGGTAACAATGAAGCCGTTATTCGAGACCACAAAACCAGAACCGCCGCCAATCTCCTGCTTTTCTGTTCCTTTCTGCCGGAGCTGTGGAATTCCGAAACTGTCGGGAAAATCAAAGCCAAAACCCTGAAAAGGGTTAACGTAATACTGTTCAAAAATAGGCAAATCCTTGGACACAATAATCGAAACAACTGATGGCGCACTTTTTTCAACCGCCACGGTTATCTGTTTCTCGTAAGCCATGGCCATTTCAGAAACATCAATCGGCTTGGCATCATTCTCCAGAACGATGCCCCCTTTGACCGAGATTTTCGGTCCGTCAAAATAATCTTGATATTTTCCAAAAAGACCAATAAATTTCCCCCCGAGATTTTTAAACTCATAAAAAACACTCGAAAAATTGTCTGCTGATCGGAACCCAAACACAAGTAATCCAACAAGCATTAGGCCAGTAAAAAAACTCAATAATAATTCTTTATTTTTAAGATTCTTTAACATGAGCACGGAAAGCTAAGTTTAATTTTTCCAAATGATAATTTAATGCTTTGAAAAAATTTTTTCAAGAGCCCCAAATAAATAATCAAGTTCTTTCTTCTTTGTTAATCTGCCAAAACTGAACCTTATTACAGAATTCGTAAGCTCCTTTGGCAAACCCATGGCCAAAAGAACATGAGATATCTGCAGGGCCCTGGCCTCACAAGCAGATCCAGCCGAAACCGCCACGCCTTCTTTATCAAATGCATAGATCAAATCTTCGCTTTGATAACCAGGAAAAGAAGCATTCAAAATCTCTGGAATCGAGGTTTCGGGAGAGTTAAACACGACCTTGGGAAAAACCTTCAAGATTTTTTTAACCATCTGGGCCTTTATATTCTCCGTCATCTTCTGACTCGATAAGTGCAACTCTTTTCCAACCTCAACCGCCTTAGCAAAACCAACAATTGACGGTACATTTTCCGTCCCGGAGCGAAAACTAAACTCCTGACTACCGCCGACAATGTATGGGGAAATCAATTTTGAAAAAGAAAGGTTTCCCGAAACCAATGCGGCCGTGCCCTTCGGACCATAAACCTTGTGGCTGGATAAAGACATCAAATCAACACCAAGCTCATTTGGTTTTATCTCTTCAAGATGCATCAGGGCCTGAACAGAATCGGTGTGAAACAAAGGATATTGCAGTTCAGAAACACTGAACCGACTTTGATTTTTTACGAGGATCTTTTCCTGACGGAACTCTTTGATAATCCTTGCCAGCTTCTTTATCGGCTGAATCACGCCCGTTTCATTATTAACTTGCATCACCGAAACCAAAACTGTCTCCTTGCGTAATAATCTTTTCAAAGACTCAACCTTCACAATGCCATTTGCATCGACACCAACGTAGTCAAAACTAATCTCGCCAAGTCTGGCCAAATCCTCTGCCAGATTTAAAATTGACCGGTGTTCAATCTTCGAAACAATCAAGTGTGGTTTTTCAAACCCTGACGTCCTGGCTTTTGCCACAACGCCCTTAACCGCCAGGCTATTTGCTTCGGAAGCCGAAGCCATAAAAATCACGTTTGTAAAATCAACCCCAAGATAATCGGCAATAGTTTTCCGAGAAAGATCGACGGCGGCTTGAGCTTTTTGCCCAAGAGCATGTAAGGATCCGGGATTGCCAAAATCCTCAGAAAAAAAAGGCTGCATCGTCAAAAATACCTCCGGATCCACTGGGGTGGTTGCTGCACAATCAAAATACGCCAAGCATTTCATATATAACTCAACCTATACAAAGATAAGAGTATTTACCAAGAAAAGCAAGAAAAATGCTACTCAGTAGGCTCGGGCACTGGATTCAATGATGGCAACGGCGTGAAAAGCGGTATAGCAAAAGAACCTGGTTGACTGGTTTTTATCGCTCGCAAAACAACGCTATTTTTTGCTAACCAACCCCGAAAAACAACCTGCCGTGGGTTGATATGAATCGCGCCGAAAACCGGTTGCCAGATCATTGACTCAACCTTACTCAGATACGGCTGTCCGATCTGATCACGCTGCATCACCCAAGCATCAAAAATACAATGAAAAGGAAACGGTAAGAACCTACCGAAATAAATATCGCCGGTCTGCAGATAAACGACTGAATAACTAAACGCAGAAAAAACCGTCCAGGAAACAAACAACAACGCCAAAACACCTAAAAGCCAGGCAAGGAATTTTTTACTGATTTTGGTTTTTCTTGATTTTGGTTTTGAAATTTTCTCAATCTCCATGTTAAAAAATTATTTATTTATTTTTAATAACTCTATTTCCTGTTTTAAAATTTTGATCTCCTGTTCTTGTGTGTTCAATTTTTGAAGAATATCAACACCATCAACCACGAGTTTTTTCGCTTCCAACAAACCTGATTTTAAATTAGCAACAACCAAGTTGGAAAAAACGCTTATACGGTTAATAACACCGTTGTCATCTTTCAAAACAGCTTTTTCATCATTCTCTGGATTATAAACAATATAAAGATTGTTTATATCATTGAAAGAATAGGCTGGATCAAAATAAAAATTATTGACCAAAACCATAATCTTGCCAATTTCTTTTACATTCTCGGATGTCCAGCTTTGCAAAGCCATACCAATAACCCTTCCAGCTTGAGTCGCTCTCATACCAACACCGGGAATCGTACCGGAAGTAATGTAATCGCCAACCCCGATCTCTCCGTTCTCGGAACTAATTTTGACAAAAACACGTCCAGACAAAGCCAGCGGTTGATAACCGTCACGGATTCTTCCGCCTTCGTGATTCATAGTGCCATTATGATCGATCAAATACCCCGGATTATCAGAAACAACGCCGAGCAAGCGAGAATCATAAGCCAACAAAGATTTCTGCGCCACTACGCCATTAAAAACGTTTTCGACACTATTAACGTCAACCTCAATAGCAGAAATAATGTCTCCGGCCTCAATGCTTTTGTAATCATTAACTTTGACAATCTCGGCATAATCTGGATCGCCACTAATTGAAGAGGTCCCCTGCAAGGTCATATTACCACTAGCCATAATTTTGAACTCAGATTCATTATTATTACCAACATCAATGCACAAGCCTTCGGCCGTACCAGCCGTCGCGGCGCCATCGCAAGCATTGGCAGCATCAACTACATTATAAAGCGGTACGAGAGAAGCCGCGCTTCCATAAAGAAGCAGGCTCGCATTATACTGAACAGTCAAGGCGGTCAATAAATCTGCCGTAGCGGTTCCAGGCGTGCACTCGCCACCATAGGTACCAGCATAACAACCGTAAACCCTCAACATAACATTGGATTGGCCTTGCCCAGTAGATATGCCACTAGTAAGATAAAGATCCCCTCCGTTCAAGTTGGAGCCGCCGCTAGTTGCTCCTCCGGCAAAAATAGAAAGATATTTTCCTGCCGAAGCAGCTGTCGTTATGCGCTCCATTCCCAAAGTCCTGTTAACATTGCCACCGAAAGAAAGATCATAGGATGGGGTAAGAGTTCCAATGCCGATATCATCATCTGAGTTAATCACTAAACCAGGGGTTGAACTGGAGGTTGCGACGACAAAATTGACATAATCAGTAGCGCCATTTTCCACAACATAAATATTTAAATAAGTAGTGGATAGATTGTTTGACTCTCTGAAAAGATAACCGTAAGAATCGTCTTTCGAATAAAAATCAAGATAGCCAGCAGCACCAGTACTGCTGGCATTACTAAACACAAGACGTCCATTAGCGCCGACATAAATATCCGCAATCTCTGTTGTCTCCGCCAACCCGCGCAGCCTAAGACCACTGGTATTGCTTCCAGTATCAATATCAAGCTTTGTTGCCGGCGAAACCGTACCAATGCCGACATTACCGTCACCAATAACCCACAGGCTGCTAGTGCCAACATTCATTGTGCTCGAAGCAACAAAATTACCATTAACTGTCAGATCGCCGGTTTTTGTCTGTGGAGTTGCGCCAGTATTCAAAAGCTCTGAAATATTCCCACCCGGAGGGGCCACGGTTGGATTCTGCCAAGCGAAAACAAAAAAAACTGAACTAAAAAGCAAGAACAAAGTGATGCCAAGTCCAAGAAAACGGTTCAAATTCTTATTCTCCAATCTCGTCATTCTGATTTAAAAATATTTTTATGTTTTTAAAAACGGCAGACATTAATACAAACTGTCTGGCAGATCATTTCTTCATTTATACAAGGTACTGATCTCCTAAAATTATATCACATCACTGAATCTGAAAACCACGCGGGAAAACGCCAACTTGACCGTCTGGATTGACCACCATCACATCCCAAAAACCGATTTGTTCACCAGAGACATC
>MHHX01000008.1 GCA_001817215.1 Candidatus Brennerbacteria bacterium RIFOXYC1_FULL_41_11 | reverse complement strand
TTATCTAAATAATCCGTAATATAAAAGCAAGCGGCAAACAAGTTTCTTATGACTTAAGTAAACTCTTATTAATATTTAATTATACCAGAAGATCCGACTGATTATCGGGAACAATTTGGTTGAAAGCGACTAATCAATGATAGCCATCCCGTTTTTTGCGGTAATACAAAATTATGTCCGCAACGTTCACTCCGGTCTTCCCGGTTTTAATATAATCACCGGTTTTCTTGAAAAAACTGAAAGAATCATTATTCTTCAAATATACTCTTGTATTCAAATTAAGCTTTCTTGCTTTTTCAAATACCAAGTAATCACTAATGGCGCCGGCATATTCAGTATTATCAATTCCATCAGAAGCAACACAGACAAAACTTTCATTGTCTTTTATATTTTTCAAACTCGCCAAAACCGCTTGCTGATTTCTTCCGCCCCTTCCCTTTCCTCCAACTTTGATCGTCATTTCTCCACCAATAATAAAAAAATCATGCTTGGGATAATGATCTGCTAAGATCCTGACTTTATTAAAAACCGTGTTGGCCTCGGCAGAAAAAGTCGAGCTCAAAATTTTGGGCTTAAAACCAATCTGCCTGGCTCTTTTAACCAATGCCTCAAGGGCAACGGTGTTGGTTAATAAAAGCTGTTGACTGATATGTGAAAGATGTTTTTTGTTTTTGACTGTCTCACTAAATCCCAAGATCTTCTTTGAATATTTTCGCCATAACCCATATTTTTGTAAAACCTTCCTTGCCTCAAGATCATTGTGTTTATCAGTATAAAACGGACCGGAGGCAATCGTTTCAAGGTTTTTATTGTTTGTTTCAGATACGACATCCGAAAAATACAAGGCTAAAATTTTTAAAGGCCTTAAGCTCAAACCTAATTTTCCCCCTTGGACTGAAGACAAATGCTTTCTGACGATGTTGAACTCATGAATATTGGTCCCGCTTTTATGAAGATCAAGGCTCAAGCTAATCATATCCTTGGGCTTGATGCCGCAAGGGGAAAAAAACAAGCTGGAACCACCACCAGAAACAATGAAGATCAAAAAGTCTTCTTTTGGATTTAAAGATTCAATTAATCTCAAAATTTTTTGGCTGATTCTAAGATTCCTCAACGAAGGTTGCGGGTGGTCGCCCTTAATGCTTTTTATATATTTGAGTTTTTCTGTTCTTGTATCCAAAACAATACCACCGGCGATCTTTTTACCAAGAGTTTTTTCCAAGTATTTTCCGGTTTCCAGAGCACACTTGCCAATGCCACAAACAAAAATCCTCTTGAATTTTCTCAAATCAATTTTTTGGGAATTGATTATCAGGTTATTTCCCGAAATTCTCAACTTATCTTTTAAAACATTTTGCAGATTAATCGCCTGATATCCGAACTCTAAAACCTCAAGAACCATGGCTCTTGTCTTTGTTTTTGACAACTGTTTTTTGTTTTTGATAATCATGAGAGGTATTGTCACTCAGAATCAAATTGAAAAACATTTTCTGCTGGTTCTTGATCAATCACAACTCTTTTTAGATTATGTAAATATTTTGGTAGCTGATGATTTTTTTCTGTAACGACCTTGACTAACCCGAGCAAGCTTGATATGCCTTCGCTTTTCAAATTTCCAAGCTGACCTTTCGCTAGCCTTTCCCCAAGCTCGTGATTTTTCGAGTAACGACTAAAAGCTGTAGTAATAAAATCGCCTTCACCAGCTCGACCCCAAAGAATAGCCTTATCCAAAGATAAAATATCTGCTAGATAGTTCCATTCTTCGAGAATTCTTGAAGTTAAAAAGCCTTTCAGATTGTCACCAAAACCCAGGCCGGAAACAATACCGATAGCCAAGGCATAAACGTTTTTCAAAACTCCGGCAAAAGCAACGGTTCTGACCTCCTGAGAAGTTTCAATGTGAATGTTGGTTCCTAAAAACAACTGGCTGGTTTTTTTAATGACATCGGCATCAATCCCGGCGAGCACGGCTGAACCGAATTTTTCTTCAGAAATCTCCTCTGCCAACATCGGTCCAGACATCAAAACAAACTTATTCGACACTATTTCACCAATCACCTGATCCATAGTTTTGCCGTCAGCTTCCATGCCCTTAGCTAGATTAACCAAAATCGCACGCTCCCCAAACAAGGATTTAAACGATCCAAGCGCTTCGCGTAAGCACCATGACGGCACGCAAAAAAATACAAAATCACTCACCCGAGCAATTTCTTCGAAACTCTGTTTAAAAAGATGCCAAGGAGATGATAACTCCGGATTTTTATCCCAAAAATAAACTACATGGTCCCTACTCCCGAGAATCTGACCAATGGCCGAACCAATCTCGCCATTGCCGACAATAAGTATTTTCATATCTTTTAATTGCCGATAAGGCGCAAAGCCTCACTCTGAAATATCGCAGCTTCAACCTCTTTTAAGCCAGATTTCTTAGAAAACTCTTTTGCTGAAAAATTCAAGCAATCGCGCAATAAGGAAATTTCGCTTTCGTAAAGCTTGTGATAGTTCAGCTTGCCGTTCCAATCGGGAAAAATATCGATCGGATAAAGCTTTTTATCATGAATCATTTTTTCCAGACTCATCTCTCTAGGATAACCCCAGCCAGTCAAAAGCATGCCGACACACTCGCCATACTGAACTGCTTCTGAAGTAAAACGCGTATTTGTCATCAACCAGACACCATGAAACTCTGCTTGTTTGTGCCCCGGATCCTCTTCCCATTTTTTCTTAATATCAAGAAACCTTGACCAAACGTACAGTGCAACTTTCAGATCAGATCTGGCGCCATGAGTATTATGATACTTGCATTCAACAATAAGATGAGTCTTATCTTTCCAGGCCATAACGTCAATCTCGTGCTTAACGCAATGGCCTTGAACAATCTGGTTGGTTTTTGTTCGGTAACCGTATTCCTCAAGAACCTTGGCAACATACCTTTCAAAAGGATAGCCTGTCGGTCCAAGATTCATGACCGCTCGTCGAAGATTATACCTACCCAAAAACTCCGGGCCATAAGACTTGAGCCGTGAAATAACGAATCTAAAAATCTCATCCGAAGAAACAGACTTTTTAAATCTCAAAGACACTTCGTCTGACAAGCCTTTGGCAATTTTTGCATCCAAACCAATAGCCGCGAGTGATCGCTCGATATTTTTCTTATTAAAATATTCTTTTTTCCCGCCGGCTTTTAAAACAAACATCCTATTACTAAAATTTCGGTAACCGCAAATCTAAATCAACGAACGACCAAGATTTAAAAAAGTTAATTAATAATTCATTATTATCTCGCCAAATACGGCGATAATCAAAATCTGAACCGAAATTTAGTACAAGACAGGTAATAAAAGTTAGGGTCCAAATTATTTTTCCTTAAAATAATGTCTGGCCACGAGATAACCGATAATCATGATAACGATAGCGATTTCGGAAATCAAGCAATACAAACAAAACGCTTTTAAAACAAAAGCCTGCAGATAAAGTAAAACCGAAGACACGCCAAAACCAACCCAGAGCATTAATCCAATCGCCTGAAATATCTTTTGATGTTTTCCGCCAATGGCGGAAAAGTCAAGATAAACAACGATTAAAATAAACAGTACCAGATAATACGCCAAACCCCAGTAAGCCAAAGGAATGTTGAAGAGTTTACTGTACTGGCTCGTTAAAACCGCATTACAGTTAAGTCCACCAAGATCACAGGCTGAGCTGTTTTTGCCTTGCCATTCAAGCATTGAAAGATAACCGACATCAAACAAGCCAATGATGCTACCAAGAACAATCAAGATAAGAAAAAATATCTTCTTTTTCTGCATTATCTATTCAACTCGGAATCAATAATTTTCTTAAAAGCTTCGTAACCGGCAGGATTTTGAAGTTTTTTACCATTCAGGAAAAACGTTGGCGTGGCATTAATCTGGATCCGCAACCCGAACTGATAGTCTTTAATGACTTTTTCTTTTACGGTATTGGATTCCAAATCCTCCAAAAACTTTGTTTCTGCAAGACCCAATTCATTGGCATATCCAAGGAATGTTTGTTTGGCATTCTTTTCTAAAGACCATAAGGCCTGCGACCGAAAAAGCTTTTCATACATCTCCCAGAACTTTCCTTGTCTGCCGGCCGCTTCCGCAGCATATGCCGCGATCTCGGCATGCGGATGTATTGTCCTCAAAGGAAAATGACGATAAACAAATAAAATATCATCTGAGTAATCTTTCAATAACTGATCAACAACAGAAAAATAAACAGCGCAAGCCGGACACTGAAAATCGCTGTACTCAACTAAAACAATCTTTGCTTCCGGATTGCCACTTTTCCAATCAGCATCATTCAGCTCAATATCATAGGTCCTCGAATCATTGCCATTATTTTGCCAAAGAAAAAAATACATCAGAAAAAACACAGCCACCAAACCCGCCACGGCTCCTGTCCAGATCAAAATGTGTTTTAAAATCTCTTTTTTCAGCATATAGAACATTTTATCTCGTATCCATAAAAAACAAAAGCCCTCGGAGAGTTATCTCCGAGGGATCGAACTGGCCTACTGGCCGCGCCGCGGGATGATCAGATGCGGGCATGCGCCTATGCTATTTTCACTATATAAACAATTTACCTGTTGTCAAGTTGGGACTTAAGATTAAATGTTAAGATACATACATGACAAAGCCACAAAGATCATTAATATTTTTTACCCTAACTCTGGCATTTTTTATTGTTGCGCCGGCTATTGTTCTACTTTCCCAAGGCTATTTATTCGATTTTAAAAATCTAAGGCTCGTCCAGGCCGGAGGCGTTTTTATTAAAACTAGCCCCGAGTCAGTCATTATCAGCATCCAGCCGCAAACAGGTGGAAAAAGCAAAACTCTCCAGTCAAAAACATCACTTCTGGGATCTGGCGGCACACTAATTAAAAATCTTCTGCCTCAGAAATATATTGTTTCCGTGAAACCAACCACTCAAGAAGAAATTTCCTGGGAGAAAGAGCTTGAAGTTAACCCCCTCCAGGTCACCAAGGCCACCAGAATTATCTTCCCGGTTCTTAAACCCGAAATCGCCTCCAGCACAATCCTGGCGATGCCCAGTCTTATCATCATTCCAGAAAACAACAGAAAAATGTTTCTTTACACCAACGCCACGGGCAAGATATTTCGCCACGAAAACGCAACCTCGACTTTGTTGGTAGACACAAAAACGATTACTGGCTTTCCAAGAAACGAATCAATCTCAAAAATCATTCCCTCAAGCTCGGGAAAAAGTTTTCTGGCATTATCAAAAACCAACGGCGTTGTTTTTTCTGAAACCCAAGGAACATTCTTGGCCTCAAGTTTTTTCAAACTCTTTTTGCAAACAGAAAAAAACAACCTAAGCCAAACCCGATTCGTCTGGCATGAAAACAATGACAATATTTTGTTTGCCTTGACATCAAAAAACAATTATTTTTTTGACCTTGAAAAACAGGAATACGCCGTATTTTACAACAAAAAAATCATCGCCCTGAGCGAAGAGTATTTTGTTGATGAACAAGGGATTATTTATCACTTTGATTACTCAAACGAAAACTCGATCAGAGAATTGCTGAACACCGGATTAGAGACACAAAACGCTTCGATAAAAAATCTCGGCAAAAACAACTTTCTCTTAAAAAACAATGAAAACGAGATTTATTTCTTTGACGAGACAAAAAAAGAAAAAATAGCCGATGGCGTCGAAAAAATTATTGTTTCCGAAGACAACTCAAGATTGGCGTATTTCAATAAAGACGATAGTGTCTTTATTTATTTCCTTGAAGATGTTTTCGACGATCTGCTTTACAAAAAGGGCGAAGCTCTAAGCCTCGGTGTAAGCAACAACATCAACAACATTTATTTTGCGCATTTTAACTGGCAGATCGTCACTATTTCAGAAAAGAATGCCATGATTGTTGAGATCGACAAAAGAATGCCGGTTAATAAATACAAAATCAACCTTGGCAAAATCTCTAACACAATAAATTTTGAAGATCAGACACTGATCTGGCTTGAAGATAATGTACTGAAATCAGCAAAAATCCTGCCTTAATCTTTTCTTTCCTGAACCTGAACCCAGTAAGCATTAACAGTTCTTGGCAATCCAGTTCGTCCACGTCGCCTCTCCTCCTCTTTTTGCGTTTCTTCGGCATACGCCATAATCGCCTCAATATCTTTCTCCAGATCCCGACGATCATTCGAGCGAAAAATTTCTATAAGATCTCCCCTTTCTTTCTTTGACGAAAGATCGTAAACCACCACGATATCCCTATCGCTATAAGCTTTGATCTGAAACAAAGAAATCTCTGTTTCACTTTCACACCTGAGATCCACTTTATGCTTCATATCTTCTTCCAAAGACGGCTCATGAAATTTTGATTGAAAAAACTCTTTCTGCGTTTTCAAGAAAGATAAAGACCTGGCGACTCCGTAAACACCCCTGGCGAATCGCCTTTCTTCGCCAATATTCACTAACTCCTTGACAACAGGTTCTGATTGAAACAATTTAAAATAAAAATATACCAAATCTTCTTCCGGCAAATTGAATTTGTCCGACAAACCAATCAAAAATCTCGTCAACTGATTATTCGCTGTTGAGCCTTTTTCAGCCAACATTCCGGCATCATGACTCACGGAGTTAATATATTCAAAAATAAAAATCAGCGATTTTAATAACTCTGTATCAAACTCTGCTTCAACCAATGAGACTCCGATTCCATCTTCCGTGATGTGTCCTTTAACAATCTCGCCCCTGATTCTGTCGTATTTTTTTATAATCTCTTTTAAAGATTCAATCTTGGCTTCGCTGATTCCGGCTTTATCATCTGGTTTGATAATCTCTTCAACCTTTTCCAAAACACTCAGAATCCGTGCGTTCACAAACTCAAAACCAGGATTTGGCTTTGATTTTAATTGTAGTTTTGATGATGACATTTTTTAATTTTAACACATTGAAATACCAAAGACACCGCCACGATGATGACGGTGTCTTCAATGGGCTAATAATAGCCTAGGGCGCAAAGGATCAAGCCGCGCAGGTCACCGGAAAAACCGGGACACATCGAAATGAGAACTGCCAGAACAAATGCGACCGCAACAAGCAGCACAACAGTAATCGCAACGGCAATTTCAAACGAGGTCATCCCATTGTGCTTGGAATAACTCCTACCACGTTTTATAGCCATACATCATCTCCTTTTTTCATGAACGATATTAAATTTAAACACGAATTTATGTAAAAAGCAAACGTCCCGCAAGTGCGGGACGTTGTGGTGTGGAAATCGAAATTATTGTTTTATCCACCCATCCGGACAATCCTTGCCAGCCATCCTGGCCTCCAGGATGTAAACCCATGCCCAAAACCTGGTTGAATCGTCGGCGTTTGGGCCGGGCTCACACTTTGTAACCTGGCCCGCGGCTTCATCCGCGATCCCTTGACCCCCACCAGGAGGTCCCAACAAGGCACTGCACGAACAGGCCTGTGTGAATAAAAATATTAGTACTGCGATCAAAATAATTTTCTTATTCATCGCTCCTCCTTATTTTCTCATCACCCGGAGCAAGGATGATGAGCCTAGTTTGATAGATTTACATTATAACATATTTTCATCCAATTTTCAAGCGTTTCCCGTAATAGAAATACCACCGCGTCAAACGCGGCTTTACCTATTACCGATGCAACTTCGTTGCATAACGGCAATTTTCCGCCATAGGCGGAAACCGGAG
>MHHX01000007.1:66251-70171 GCA_001817215.1 Candidatus Brennerbacteria bacterium RIFOXYC1_FULL_41_11 | reverse complement strand
TCATAAAGGCGAGAGCTTTCCACCAGAAAAGTATGCAATCGGATTAAACTTTGCAAACAGCGTAAAAGACTTTACCCAAGACAAGCGGGCACAAAGAAAACTTTTTGGTTTGCTTAAAGGAATTAACAGAAACTTACGAGATAAAAAAATTCCAGCTCATATAGAGCGGGAGAACGGGATACAACTGACAATAACAGAATAGGCAGAGCGAAATAGGCGCAATAACTTTGCCCCCTTGAAAAACAGGCGGGCTTTTTTGTTTTGATTTTAGCTCACATTTGTAAAAAATATTGCGCAAATTTTTGCGCACGATGTTCTATCTTCAAGCTGACTGTCAAAATTGTGATGTAAACATTTTTTACACCACGATGCTTCCGATTGAACGATGCAAAGAAATATTAGGCGAGAGAGCTGCGCATTTAAGTGATGCACAGGTTGTTTCCATACGTGATTCTTTATACAGCATCGTCAATTTGATTTTCGATAACTTACAAAAGAAAGAAATTAAAAAAGATGAAAAAAATGAATATGCAATCACCCAAAACGGAATATAAAGTATCTGACCTCTACGTCGCCGCATTTTTATTGGCAAACGGTATAGAGCTTATTTCCGTAGATAGGACTGACCGCAAGCGAGCTGTCTTTATCTTCAATTCTGAAGATAGTGAGAGCCTCCTTGCGGCTTTTTGGTCGAAAAAGGCAATCATAGAGCCTCGTAGTTTTATAGCAGCAATAAAAGAAGCGAAGGAATTACTTTATAGCGAATAGCACACAAATGTATATGAAAAAAATGAAAATCACAATTTATACCACCACTAACGAACCAGAAGACATAAGACCCTTCTCAATGATTTTTGGCTCTGCGTGGAAGGCGTATGACGCTGGAGAACTAACACCAGAAAAAATCCTCCTGCTTGCCGTGCTCTACCGCCAAGTAAACCCCTACGAGGGCATCGGTAGAACAAGCTACGAAAAAATATGCGTGATGCTCAAGCGCAAGACCAGCCAACAGAACATAAATGGCATCAACAAGTTAATGGCAGACCTAAAAGATGGGCACGAGTTGATATGGTTCCCGAATCATAGTGGAAGTAAAGATTTTTCATACGTTGTAGCAGACTTCAAAATTGCTAAAAAACCAAATGAGACAACGCAAAAATGGATTGACATAAAACCTTATTTTCAGAGCCAGAAGCAGAGCGAGAGCAGTGATAAGCCACCACCCATTGCCACTATTCAGTCCGAAGCACAACCGAGGTTAGAGCCTCCAGTGCAGAGGTCTGAAAGGTCGAATAGTGAAGAAATTACAAGCATTAAGGAGGAACTGCGAAAACGTTGGGGCAGACCTCCCCAGACGAATACCGATTAACAGACTTAATTAAAATCGATTATGAAAAATAATGAACAATCGAATAGTCGCTTCCAATTAAGTGGAAGACATCCAAGCGAATATCCGTTAAGCAGCAATGACGACGCTATGTGCGTTGATATTGCTAACGCATTAGGAGAGTCGAATATGCGCTTCATACTCGCTCGTCGCCATCAACTTGGGATGCAAGCAATAAGCGATGCTTATGCAGTCATAAAAGACGAGATACGAAAGGGCACGTGCCGTAACCCACGCCGACTTTTTAACTTCCTACTCACACAGAAGCTGGAGGAAAAAAATCAAAAAATTAACCATTAACTAAATTATATGAGAACAAAGGAAGACGAAAAAAGAATTAAAAGAGATATGAAAAAGGCAGCTAAGTTTTTAGACAGCCCCGAAGGAAAGAAAATTGATAAGGTAATGAGCAAAATTCAGGAAAATCTCAAAAAGGAAAAAGAGTTGGTCGTAATCAGTGATGTTTTTGTCCAAGAAGAGGCGGAAACAGTATTGGATAGAGAGTTAAACCAGGATGAGCTTGATGAAGTAGTGGAAACTATATACGAAGGTCTTACTCCGCTTGTTCAAGACAGCATCAAAGATGTAATTGAATTTCGCAAGTTAATTGATAGAAGCCGTGATGCCGAGAAAACACGTCCTAATTACAGAGTTTATTGGAAAAATTACAACGCTTATCACAGTGAATTTTCCCTTCAAAGAGTATTCGGCACGGAAAAAGATGCTCGCAGTTATATAAAACAAAAGTCTTATACACCCGATGATGAATGGATGATAATTGCGGTTGATGAGAATGGTTTCGAGAGCCAAATGCACCTATGAAAGTTTTCGGGTTAAAAAGTCTAATTTCAATAGGGTGTCCCAGCCCCGAACAAAAAGGGCGAAAGGGAAACTACCACCACCCTATTTCGTTTTTCGCAGAATCAAAGCAGAGGAGGATAGGTCTACACCCTTTTGTTTATCGCTGTATAACCCTGATAAATACAGGTATATCCACGCCTGTATGGTTGAGGGCTGGAAACTACCCCAGCCGTGGATACAGAGCCATAGATGACGTGGAAAAACCCCTTAAAACAAAACAAGCCCCGCAGGGCAATGTCATTAAATGGATATTATCGTTAATTAAAATCGGAATACGCTCGAAGCTTTAACACTTTCAGTATAGAGCAACATCAAACAAAACGCAAGTGGATAACATAGGGATTCATTAAACACCAAGCTACTCATTTAAATATCCATTAAATCTTATGGTCGAATCAACAATACAAAAACCAGAGGTAAAGGCGGATGGAAAAGACGAAAACAATTACCTCGGAATAAAAGAAGTCGCCAAAGATTTGGGCGTTTCTAAAGCCACCATCCTAAGATGGCTGCAATCTGGCAAGCTCGATGGTTTTTTCCACATAGGTCGAAAGTGGTTAATCCGAAGAGTGGATTTTGAGAAATTTATAAACTTAAAGGTCGAAAGTGAATCAAATAAATAATTGGGGAAATATGAACAACAAAGAATCAGTTGAAAAAGGAGGTCATTATTTCAAATACGTTATAGGTATCCTCTTTTTAGCTTTCGTAGGCACCTTAATCTCGCTTGCCCTATTGGACGTTCTCGGATATGAGGACATCTCCATTTACGTCCTCTGGGTAATCTGGGCAGTAATTTTATCTCTTTACTGCTGGAATACAGAGCCAGAAAAATACCCGCAATATACGGAGACACCGTGGGAGGCGAGGTCGCGATATGTCGGCGAACTTTGCTCGTTTGCGTTTATGGCGTTCTTATACACCGTCGGGTCGCTGGCTGCATTGGGGATGTTGCTGAAATGGATTTTAGCGATAGACATTATTGAGACGGGATATGCTTATCGCCTAATATTCCTTACTTGGGGTGGGTGGATAATAGGGTTGCACGTATGGTTTCGAGAACAGGAAAAAAGGAAATCTCAAAAACAATGACAATGAATGACCACATTACACAATTTTTACACTATCTCTCCGTAAAGAATTTTTCTCCGCGGACTATTGAGGCTTATCAACACGACTTAAGTAAGTTTGTTGAGTTTTTGGAGTCTCTCAATAGAGCCAATGTTAAAACCGTATCAAGAGATGATATTGGACTGTTCCTCTCACATCTCAAAAATGAAGGCTATAAAAAACCGAACTCTGCAATCACGATGGCACGTAAAATTGCCTCCATAAAATCATTTTTCAAATGGCTTACTCGTAGAAAAGTTTTGAAAGAGAATCCCGCTATTGATATTGAAACGCCAAAAATTCCAGAAAGAGAACCAAGCTATTTAACTCAAGAAGAATATCAACGCCTCCTCGCCACTGTTAAGTTCAAAGCCACGCCATACTATTGCCTCCGTGACTTGGCTATTGTCGGTATGTTTCTTGGCACAGGCGTGCGTCTTTCTGAACTCGTTGGCTTGAAATTAGAAAATATAAATCTCCAGGAATCTCAAGAGTCAATCTGTGTTAGAGGGAAAGGCAATAAGGAGCGCACTATTCCGCTCAACGCCAATGTTTTAAATGC
>MHHX01000007.1:65399-66241 GCA_001817215.1 Candidatus Brennerbacteria bacterium RIFOXYC1_FULL_41_11 | reverse complement strand
TATCTTAAAAAACGCCCAGAAGTTGAATCCAAGTTTCTTTTTCTAAGCAGGTTGGGCGATGGGCTTTCTACTGGCGGAGTTTACCACCTCATTAAGCGTTATCTAAAAGAGGCGGACATTAAAAAAGAAAAGGTGGGCGTGCACTCGTTGCGCCATACTTTTGCAACGTCGTTATTGAATAACCAGAACGTCAACATCATCCACATTCAGCAGCTACTTGGACACAAAAAGTTAGAAACTACTCGCCGATATCTCCATATCAATGACCTTGATTTACGCAATGCCGTTAACAGTTTGGTTTTGACCAAAAAATAATATGGAAAGTTTTTTACAAGAACAAGAATATAAAAAAGCAGTTATATATTGCAGAGTTTCTTCGGCGCGTCAAAAAAAAGAGGGACACGGCTTGGAGGCGCAGGAACATCGTTGTAAGGAATATGCAAAAAATAACGGGTATATTGTTAATGAAGATGCTATTTTTACGGATGATTACACGGGTGGCGGTGATTTTATGAAACGTCCAGCAATGGCAGCTCTTTTAGAATATCTTGATAAAAATCACAAAACTCACTATGTGGTAATTTTTGATGATTTAAAGCGGTTTGCCAGAGATACAATCTTCCATTTAAAACTGAAAGAATCTCTCGATAGAAGAAAAGCGAAAAGAGAATGTTTGAATTTTAATTTTGATGATAGTCCTGTTGGCAGATTTGCTGAAACAATTTCTGCTGCTCATAACCAGTTGGAACGAGAAGAAAACCGCATCCAGGTTATAAATAAAATGAAAGCAAGGCTGGAGCGTGGTTACTGGAGCTTTGATGCACCTCCTGGTCTAAAATATA
>MHHX01000007.1:60592-65339 GCA_001817215.1 Candidatus Brennerbacteria bacterium RIFOXYC1_FULL_41_11 | reverse complement strand
AAGAGGCACTCAATGGTTTTGCTTATGATAGATTCCCAGACCAGGTAGACGTGCAGGCATTTTTGCAGAGCAAGAGGTTCTTCCACAGAAAGAAACCCAAGAAAGTTCATCTCGAACAAGTGAGGAGGATTCTTACTCAAATTCTCTACACTGAATATATCGAATACAAACCCTGGAAGGTTGTCAGGCGCAAGGGACACCACCAGGGCTTAATAAGTTTAGACTTATATGAAAGAATCCAGGATAAACTGAATGGCACGGCAAAAGCAAAGGCAAGAAAGGATTTACATTTAGATTTTCCCGCAAGAGGATTTGTGATATGCCCAGAGCATAATAAGCTCTTTACAGCGAGCTGGTCTACAAAACCAAGAAAAGGATATAAAAAGGCTTTTTATCGCTGCAATCTATGCAGAGGTAAAGGCACAAACATTCCAAAAGAGATACTGGAAGGACAACTTGGCAAGATTCTCAAAAAAGCTCGTGCACACAAAGAGGTGCTTACGCTTACACAGGAGGTTGCGCTTGATATATGGAATGAAAGAACGTCTGATTCGAGGCAATCTGAAATTGAAGCAAGAAAAGAGATTGATGGAACGGAGAAAGAAGTAAATCTCTATGTCGAGAGGATTGGCAAAGCTACAAACGAAGCGGTGCTCTCCGCCTACGAAAAGAAGGTTGAGGAACTTACGAACAAGAAACTCTTGCTTGAAGAGAATTTGGGTAAGTCAAACCTCTATGGTGGCGTGAGTTTTGAAACCGCCCTTAATGAGGTGTTTGGATACATCAAAAACCCTTATGAAATATGGACAAATGGGATTTTTGAAGACAAGCGGTTGGTGTTAAGAATGGTTTTCTCACAGCATCTCGTCTACAACAGAAAAAGCGGCTTTGAAACCGCCGCTTTCTCGCTTCCTATAACGCTTTTTGGGACTTCTCTTGATGATAAGTCCCGTCTGGTGGAGATGGTGGGAGTTGAACCCACGTCCATTTTTTAGTATCAAAGCCCGTCTACAAGTTTAGGACTGATTTTTTGCTGCTGAAAGAGTCAAATCAGCAAACTTTACTTTCAGGAATCTGAATAAATTTTGGGAAACAATCATCAGACAAGACTGCCCCCGATCTCAATGTTTTTACGCCCAAACCAATTTATTGAGAATCAACTGACTGGACGCCGAGTCAAACTCGGTTAGGCAAAGGCCAAAGCCCTCACCGGTATTCTGCTATAGTTGGCAGTTATATTTGGTCTCCGAAGATTAACGAGATTACAGAGTTACTCGACTTGCAAGACAAATGACATAAAAAATGTCGAAGCCCGTCATCCCCTTATAAAAAATCCAAAAACTAAAGTTCAAATAACAAAAAAAATCTAAAACCAAGATGTCAAAACGAATTAAGAATTTAAACTTAAGTCATTTTGGGTTGACCCGAGATTTAGATTCTGCTCGCCTTGCCGAAGTCTTCGGAGTAGGCGGGTCATTTAAAATTCTTGTTTGTTAAGGTTCTTTCAATTTCCCGGTCAACAGCTCTCTTCCGCAAAACCTCACGTTTTTCGTGCTGGCGCTTGCTTTTCGCCACCGCGATTGAGAGTTTGACAAGATTGCGCTCAGTATAGACCCTTAACGGCACAGCTGTCAATTTTTTCTCCTTGAGCTTGCCAAGTAGCGTTTTGATCTCTTTTTTCTTTAAAAGAAGCTGACGGGTTCGGGAAATTTTGTAGTCTTTCGGTGCGTTTTCCGGTTGAAAAGGATGGATTTTTGCGTTGACTAAAACTATTTGATCGCCAGCATTGATCCTGACGAAACTATCAGTGAGATCGATTCGATTCTTTTTTGCCGATTTTGCTTCAATGCCAGACAAAACCAATCCCGCCTCAAAAATATCAAGGATTTCATAATCAAACCTAGCTTTTTTATTTTCTGAAAGAATACTCATTTTATATTTGATTTTAACCTATTTTCTGATAATATCCTTATATCAAATCCAGCATATAAATTTGTGCCGGGAACAAGCAAATATAGTGTATTACAGACAACCTCCGCAAAAACCAGCATCAAAATACAAAACTAACGAAAAAATCCAAGCTCAGGAAGTTAGGGTTATTGATGCTGACGGACAGAATCTCGGAGTTTTGAAAACCGAAGAAGCTGTCAAGCTGGCGAAAGAAAAAGGGCTTGATTTGATCGAAATTGCCAAAACCCCGAAAGAAACTGTCGCCAGAGTTGCAGATCTTGGAAAATTCACTTATCAACAAGAAAAGGCTGAAAAAAAGCAGAAAGAAAAACAAGGAAAAAACGAACTGAAAGGCGTCCGCTTAAAGCTCATGATCCAACCACACGACATGGAAACCAAAGCGAAACAAGCCGAAAAATTCCTGAAACAAGGCCACAATATCGAGATCAACATGTTCCTCAGGGGCCGAGAAAAATCAAGAATGAACGAGGCCAAAGAAAAGTTAAGATCGTTTGTCTCCCTAATACCAATACCAACAAAAATTCTTCAGGATGGGATCGGGCCCAGAGGACCAAGAATTATGATCGGTAAGGCATAAAAAATATATGAAAAAAACACTCAAACTACTCTCAAAAAGAATCAGGGTAACCAAAAACAAAAAAATCATTCACCGTCAAAAACAGCAGGGACACAATAAGGCCAAAGAAAGCCCGAATGTCAGAAGGGCAAAAAGAAAACCAATCAGAAGTCAGAGCACGGTCATCTCGCAAGCAATTAAGAACTATTCGTAGTCATCAAATATGACCAGAGTTAAAAGAGGCAAAATAGCCACAAAGAAAAGAGAGAAACTTTTGCGACGAACAAAAGGGTTTTATTCAGGCCGGAACACGAAAGAAAGAGCCGCGAAAGAAGCTCTTTTGCACGCCGGCGCGCACGCTTTTGCCGACAGAAAAAAGAAGAAAAGAGTCAATCGTCAAACCTGGCAGGTGAAAATTAATGCCGCCGCCAGAGAAAATGAGATGACTTATTCTGGGTTAATAAATCTTCTCAAAAAAAGCAAGGTCGAGATCGACAGAAAAATCCTGGCCGAGATTGCCGAAAAGCATCCTGAGATTTTCAAAAAGATTCTTGACCAAATCAAAAAATAGCCTTGCGGCTATTTTTTGATTTGCTTTCATTTCTAGACCGTATTATACTAAAAACAGCAACGGTGTTGTTGCAACCTTTCTCAAGCGCCAACATCGCTTCGCGCGATGAGAAAGGATGGTGTGCTTTCAACACCGCAACAGCACGTTCAGCATACTGGATCGATTCATTCCTGGCAGTTCAAGTAAGACTGACATGGAGATTTCTCGTTGCAAAACACAATCTGCAAGACAATGGATGGTGTTTTATAACAATCCAGGCCAACCCCCGCAACGGTGAAGAGACGAAAATCTTTATCCCCAAGGACGTAATCTGGAAATAATTCGATCCCAACAAAAAACGGCAGATCTCCTGCCGTTTTTTTGATTCTCAAAATTTCCACTTGGTCGGATCGCGGAGATTCGAACTCCGACTACAGCCACCCGAAAGCTGCGTGCTACCATTACACCACGACCCGGTCACCTATACATAATACTTTTTCTTTGTCTCTTCTTCAACCTCTTGCTCAAACTCCTGTTTTGTTTGTCTTGATTTTTCTGACATCTTAAGCAATTCCCCGTCAGACAACTCTCCAAACTCTTTGACTCTTTTCCCAAGATAATCTTCAATATTTTTATGCGGTTCATCAAGGACTTCTTCCAGCAAAACTCCCAGTATC
The DNA here is from genome assembly GCA_001817215.1 of Candidatus Brennerbacteria bacterium RIFOXYC1_FULL_41_11. GTDB lineage: Bacteria > Patescibacteriota > Minisyncoccia > UBA6257 > Brennerbacteraceae > UBA10122. The sequence goes on along the minus strand of MHHX01000007.1, from coordinate 61,585 downwards.
CAACCGACTCTTGGCCCAGGTTGGATTTTCAAAATTTCCATAACTTGCAGACCGTTAATTTTCAACATCTTTGGAGAGATCGGATCTTGTCTGACTTTATCAATCATAAACAAAAGATGCCTGAGTTTGTAGGGTACGGCTTTCGGCACTCCGGAACCAATTCGATCGGCCTGCCGGATCTTTAACAGATCATCAATCTGTTCAATACCGACCCTGGCAATGAATCTCCTGACTCCGGCTTCAGTAACTTCACCAACATTATAGTAAAACAAATGATATCTAACCAAGTGAACAACTTTCTCTACCGTCTCCTTCGAAAATTTTAAGTTTTCAAGAATTTTTTTTGCCATTCTGGCACCAACAATCTCATGAGCGTAAAAAGTCGCGTATTTACCCTCGCCACTTTTTGTCCTCGGCTTGCCAACGTCATGCAACAATGAAGCCAATCTCAGCTCCAAAGAAAAATCCTTTTTTGCCGCGTAATCCAAAGCCAGTAAATTATGCTCCCAAACAGAATAAATATGATGGAGATTTTGAGCCACGCCAATGCCTTCTCGCAGCTCCGGCATAATAAATTTCAACAAACCGGTTTCCTCCAGAAGCTCAATTCCAACTTTGGCGCGTTTTGTCATCATGATTTTTGAAAACTCATCACGAATTCTTTCCTCGGCAATCTCTTTTAATAAAGGCGCGTTTTTCTTTATGGCAGCAAGGGTCTTTTCCTCGATGGCAAATCCTAATTGACAAGCGAACCTCACCGCCCGCATCAACCTCAAAGCATCTTCTTCAAACCTTTTTTGTGGATCTCCAACTGCGCGAATAATTTTATTCTCAATATCTTTTTGACCATCGAAAAGATCAAGAATATTACCAACTACTTTCTCGTCCAAATTAAAGGCAAGGGCGTTAATGGTAATATCTCGCCTGGCCAGATCCTCTTCAATATTTTTAACAAACTGAACGCTATCGGGGTGGCGTTTATCAAAATAGTTT
>MHHX01000007.1:24243-60575 GCA_001817215.1 Candidatus Brennerbacteria bacterium RIFOXYC1_FULL_41_11 | reverse complement strand
AAACAGTACCGAACTCATTTTCATAAACACTGTCGGGAAATATTTTTTGAATTTCCTCTGGCAAAGCGTTGGTTGCCAAGTCTGGCGCGCTAGCCGACTCTCTTCTCAACAAAGCATCCCTAAGCCAGCCACCGACAAGATAGACTGAAAAACCAACACGCGAAAGACTTCTTGCTACGGTAATGACTTCTTCTGGAATTTTAATTAATAAATTAGACACAATTTTGATGCTCCCGTAAGGATTTGCAACCAGGGGCCGATTCACTCCTGACAGAAATCCTCCGTGTACCCCCACGAGGGATCGAACCCCGATCTTTGGTTCCGAAGACCAACGCTCTGTCCATTGAGCTATGGGGGCAAAATTAATATATACTCAATATAGATTAAAAAGCTTCAAAAAACCAATGATTGTTGAAATAATCGGATGGTTTGGTAGCGGGTTAATTATTCTTGCCTACTATCTTTTGCAAACGAATAAAATTGAAGAGACAGACTTAAAATACCAGCTCATCAATATTTTCGGAGCGTTGATGTTGAGTGTAAATGCCTATTCAAAACAAGCTTTTGCCATTTTGGCGCTACAAATAGTCTGGATCATTATTGGCCTGATCGGCATGATGAAATCAAAAAACTCCGATTAGGAGTTTTTTGATTAACTGGTTTCTAAACTATCCCTTTGATCCAATCTTCAACTTTCTCGTTCTCACCCTTACCGCCCTTGGAATTCTGATCGTCAAAACGCCGTTATCCATATCAGCCTTAGCTTTTTCAATATCAACTTCCTGCGTCGGCAAGCCAATTGTTCTTGAAAATCCTCCCCAATAACATTCTTGATAAAAATAATTGTCCTCGTCAACGATTTGCTGCTTTTGACGATGTCCTGAAATCGTGATCATGTCGTTTTCGATGGAAACGTCAACCTCTTCAGACTTCACCCCGGCAATCGGCGATTGTATGATAATTTCTTCAGGAGTCTGAAAAACATCAATTGCTAATTCAGCAAAAGAATCGTCTTTAATAGTCGACAATTCTTTTGTTTCTTTATTTTTCTTTTTACTAAAAACCATAAAACAAATAAAAAATTAATCTCTAGTTAATTATATCACTCGCGGAAGATTAAGCACCAGAAGAGATTTTAAGATGACGTAGTGTCTCGGCGTCACGCAGTAAAAATAACCCCAAAATAAACAAAAGAACCACAGAAATAACATAAAAAGGCATGCCCAGGACAACAAGACTGAAATTGAACAATCCATGAATTGCAGTTGCAAGAAAAATTCCCAGAAACAACCTTGAAGGATTCCGATGCCTGACAATACCAGTCGCCCAAAAATAACCCACCAAACCCGAGCACAAAGTATGCAAAAAATTCGCACCAATGAATCTCAACGACACAAAATAAGCCATCTGCGATAGATCCTGCGGGAATTGGTTGAAAACCGAAACCAGATAGACAATGTTCTCAACAAAAGCAAAGCCAAGAGCAATCACGACAGAATAGATCAGTGCATCGATCGGCTCGTCAAAAACAAAATTTTTGCGCAAAAGAAAAAACATCATTAAAAACTTTGCCAGCTCCTCAACAAACGCCACGCCAAGAAACATAAACCAAAAAGAGCTCTGGATCATGACTTCTGACAATCCTGAAAAAATGCCAGTTAATTTCAGAAGACCGAAGCCAGCCCCAAGCGCCACCATGGTCGAAAAAATGCCAAGAAAAAATGCCAAGATCAAAAAAGGTGGCGGTTCAGGATGCGGGTCTTGTTTTAAATAAAAATAAAGCCAGATAAAGTTCGGAATAACGCTGAAAACAATGATGAAAAAAGCAAACATGGTAATAATTCAAAGGTCAAAAATCAAATGTCTTCGCCAAAGGCGGATCAGCCTCTGGCTGAAAAAGTTAAAACTAGATTCTTAATTCAAGATTCATAATTCTGCATCAAAAATTAATCTTTAATGCTTGGCCAAGGTTCTTTAATCAAAAGCGAACCGTTCTCGGAATACATCTCCTGCCACAAAGCTTCCGTCACAAACGGCATGAATGGATGGAGAAGCTTGAGACAGGTTGAGAAAACATGATTCAAAACCGAAAATACAACTTTATCTCCGGCCTTAATTCTTTCTTTTGAGCTTTCAATATAAAAATCAGCGAACTCATGCCAGATAAACCGATAAAGATCTTCCGAGGACTGACCGAACCTAAAACATTCATTACCGGCAGTAACACTCTTGATTTGCTCATTCAAAGAATTAATTATCTTCTCGTCGTCCTCGGTCAAATCATTCAAAGACTCCGGAATACCCAGTTCATGATCACTCGTGGCTATAAATCTGCCAATATTCCAAAGCTTTGTCGTAAAATTCCTCATTCCCCTGACTTTTTCATCACTCAGAGAAACATCACTGGCCGGGCCGACTCCCATTACTAATGCTAGGCGCAAAGAATCAGCGCCATATTGATTAACCATAAGCAACGGATCAATCACGTTCCCTTTGCTTTTGGACATTTTCTTGCCGTGTTTATCAACTACCCGAGCGTGCAGGTGGACAATCTTAAACGGAACCTTGTCGGTCAAGTAAATTCCCAACATCATCATCCTGCCAACCCAGAAAAATAAGATGTCCCATAAAGTATCGAGAATGCTAGTCGGATAAAAATACTCAAGATCGCCGGGATTCGATTTTAGGGTGCTGACCGGCCACTGACCGCTCAAAAACCAAGTATCAAAAGTATCTGTTTCCTGCAAAACATTCTTACCACGACAATGACTGCACGCCCCGTCTTGTAACTGATAAGAAGATTCTTTCGAAGCGAATAGCGATTGCAACCCGGATTTCATCTCTTCGAACGGATGGACGTCTTTCAAATCTTTATATAACCCAGAAATCGCTTCTTTATTTTTGTTGAGAAAGTTCACTTGAATTGAGTCATTGCAATCTAGGCAATACCAGGCCGGAATCCTTGGCCCCCAAACAACTTGGCGCGAGATATTCCAGTCTTTTATATTTTCCATCCAATCAAAATACATTTTTTCAAAACGTTTTTGCGGGAAAATAGCTGTTTGTCCGTTCCGGACAGTCTCGATCGCTTTATCCGCCAATGGCCTTGTTGTGATGAACCATTGGGGAAAAACCATCGGTTCGATCACTGTCCCGCATCTATAGCAGGTTCCGACAGAATGTCTCAATGGCTCTTCTTTAACGAGCTTACCTCCAGCCTTAAGATCAGAGACTACTGCGTCTCTGGCTGCCAAAACTTTCATGCCAAGATATTTCTCCGGAACATTTATCATCTTCCCAAAACGATTAATCACAGAAAGCGTTTCGAGACCGTGCTTCGTACCAACCTCAAAATCAACCGCATCATGACCAGGAGTGATTTTCAAAGCACCAGTACCAAAATCAGGATCAACAAGTTCGTCTTCAATGATCAGAATGCTTTTTGTGATCAAAGGCACGACAGCCTTTTGGGAGAGCAACTCCTTGGCTTTAAGGTTTTTCGGATTAATCGCCACCGCGACGTCGGCAAAAATAGTTTCCGGACGAGTGGTCGCAATTGTTACCGATCCATAATCAAGGTAAAAAAGCTTGTCTTCACGATCCTCATAAACCACCTCCAGATCAGAAAAAGATGTTCCACATTTAGTGCAAAAATGAACTACCCTCTCGCCACGATAGATCAAGTCATCGGCATGAAGCTTTCGAAACGTTTCCAAAACCATCTCCACGATTTCCGGCTCCATGCTGTAATGGTAACGAGACCAATCAAGGGCAAAGCCCAGTTTTTTGAGCTGATCTTTATTGATCAAACGATTTTTCTCAACGAACTCTGCCAGCATCTTGAAAAGCGTTTCGCGATCGTAGTCAAAACGGCTCTTACCTTCTTTGGCAAGCTGTTTTTCAAAAACAAACTGCGTCTCCATCCCAGCATGATCAGATCCGGGAAGCCACAACGTCGGGTCGCCCTTCATAATATGAAAACGAATTAAAATATCTTGAATCACAAACATCGCATGACCAATATGCATTGGATCATTTGCATTCGGCAATGGCAAAATTATTGTAAAGGGCTGCTTTTTCTTATCAACCTCAGGCGTAAAAACACCGGCTTCTTCCCAAAGAGAATAAAGTTTTCCCTCATAGTCTTTTGAAATAAAATTTTTCGGCAGCTCTCGCGTCATAAAATAATTTTTTGTATGTTCTATTTTATCTTAACGGCTTGCCAACGGCAAGTTTGGTTCGGCAAAAACATCTTTCCAAGAATCTTTGTCCGGTTTTTTCAATTGACAGTTCCTTCCGAGCGCAGGTCTTTGTCTATCGGCGGGCACATACTCCCTGACGGAAAAATATCCGGCGCAAGCGATCATGGCCGCATTATCAGTAATATACTCGCGTCTAGGGAAAATCACCTCGGCCTGGTCTGAAAATTTCTTTTGCAAGAACGAATTTGCCGCGACACCGCCACCAATCAAAATCGATTCCGCACAAAACTCATCCTTAGCCCTTAAAGTCTTTTTAACCAGAACCTTTATGGCAGCTTCCTCAAAAGACGCACAAATATCTTTTCGTAACTGTTCCTGATTTTTTGATAACTTTGATTTTGAAAAATCTATTTGGTTGTTTTGTAAAAAATACAACAAAGAAGTCTTTAAACCGGAAAAACTAAAATTAAAATCTTTTGAATTGATTAACGGCGAAGGAAATTTAAAAGCTCTTGAATCACCATCCTTAGCCAGCTTATCAATAATCGGGCCACCGGGATAACCAAGCCCCAAAAGCCTGGCAACTTTGTCAAAACATTCACCGACAGCGTCGTCAAGAGTCTGGCCCAAAAGCTGGTACCTCCCAAAACCCTTCATCAACACCAGTTCAGTATGCCCGCCAGAGACAATCAAAACCACGGCTGGAAATCTGATTTTCTTTGACATTTGTCCATCAGCTGACGGATTGACATCTGAGCTTTTCCCGAATGGCTTAAGCCAGTTGGAAAAAATGTGTCCTTCCAAATGATTGACACCAATCAAGGGCCGGTCGATTGACCAAGCTAAAAACTTGGCAAAATTAACTCCAACCAAAAGCGCCGGCGCCAATCCTGGTCCCTTGGTTACAGCGATTAAGTCGGGCTTTTTCTTGATTCCGGATTGTTTTAAAGCCAGACGGAAAACTCTATCAATATTTTCTGAATGTTTTCTCGCGGCCAGAACCGGTACCACACCGCCGAATTTTGCATGAAGCTTTACTTGCGAAGAAACAACCTGGCTTAAAACCTTGAAGTTGTTATTTTTAACCTCCAAGAAAGCTACAGACGTTTCGTCACAAGAAGTTTCAATTCCAAGAATTAACATATGAATCCGAACGGTATTGTTTAATAAGAATTAAATTAGTTCTCGGCAAATGATTTCCACATCGCCAGAATAGCTGCACTTAAATCTTGGACGCGACACAAACCCAAACCGTTCGTATCATCTAGCTTTATCATCCGGGTATAAACGACCTAGCAATGTTGCAAGCTGATCGTGAAATTCACCAGTGTCTCCGTTGTCTAGCTGAACCGCCAACTTCTCTAGTTCCCGTACGATCTGTCCTGTATTTACTTTAGGATTCTGGCTATCATAGAGTCTCTTAAGAGCTTCTATTTTCTTTTCAAATTGAAAGTGGGGATCCCTACGCTCGACTGATGAGGCCACACTCATTTGACTCCTTTCCTGCCTTCTAAACAACTTTGGCATAGATAGTTATATATTCCTAGTATGCAAATAATATGTTTATTTTCGCAACACGACAATCCCGTCACAAATCTTCTGGTGATGCTCAACTTCGTCTAAAAAATCCCTGGTGAGTTCACCATCCTGAGCTTTCAAAAGCGTCAACCAATTATCTCCGAACTTCTTGTACAGTTCGTCTAACTTACCAGGCATAGATTCAACTATGAGGTGCATTTTTTTATCGCACTTACGACATTGAAGTATTATCTGATCCATAAACAATCTGTTTAAAAATTACTGACATTATACACTGAATCCCTTCTGGTGTCATATAAAAATTGCGTTTTTATATGTTTTTCTATAAAATAAAACTGCTAAAGCTGAGACGGTCCCATCGTCTAGCCTGGTCTAGGACAATGCCCTTTCACGGCATAAACACGGGTTCGAATCCCGTTGGGACTACATTTCGACTCCCTTCGACCAAGTTCAGGATAACTCGCTCAATTCAAATAACTTTGTTTTGGAATACGAAAACCGTCCTATTCGGACGGTTCGTCTTTGGTCTCGCTCTGTGCTCCGAGAAGCCAGTCTGCACTGGTCATGGCATTCAAGAAATCCGGATCAGCCATCAACCATAGAAATTCTTTCCAGCTTTCGCGGAACCGGCGCAACCAGTTTTTGAGAACGTTCATAAGAGCCTCCTGTAACTAGATTATATCTTTCCATCTTGTAAAAGTCAATTAATTATGATTTAATATAAAAAATTCTTGTCCGCAAAAAGGAGCTCTAATGACACACCCTTACGGCAACAGCATCACTGTCGCAGAAATCGCTGAAAAAATAGCACTGATACTCTTTCTTTTCTTTCTTGCGATCAGCATTGCAACATCAGCTGGACAGCAAAAAGATTCTCTGACGCTTGCAGACATCCGTTCAGGCGAACGGTTGTATGCCGTCGGCGAACTGCTCTGCAAGCTGAACCCGGGCGATAATCAAGAAACTGACGTGCTTATCATCATCAATGACCCAAACACATCAGAATCGTTGGTTATCGTCGTTAACGGCAATAACCTAGTGGAAGCAATCACTGTTCCCGTTGATTTCAACGGGATAGAATGTCGCATTGAAAAGAGGCGCTCTGATTGAGCGCCCCTTTTGTTTACCGTATTCAGCGAATGAGTTAAAATTGATTTAGGAAACACGGTGAAACAAGATTATTACCTTCGCTTGGCCAGACCGAGTGATTTAAAAGACAAAAAAGAACGGGTACTTTTCCGGTTTTTTGAAATGCTACCGGGCCTATTGGCCTGGTTAACTTTTATTGCCTTAATCCTCGGCTCTAGATTTTTCCCCAATCAAACCTCGCTTGTCTTAATCGTTTTTATACTCTTTTGGTTTTTGCGGACGATTTATTTCTTGATTCATCTCGTTTCAAGCTACAAACAAGCCAGAGAAAACCGAAAGACAAGCTGGGAAGAAGAATTGAATAAATTATCTTTCCCGAGAAAAACACTGCCGGAGCTAAGTTCATGGAAAGATATTTGGCATTTGATAATTTTGCCAACAGTCATTGAACCGTACGATATTCTTAGGGACTCATTAAAATCCATTGCTGAATCCGGCTATCCAACCGAAAGAATGATCGTTGTTTTGGCTTTTGAAGAAAGAGGCGGTAATCTCGGTAAAGAAAACGCAAAGAAAGCCGAGCGGGAATTCGGAAAAATATTTACCAACTTCCTCACCACCTTCCATCCAGACAATACCCTGGGCGAGCTCAAGGGCAAGGGAGCAAATCAAGCTTACGCCGCCAAACAGGCAAAAACAGAGATTGACCGAATGAATATACCTTATGAGAATATTATTGTTTCCGTTTTCGACTGCGACACCAGAACAGAAAAGTCATTCTTCCACTGCTTAACCCATAATTATCTGACCTGTGAAAAACCACTCAGGTCAAGTTTCCAGCCAATTCCTCTTTACACAAATAATATTTGGCATGCTCCGGCCCTAGCCTACATCCTTTCCTTTTCAGCCACTTTTTGGCAGATGATTCAACAAGCCAGGCCGGAGATATTAATCACTTACTCCTCTCATTCCATGGGTTTCAAGCCCCTGATTGAAGTCGGTTTGTGGCAGGAAAATATTGTTTCCGAAGATTCAAGAATTTTTTATCAATGTTTTTTAACTTTTGATGGTGATTGGCAAGCGATACCGCTAAAATTTTTTATTCATATGGACGCCAATATCGCTCCGACTTTCTGGCAGACAATGAAAAACCAATATAAGCAGCAACGCCGCTGGGCTTACGGAGCAGAAAACATTCCTTACTTGCTGTTCGGATTCATCAAAAACAAAAAGATCCGGTTGGGGAAAAAATGGCTTCACGGTCTCCATATTGTTGAAGGCTTTCATTCCTGGTGTACTCATTCGCTCATTCTCTTTGGTCTTGGTTGGTTGCCGTTGCTCCTTGGCACTAAAAATTTTAGTTTCACTGTTTTATCCTATAATCTCCCCCAGATCGCCGGACTCTTCATGAGAATATCAATGATCGGCATGCTTGGTTCCATGTATCTGGCAACAGTCTTAATGCCTCATGAAAACCGACCGATATCTGCGAAGGATAAGATTATTTTTTCCTTAAGATGGCTCCTGGGCCCGTTGACTATTCTGCTGTCGACCATTCCCGCTCTTGAAGCATCAACTCGCCTAATGCTTGGCAAGCACATGGGTTTTTGGGTTACGCCGAAAGAAAGAATCAAAAAAGCAAAGGATAACCAATAAATCAAGAACTTTCTTTATTCTTTCGAGGCCTAGAAAGACCCATGGTCTTTATTGCCTTGACTTTCAAATATTTTCGAAATTTAAAGCTCCCCTGCGTTCTGTAGGCTGGCTTGCCTGGACGATTACCGACCTTTGAATAGTTTCTTATAGTAATTTTATAATATATAATAACCCGTAAGCACTATCTCCGCGCGATTAGCTCAGTGGTAGAGCGGCTCGTTTACACCGAGTAGGCCGTAGGTTCAATCCCTACATCGCCCACTAGAACATCCATTGACACATAGAAGCTAACTTAATAGAATAAGATATATTCAGGGTCAATTAATTTTAATTAAAAAAACCGCAAAAAAATGAAAAAAATTCTCGGTTTTAGCTTGTTAGCCTTGGTCTTAGCACTGCCAGTATCAGCAGAGTTTATTAACGTGACAACGGTCCAGCAGCTGGAAGACAAAATTTATCAGGTTTTTAATGTCGTGTTCACTTTCCTGATCATCATGGCTGTTGCCTTTATTATCTATGCCGGCTTTAAGTATGTCACTGCCGCTGGAAAACAAGAGACTGTTCAAGAAGCCAATAGAATGATCATCTTCGCTGCCGCCGGTGTTTTAATAGCAATCTTCGCTAAGGCCATTCCTGCTGTTGTGTCCAATATTCTGCAATAATCTTTATTGGTTTTTAAAAAACATGACCTCGACGTAATGTCGAGGTCGTGTTTTTTTGTGATAAAATCGAACTAAACAAGCCCTCATAACGAATACTCGCACAACAGCAAAACTGCATACTGGATAAGTTGACAAACCTGCCAGCAAGCAACCGCGCTTAATAAACCATGCTGGGGTGGTGAAACAGGTAGACACGATAGCCCTAGGAGCTATTGTCGCAAGACATGCGGGTTCGAGTCCCGCCCCCAGCACAAAAACGAAAAGGACCAGTAATGTTCTACCAGTCCTTTTCTATTTTACTTTCATACCACCTCCAAACAACTTTTGGGTAGGGCCAGTTTCTGGTTGGGGTAACCAGAGTTTTCTGGGGTGATGATAGCTACCCAACCATCATCCCAGATCTGTGCCACAACACAGATGCTGCCAGTTTTACCAATGCCAAGACCATAACCCCTGACCGATCGTTCCAGACCAGCAAGGTCTTGGCAGCCGGAGATCTCCACGATCCTGACTCGACTTCCCGGCATTAAATTTGGGCTGAAGCTGTTTTTTACACTCACCTCCTTTCGTGAGAAACTTAAACCCGATAACAAAATAATACAACGATTTCAGAAAAAACAAAGCGGTTTATTTTTTGTTTACACTAAGCTTGCCGAAGTGTCCCCCCGGAAGGATTCGAACCTTCGGTCACTTGCTTAAGAGGCAATTGCTTTACCGCTAAGCTACGGGGGGGGTAATAAAATTAAGAATAACTACAATTTACCTTAAAAACAAAATAAAATAAAGATTGATTGACCACGTCAAACGTGGTTCAACTAAATAAATCTTAGTTGACAAATTATCGAAACAAACTAAAATAAACCCATGCAACAATTAACCACAACAACTGCTTCTTAAGGATTTTCTCTTTCGAGGCGTAGTTGTTGGTGTTGATGATTGCTCTCGAAAGGGAGCAATTTTTTATTAATTAAGCTAAAATAAACAATCCGCCCTTGTTCGTCATTTAACGAACTTCGGTGAAATAAAAAACTATGTCGCAAATTTTGGACGAAAAACTTGAAAAACTCTCTGAAAAAGAGCGGGCACTGTGGTCTTTACGCCACACGGCCGAACATGTTTTGCACACTGCCATGCAAAACATTTACCCAAAACTAAAAAAAGCTATGGGCCCCGCAACCGAAGACGGATTTTACTTTGATTTCGACTCAGACTCGAAAGTTACTGAAGACGATTTTCCGAAGATTGAAAAAGAGATGCAACAACTGATTTCTGCCGACCTGCCTATGACCCAAGAAACCATCTCTGCCGAAGATGCCAAAAAAATATTCAAAAATAATCCCTACAAACTTGAGTGGATTGAAGACATACAAAAACGCGGCGAAAAAGTCTCAGTTTTCCACATGAGTGATAAAGATACAGACCTTTGTTCCGGTCCGCACGCCAAATCAACCGGCGAGATCAAAGCTTTTAAACTTTTGTCTTTAGCCGGAGCCTATTGGCACGGAGATGAAAAAAATAAAATGTTGACCAGAATCTATGGCACTTGCTTCCCGGCAAAAAAAGAGCTTGAAGATTATCTGCATAACATTGAAGAAGCGAAAAAACGCGACCACAGAAAGCTTGGGAAAGAGCTGGATTTATTCACCTTCTCGGATCTCGTTGGCTCTGGATTCCCGCTCTACACTCCAGCCGGAACATTAATCAGGCGTTTGGTTAATGAATATGTCGAAGAGACCCAGGTGAAACAAGACTACACCCAGGTATGGACTCCGCAGGTGGCCAAAGCTGACCTTTTCAAAATCTCCGGGCACTACGACAAATACAAAGACTCTATGTTCAGGGTCATTTCGAACTATTCAGAAGAAGAGTTTTTTTTGAAACCAATGAACTGTCCTCAACATACCCAGATCTATGCTTCAAGACCAAGGAGCTATCGGGACCTACCTTTGAGATACACAGACTTTGCCATGCTTTACCGCGACGAAAAACCAGGTGAACTTTCCGGGCTCGCTCGAGTCCGTTCTTTTTCACAAGATGACTGCCATATTTTCTGCCGCGAAGATCAAGTTGACAATGAGATCGATGTGGCATTGGAGATGACAAAACAGATCATGGCCACTTTCGGTTTAAAATACAAATACCGTTTATCAACCCGAGACCCAAAACATCCGGAAAAATATCTCGGCGATCCAAAAACATGGGATAAAGTTGAAAAATGGGCCGAGGAAATAATGAAAAGAAACAAAATCGAGTATTTCGATGGACCGGGAGAAGCAGCTTTTTACGCGCCAAAAATGGATTTGATTGCGACGGATGCGCTTAACAGAGAACACCAGCTCTCGACTGTTCAGATTGATTATGTCCAACCACAAAGATTCGGTCTGGTCTATGCGGATAAAGATGGCAAGGAAAAAACACCAATCATGCTCCACCGCGCCATCGTCGGCTCGCCAGAAAGATTTTTAATGATCTTGATTGAACATTATGCCGGAGCCTTCCCTCTTTGGCTTTCGCCGATCCAGATCGTGGTCATGCCTTTAGGCGAAAAACACCAAAAAGCCGCCGAGGATCTGCAAAAACAGCTGAAAAACAATAATATCCGCGTCGAGCTTTGGCCCGACGAATCTGTTTCCAAAAGAATCAGAAATGCAGAGATGAAAAAAATTCCATATATGGCCGTCATTGGCGATAGAGAGATCGAATCAGAATCAGTGGCTCTACGCGCCCACAATCAAAAAGACATGGGAGCAATGAAGATTAATCAATTGATTGAAAAACTAAAACAAGAAATAAACGAAAAAGTAAGGTAAAAAGATAAACCCGCCTACAAGGCGGGTTTATCTTTAAAAGTGATATACTTAGATCATGGATAAGAAAAAAATAGATACAGAAAATTCAAAAAAATTGACCATCGGCATTGACGCCGGAGGCACAAAGATAAGAGGTGTTCTTATGAAAAACGGAGAGGTTCTGAAAAAATCAGAAAAGCTCCATGACGCACAGATCATTACCAAAGAAGTGTTTTTGAGTAGCCTTTCTTCAGTTATCGATGAAATCTGGGACAAGCAAACTTCAAAAATTGGGCTTGGCCTTCCGGGACCGATTGAAAACGGCAGGGTTCAGGATGGCGGCAGGGTCAAGTCTTTGGACGAAGTTGATTTTGAGAAAATTATCGAGAAAAAATACAAAATCAAACCAATCATCGCGAATGACGCCAAAGTGGCTTTGAGGTTTGAAGCGAAAAAATATAATAAGATTAATTCAATCTTCATGATCACGCTCGGAACCGGCGTCGGTGGTGGTTGGTTTTTCAACGGGAAAATTATGACTGGAAGTTTCGGCTCTGCCTATGAGGTCGGCCAAACAATTTTCAATCCGAACAACCCGGAAACCTTTGAAACTAAACTTTCTGGTCGTGGCTTTTTTCGAAACCTAAAAACCCTGCCGATCGAATCAGAAAACGCCGCCAGAGCCGGCAGTAGTTATCATAAAAAAATCTGGCAAGAATTTGGAACCAACCTCGGCTTGATCATCGCCAATATTTCCAACCTGATCGAACCGGAACTTATTATTCTCGGCGGTGGCATTGTTCATGCCTGGCCTTTATTTATAAAAACCACTAAAGAAATTGCGAAAAAACACATTCTTTCACCGACAGCAAAGAAAAAACTCCTGATCGCTAAGGCTGTTGATGATCGCTGGGCCGGCGCCATTGGAGCAGCGATATTGGCTCAAGAATCGGGAAAATAAAAACAACGTCAAAAAAGAAACTTTATCCAGTGACATTTTCATAATAACGCAGATTCAAAAGCTTCTTCTCTTCGTCCAGATCTAGCGCTGCCAGATCAAGCCTTTGTTCCGTATCTGAAGGCAGTTTGTTTTTTATCAAAAAAATCTCAGCCGCTCTTTTTAATCGAGTGATTTTTTGTTTTGTAAAATGTTGTTCAGGCTGAAAAACTTCGTTGCCTACTGATTTACAATCGTGGGTCAATGGACCAGAGACAGCCGCTTTGACCTCAACGAAAACCAATAGTTTCCCTTTTTTACAAACAATATCAAGCTCACCAAACTTCGTTCGGAAGTTCTTTTCAAGAATCTTAAAGCCTTCTGATTTTAAATAATCAACCGCAAGCCCTTCTCCTATCTTGCCGGTTTCAGAAATCATTATTTTAAACTCATCCGGTAAAGAGCTTGATCCGCCTGGCTAACAAAAACAACGAAGTCTTTTTCCGGGCTGATCGCTAAGCTGATGGCATCATAACCGGAATTAACGGCGTAGATCTTCATCTCGCCGGTTCTGAGATTAAATTTAGCGAATGAATCATTGCTCTGAATTTTGCCTTTCCAGTATTCGAAAGGCAATCCCGAGGCCTGAGTGATCTGCGACGAATAAGCGCAGATAATCTCTTCTGAATCAGCTGTCCACGCACACTTCTGAACCAAGGTAGAAAACTTTGTTGAAACAATACGGTTTGTTTTAAGGTTAAAAACAAAAGTGCTGAGCTTGGATCCGGTTTGATCGGTCGAAGAAAAAATAATACTCTCACCGCTTGGAGACGGCAACATATCAAAACCAAATCCACCAATATTCGGACCGATCGAGGTCGGGTCAACAACTGTAAGTTTTTTTGTCTTCAGATCAAAGTTAAAAAATCTTTCCGATGGCAGGTCTGGAGCGGGTTTTTGATAAAAAAGAATTGCACTTTTGGGCGCATAAAACATCACGGCATCAGTGAGCCTGATCTCAAGAATTTTTGATTCTTTTGTGCCGTCAATGTTGGCAGTTGAAAAGTAGAATGTTTCCTGTTGCGGCTCAAAGTGATTAATCAAAAGCTGATTACTGTCAGAAGACCAGGCAGCGTCTTTAACAAACTCGGGCAAAAGACGACTGAGATTTTGTTGAAAATCAAAAACCGCAAAGCGCTTTGTTTGGCCCTGATAGAGACCAATCAAGGACATTTTATAATTCGGCGACAAAACAATAGAAAAAGTGTTGGAAAAAACAGTTTCTGAAAGTTTACCTTCTTTAAAAACATCAAGCAAAGGAAGCAAAGACCTGAAAACACCGTGAGTTTTATCGAAAAAAACAATGGTTTTTGAAGCAATCGCCGGAGAAGCAACTTCGCCGTCCCAAAGCTTCAAGAATTGAGGAATTGGCGCTGAGGAAACCTCAGTCTTCGGGCTGATTGCCGAGTTGTTTGTCGGTAACATAGAAAATCCCGGAACTGGTTCATTATTTTCACTATTCCGACTCCTGAAAAAGAAGATCCAGCCGACCACAATGCCAACCAACAAAAAAACAAAGACAATAATAAGTAGAGTATTTTTTCTCATCTAGCTGCTATGTGTATCATAATACCACCACAAGAAATCACCGACAGTCGGCGTGGTTGATGACTCGGTTGGTTTATACTCGCCCAAACCAGCATTAGCCCAGAGCAAGGCGAATAAATTCCTGACTTTCGTAATTTTTTCATAATTAACGAGTATCCAATCACCAAGTCCGGAAGTGTCAATTTCGAGCTGAGAAGAATCAAGAAATCTCGGCACCAAACCATTATCACTGATCGAGTCACCGTAATAAACATGGCCAATCGCGTAAAAAACAATCGGATTCATAATTGGCGGCTTCCACATCAAAAGCTCTTCGCGATTTGGACAACTGCTAAAGTTCCATACTTTATAATGAAGAGTATCATTTAAAAGCCCATTGGGAATGCCTTCGCCATCCATGATCCATCTTGAAATCTTGGCCGTCATGGCAAAACCATCGAGAATATTTGACGGATTCGGTTTGTATGTCCAGTCATTGTCGCGGATATTGTTAGCGGCGCCTCGGAACTTACAATAAGAATCCCAGGTGCATTTTTGCGCCGGAGTACCCGTGATGTTGCATGATTTTATTGTGATAGAAACATGTCCCGTGGCGCCAGCCCAGTTCGGATCGCACCAAGTTTCAATGTGCTCTTTCTTTCCTTGACCGGATCTCTGCCTGACAACGTTAATATATCCTCCCGGAGCAGCAAAATCTTCAACCTGCTGAGCAGTTAAAAGCCGTGGCACAAGTTCTTCGCTTTCGCTTGTCATCAAAGTGGCAATAATCCTCGGATCAATACCAAAGTATGCCCCCGCCTGTTTGATATACTCCTTGTAGCCATTCAGATTGTTGCCAGGAAGAACCGCATCCATACTGTTTTTCAAATAAGACCCGCAACTAAGATCCGGGAACATTGGAAACCAATCCCAAACCAACATGCAAAACTGCGCCTCAGTCATTGGTAGACCAGTTTTAGCGTCAATACACATTGGATCTTCTGGCAGGGGACAGCCGGGAACAATGTTCGGCGGCTCCTGTCCCGAACACTTTGCTTGATAATAATCACACGGAAAATTAGCCCGAGTACAATCTTTGGCGCAAACCTCGTCAAGACTTGAGTTTAGTGTCGGACAGATTAGTATTTTCCGAAGGTTAAAAGCATACTCAAGTTTTTCAATAATATCCGGCTTTACTTTGATCAAGAATTGACTAACATGTTGAAGGGCCGAACCAATGCCTCTTTTCGACGGCCATTTAAAAGCCGCGGTCAACTGGGTCGGAGAATCTCCCTTGATTGACTGTCCAGTGTTCTTGTCCAAAACCGAGACGTTCGGACTAACCAACTGCGGGTTAATCGTATTCAAAATCACCCATGAGAACAAAAGCAACAAAAGACCGAAAATAGCGTTTTTAATGATCTCCATGGCATCAGCCTTGGCGCCAATACCGGCATTTTGCGATCCCCAGGCAATGCCAGCCATAGTGAGCCTAATAAAAGCCAAAACCGCGCCTAAGCCCAAGCCAAAATTATAAATATATAAAAACAAACTATCTATGGTGGGGTTATCCAGGGCTTGACCTTGGGGCGTTAGCGGCAACGGCACTTCCCATTCAAAAACGGCAAAACCTATTCGATTGACAATAAACAATCCAAAAACACAGACAAGCAAAACAACCAAATACTTTGCCCAAGAGTTTTTTAAACTTTTCATAATTAAAGAGTCGATAAATAAAACGGAATTTTGACGAACTCCAGCTCGGCTTTTGAATTTTGGACAAAAACAGAAAAAAGATCTTTGATCTTTGCCTGCGGTAGTTTGGCTTGGAAAATATATTTTCTGCTTTCAGGATTTTGAATCTTATCTAAACGATAGTACCACTGAAAATTAAGCTCGGAAAGACTTTTAATATTAAAAAAATACGGCTTCACAAAAACGTTGATTTCTTGACCCGAAACACCGGAAAATGTATTTTCTGGCTCGTTGTAAAAAGAGACCTTGTTGTCGATAAGCCTATGAAAAGTCAGTTCGGGATTTTTCTTAATCGGAATCGTCAGATCTTTTTGCACCAAAACTGTCCCGCTTTTGTCCGAGACCTGAATCAAAAAAACAAGGCTTCTGTCTTTGGAGAACTTATTAATCGTGTAATCCAAAGTTTTGGCTCCCTGAACATCAACGATATTGTAATCTTTATGGAACCAGCGAACGCGGTAATTTTCAAGCGATACCGGAGAAAAATTTCCCGCGCCCATATTTTTAAAATAATTAATCGTGAACTTTATTTTTGATCCTGGCAGAACAGAGTTTTTGGCGAAAGCAGAGTAACCGTCCGGAGAGTAATTGTTTGTCTGTAAATCAACCAAAATAAAGTCAGCCGCAAAAGCAATCCCAGCTGATGATTGAAAGCCAAAAATTAACAGCAAGAATATAAAGAAAAAGAATCTAAAACCTCTCATATATTATAATTTTATCTCTAAAAACAAGGTTTTTCCAGTAAGAATATGTTTCAAACAAATTTTTTTAGCTTTTGTGCCGCACCCATCACTCTTTTTCCGGTTTCTGTTGCTTGAAAAACTTTATCAACCTCTTTTTTAAACTTCGGCTGAGATTTCAAATAAGCATAAACCACGATCAAGATATTAATCGGCAAAATACCAATGCCCGGAATCAGTTCAGCAGTATAGGCAGCTGCCTTGACCACCAGGCTTCTGGTAGATGATAGCTTCGTCTCCGGATCGAAAATATAAAAAGCAAAGAAAAAGGCCGCGCCCAAACAAAAACTTATGACCGCGACAATAATCGCGCCAAAGCCAGTGAAATCCAATAAATCAACAAGGTCAAGCAACGCGGCGATAGAAACAAGAATAATCAAAACGCCAATGCTCATCGGTTTCGAATCTTCTTGAAGATAACCGGCAACATCTTTTTCCCATTGCGGTTTTTTTTCACGAACAAGTTTTCCGGCCTTATCTTTTAAACCATTACCAGTTGATCTTTTGGGTTTTGTCGCAGAAATAGCCTCGTCCATTTTCGTAAAGAATTTATTTTATCCGGCTTGTTCTTTAGCTTTCTGGATCTTCAAAAGCTGTTCCGGATTGGTAGTAATCACCTGATCTTCGGTGTAAGACGCCATAACCCGCAGAATCAAGTGCTTTGGCCCGGCAAACAAAAGACCCTCACCGATAGATAGGTTCATCAAAACATCCACTTCCGGCGGTGTCAGTGTGAACGCCTGCGCCAGAGAACTGATCGCGGCAGAAGCCTGTTTCATTAAAAACTGCATTGACGAATTGGTGATGATCGGTTTGCCGTAAGGAGACTTCAAAAAGTCATCAACATCCTGAGTGATTGTCGTCACCCCCAAAAAATATTTCCTGGCTCTTTTCGCCATCGACAGCAAAAAGTTAGCGCCGTCATTGTTTTTCATCAACCACCAGGCCTCGTCGATAATCAACAGTCTCTTTTTCTTTTCCCGACGAATCAGGTTCCAGATATGGCCTAGAATAATATACATCGCCACCGGCCTCAATTCCTCATCAAGGTCACGAATCGAAAAAACCGACAAACGATTGTTCATATCAACCGTGGTTGGTTGATTGATAAATCCGGAAAAAGTGCCTTTAGTGTATTTATAAAGCTTATCCGCCAAGGAAACTCCGCCCTCCATGGTCCGCAAAACCGATTCTAGGTCTTCGAGAATCGGCGGTTCTTTGCCGAAAAACGGCGTGTCGGCAGTGATATCGCGGGAAGCATACGTCTGCTTGATAGCTTGATCCAAAATCGCTTCTTCTTCGGGTTTTAATTCGCCAACCATCACTTTAACCAAACCAATAATGTCAAGAATATGCTCTCTGAAAGCCGTGATCGGATCTTCGTCTTCGCCAATAGTTGAGAGGTCAAAAGGATTCATGTGATCTTCTGATTGAATCGAAATCCTGAAAAAACTACCGCCAAAAGATTCAGCCAGGTGTTTGTACTCGTTTTCCGGATCAACAACAATCACGTCGACTCCCTTCATCAAATGACGGATAATGTCAAGCTTGGTGAAATAAGACTTTCCCGAACCTGATTTAGCAAAGATCACACAGTTGGAGTTTTCCAGCGAAAACCGGTCAAAAATCACCGGCGTGGAGTTTTGCATGTTCATGCCGTAAAAAATGCCATCATCTTGTATTAAATTCGAAGAGATGAAGGGAAAAAATGTCGAAGCCGGACCAATATTCAATGGCGTTCTTGTATCCAGAAGATCAAGCCCGATCGGCAAATTTGATTCATATGCCTCAAACTGACGGAAAATCGCCGGTTTCAGATCTATCATTTTCTGGCCGAACATCGAGACCAGATTATTTTCAATCTGAGACATTTCTTCTTCGGTATTGGCGATGATCGTTAAATAAACCGCAATGTAAAACATTTTGTCCCGGCCCTGAACCAAAGAATCACGCAAACCCTCAATATCAGAAATCGCTGTTTCCAGAAGCACGTTTCTGACCAATCCCCTTTCCTGCTCTTCAAGCATCTGGGCTTCAAGCTGAGTGGCGCGTTTTCTGAGATTTTTCAAAACTTTTTCCGTATCCATCGGATGAAAAAATATTGAAACATTAACAGACTGGTTGAGATTCACAACCGGCGAAAGCCAGCCAACAGACAGGATTTTGGGGTAGCTCAAAATAAACAGAGTTTTCACCAGCTTGCCGGAAAACTTCAAAAACGAAGGGTTAACCTCAAGTCCGACCGGCGTAATCAAATCACGCAGATTAGTTTTGGTCTTCTCATAAAGCTCTTCTTGAGTCAGCTCCTCAATAGTTCTTATCGAGGCGGCGGCTTGCTGATTTTTTTTGAAAAAAGGCAAATCAATCATTAAAATACTTTAATTATTTCAGGTTAAAAGTGTTTTCATAACGCTTTTCCTCTTTTTCCATCGGATTGTAAAGATTGTAAAAAAGGTCAACCAAAACCTCGGTCGTCAAAAGCTTTGGCTGAATGCCCATTCTGGACATGTTGTCCATCAAGGAATTAACCTGTGTCTGCAACTGAGACTTGTTTCTCTGAAACTCTTCTCCCTGAGAAACTGTCTGCTGGGACTGCGACTGACCGCTCCAAAGACCGGAAATAGCGGAAGACTTGAAGGCCGACGGCGCATAGGAGACAACCACATAAAACTTTTTTATCATCACTCGATATTCTTCCAAAAACATGTTCAAAAAATTAGCATAATCAACAATATTGTTCTTAATCAATTCGTTAGTCTCGTTAATTTCAAGGACTCTGATTTTTTTAACATAACTGTCGATATTGATCCTCCGAGAATAGACCATTAACTGCAGAGAAAAATCCAACCCAACCAAAAACTCCTGGAAGGCCGAAACCAAAGCTTGCTGCTCTTCTTGCGATTTCAGTTCAAAATTAATACCTTCGGCTTCAATGACTGCGCGCAAACCGCCGTTTTTCAAAATCACAACACCGTCGCGGATAGTGTCAACCGAGATTATTGCTTGTGATGAACCTTGTTCGGGCATTTTCTCTTTGTCTTAAAAGAATTAATTACTCAAGTTCTTCTTCGCTTATTGCTTGATCGGTTTCGTCCAATTTTTTCGCCAGATCCCGTATTTCTTCCAGGGACATGATCTTGGCTTCTCTAACCACGGGAGCAGCTTGCTTTTGCTCTACCTTCCTCTCTTTTTCATAATAGACATTCTCAATTGCAAAACCCTCTTTTTTCCAAACGAAAGACTTTGGCTGCCAAACATATTTAACCGCCGCGAAAACCACGGTATAGGCTTCTCGGCCCTGGATCTTGCCGAACATCAAAAACACGGCTGAGCCCATCAAGACAAAGCTCAAGATCACGGCCAACCAGGTTTTAAAAAAGAAAAAGAACAGAGCGCAGGTAATTACGCCGGCGAACATCAACATGAACTGTTTGACATTTAGCGGCCCCAAAATCTTGGCCTCTTCTTCGATGTAACGCGGCAACTCAAACTGCATCTATCTTTTGATAAATTTAAAACTATTTTATTTTAGCATAAAGGAAAAAATACAACACAAATCCCGGCTTTTGTGGCCGGGATTTGTGTTGCCAATCTATTACTCATTTCCATATCCAAGCTCTTCTAGCGCATCTGCCAAACCAAGCAAAGCATTTTCCCTTGCCTCAGCCTCCCGCTTCTTATTTTCAAGATAACCTCCGATCTGCTGATTAAGAGAGGAGAGAACAATATCTCTCTTCAGATCCTCTGGTAAATCATTAAAATTAGCGACAATAAAATCTTCCATCTGTTTTTGATCACCGCTCTCGATCAATTTAAACAAATGGTTAAGAATCTCCTCTTTATCGTTTTGTTGATTCATGGCTTCAATTTAATTTCTTAAATTCTGGACTTTGGGTAATCCTCGCCTTCACCCTTTCAATCATTGACGCTTTAGCAATAGCAGACCACCCGTGCCCAGAAATTGACCCTGTGGCCTCGGCCACAATCTTCTCCGATAGGTTCTCGACAAAAGCCCGTTTAATCAACGACCAACTCTTCGTATCATCTATTGTTCTTGTAACTTTCATCGTCATCATCAGATTCCTGGCTCGTTTCACTTCGTCGGACCCAGTCTCTTCCCAACCCTCTATGAACTTTTTAAACTCGTTCCAAAGTCTATTGATATTTCTTAATGCTAACGGGAGAGAAGGGCCTTCTTCTGACTCAAAAACGCTCGCTTCCCATTTTTTTACCTTTTCTTTGGTTTCGGAAAAACTATCCACGCGAACCCTTGACTCCAGACCGCGGCCAGAAACAATCGCCTCAGCGCCAGCCATCTTCTTAATAGTTACAAGAGCAGAAGCAAACTTTAGTTTTGCGCTATAATCATCTGCACTTGTTTTCCGCTTTTCTGCTTTCTCGTGCCCAGCGAAATCTTTTTCAATAATCTTTTTTCTAGTTACAAATTCCTCTTCTAATTCTTTTATCTCTTGATCAATCTGCTTTTCAGCCACGCCTTGCTGTCTTTCTGCTTGACGCAGACTCTCTTCCAAATCAGAAACGATGTCTTCATAACGATGTTTAATATCCGCAACCGCATCTCCTTTCTCAAGCTGCAAAGACGAAATTTCTTTTTCCGCTTTCATCTTAACCACCACTATTTTCCCCTTGATGATCGTCTGTTTCCAAAGATTTTTCCAATCCTGCCTCTGTAATTGAAGAACATTTTTCAGATCATGAAAATTATCTGGCACGCCAGGGTTCAATGGATCAACCGGAAGGCTGGCCACAGACACATCCACTGTCGGAGAAAATCTACTCTCAAACCAGTTAAGAGCCGCCCGACCAGCAGAACCGACAAACTGGCCACCGGCCTTAATTAACTCTGGTAGGGATTCAACCTCACCCAACCCTTCAATTTCCAGTTCTAATCCCTCAAGAACTTTATAGTTTGTCTGACGGACAACCTCCGTTGCCACATCAAAATTATCACTCACATCTTTGATCTTTTTTTGTTTCTTGCCTTCTAAATCAGCCTCCCCAATCTTTTTTTCCGTTTCCAACTTTTTACGTTCAAAACTATCACGCGAGCTGTTTTTCTCAAGCTGCTTATCTGCAATCTTGGACAGACGCTCTTTTTCAAGCCACGCCAAAGACTCTTCGTGTTGATCATCAGCCTCCCTAAGCCCAACGAGCTTTTCTTGTCTTTGAATTTCAAGAGCCTCTGCGCTATCAATAGACTTGATAATCTGGTCAAGCACTTCTGGCTGATTGACTGCAAAATAAGCCGCATTATCAAAATCAGTCAAAAATGCCAGCAAAGAATCCTCTGAAAACTGACCAGTATCAATCAGTTTTTTTAGATCAATCGCCTCGGAAAAACTCCTGTCATAGACAGCGTCAAGCATTCTCCTTAACAACTGCTTCCCGTCAGCGCCGGAAAATCTCTTTTGAAAATTGTCGATTTTTTTGTAAGTTTCCCTAACATTGCCAATAACATTTTCTGACGCAAACATCTCAAGGTCATCCATTGTCAGTTCGCCAGCATCCATGCCCAGGGCTTTTGATCCGGCCACGATGAACTTTTTACCGTTAGGAAAGAGCCAGAGTTTTTTTGCCGTACGAGCCTTTTGATCCAAAACCAAACCCAATGTTTTCCCGAGCTTTGGATTGTGTTTATCAAGACAATCCTGAAGCACGATCTCGTCGATATCAAAATTATTAAGTTGCGGCTTAGGTTTTAATAATGGCTGCTTGCTCATAAAATTAAAATAATAAAGATAGGTAAATTATAACACAACAAAAAAACAAGAAAACGCGCGACTTTGTCGCGCGTTTCTGTTTTATTTGATTGTTAAGACTTTCCCCCTCGCGATCCAAAGATCGCGATCAAGGCAACGACCAGACCGAGGATCAGGCCGGTCATCAGCCCCGGAGAGACCTTCCTTTCGGTCTCTGTCTTGGTCACGGTCTGGCCTTTCTCGACCAGCTCATACGAGTTAGTCGAAGAATTCCACTCGCGATCATACTCAATGACCGTCGTGGTCTTCTCGGTCGTCATTGATTGAGGCGTGGCATTCGGATCGGTAGCGTCATTCCACTCGCGGACAGCCACTTGCGCGGCCGGCTCAAGAGCCTGCGCAGGATCCGCGATCGTGCCATCAAAAGCCCTGGCACGAGCATTATCTTTGGCAGCCTCTGCCTTAAAGGCAGCTACGTCACGCTCTTTACGAGCAGTGAAAACTTCCGACGTGGTCTGTGATGCCTCAAACCCAGCCGCTTCGACATTGGCAACTCGAATTGACGGCGCCACGAGCTCCTTGAAAGTCTCGGGCATCGCCACGATCATAGCGACAACAATCGAAGCAATCGTGATACCAATCGGCCAAAGCGCACTTCCAGCTTTAGCGCCATTGCCACCCATACGATCAAGAAGGCGGCCAATCGGATCACGCATCACAATCCACAGACCCGCAAAGACCACGCCGAGAATAATGATCGTCGGCTCGAGATTCGAGAACAAGGTTTTCAGGATAGTGTTCATTATCATTAACTCCTACGGCCGTTGCCGTTGTTGTGGTTGGGGTTTCTGTTTTAGAGGACGCAATACCTGAAGCGCCCACGAAGCAATCGGCCGGCCTTGTAAGACTGCGGCTTCGCGTTCAGCGATGGCGTCTTGAAGCAAGATAGTCCTAGCCTCAATCTCTGCCAACCTTAGATTCGCCTCCGCCGATTCAAGATCAGTTGGTTTCTTGTCCTTTTCCCCGCTCAACCGTTTTTCAACGCCTTTCAAGCGAGGGCCGACAATATGAAACAGCCACGGAAGAGCTTTATCCCATAGAAAAGCCAACACGCTGACAATAGGAACGCCAAGCGCTAAGGCCGCAATGGACAAGCCTTTCAACACAAGAGCCACTCCTACTGGAATCAGGATAACCCACACGAACGGGTTGCCGACAAAAAACGTCAGCAACAGATGGGTCACCTCAATCACGATTACCCCGGCATTGACATGAGGACCAGGAGTATCGCGCGCTGTCATGGATACGACCATTTGCCATGGTGCATCAAGTGCTTCCGCCAATCTATCAAGGTGGACATTGCGAAAGAATTTTGACAATGCGTTAAAGATCCAGGACCACGAAAGCCATGCGAGTCCTCTCCAGATGATCAACCAGAATCCTGCGGCGAGCATCCACCCTAAGTCCGACAACTCAAACTTTGGTTTAACAAAACCAAAGTTGTCATCCTCCTCATTTTGGCTTTGATTATCTTTGCTCGCACTTGGCTCTGGTGTGGCGACAACGAATGCCGCCGGTCCATTCTCAGATGTTTCTGAATTCCCAAATCCCGATCCGCCACCAGGAAACACCAGGGCGTGAGTCGGAGTTGATTCAGCCTGCGGCGTTGATTGAGCCGCAAGCAGTGGTTTTTCAGGATTGTAGAATCTCGGGAGCATAAGCCCCGCAAAAATCCCAATCCCGACAATAATTACGGCAACCACTCCGCCAACAATCCATTTCCATTTGCGACTCATTTTAGCCTCCAGTCTTAGATTTTTTGAGGAAAATCTTAATTTTTTTATGTACGTTATGGGGATTTAATCACCCCAAAACAGCCTATCTTGACTGTACCTATATTATAGCACGAAAACACTAAAAAATCAAGGTTTTATACCTATTTTAGCTTATACACGAACAAAAAACAGCATCCGTGCTTAAAACATACAACGCATTGTTCACCCTCACACAATCAAATAACTGTTAACCATTGACAATAGTCATTAACGTATGTTAAGATCAGATGCTCACATTAACAGAACACTGTGCCAGAAAAAGATTTTTACACAACAGCAGAGTTCGCCAAGCTCCTCGGCGTCTCAAGAATCGCTGTCTTCAATAAAATCAAGAAAGGAGAGGTCAAGGCTCAAAAAATGGGCCGGAATTTTGTTATTTTGAAAAAAGATGTTCAAGAGATAGAAAAAAATTCGAGCAGTTTGTTCAAAATCGCAAAAAAATGGGCGGTGACTCGGGAAAAAATTCCTGATAAATTTTATTGCCAAAACAGCGCAATTTTTCAGACTCGTCTTGTCAAAATGGAAACACTGTTGCAAAAAGATAAAAATGCCAAGGATTTGTTTTCTTTGCTCACTTCTATTGCTGGAGAGATCGGCAACAACTCTTTTGACCACAACCTCGGACAATGGCCGGACATTCCGGGAATTTTCTTCGGCTACGATCTAAACAAAAAACAGATTGTTTTAGCGGATCGTGGTTTAGGAATTTTACAGACTCTCAAAAGAGTAAGGCCAGCGTTGAAAAACCATCTCGAAGCCTTGAAAACCGCTTTCACAGAAATCATCTCCGGCCGCTCACCCGAGTCAAGAGGCAACGGCTTAAAATATGTCAGACACGTCATCGTAAAATATCCGATAAATCTGGTTTTCGAAACAGGAAACGCAAAATTAAAATTAAACAACGGCAACCACAACCTTATAATTGAAGATGTTATGGAAAGCATTAACGGCTGTTTAGCTTTAATTACATGGTGATTGAACTGAAAAAATTCGGCACAACATTGATCTCCCGACAAACGGGCAAAGAAGCTTTCCTGGCTTGCCAGTCGCTTCTGCAAGATATTAAAAAAACAGAGATGATCGAGCTCGATTTTAAAGATGTTTTGAGTTTTTCTCCGTCTTGGGGAGACGAGTTTTTGACGCCCTTGTTAAAAAAATTCAAAGAGAACTTGATTCTAAGAAAAACAAATAATCCGTCTGTTTTGGCTACGCTTGAGATTCTAGAAACAACCCTCAACAAAAAATTTGAAATTGCCAAATAAAAGATAGTTCACAAAAGAGTCAATCCAATAAAAAAACCGCTTTCCAGCGGCTTTCGATTCGTAATTTCGTAAAAACTAGTTATCCGTCAGAGTCTGGCTTGCTTAAGCCAAAATTAGTCCAGCCTACGCCATTTCTGGCTTCGGCATGGCGAGATTTGCTTAGAGATGGCTTAATCTTTACCAATAACGATTTCAATCACTATCCGGCTTAGATAGCCCAAAATTAGTCAGGTCAATTACCTGTCTTCCTTGAATCTCTGTTTTTTTGATCTCTTGAGCTTTCGGAATCTCAATTTTTTTCTCTTCTTGACCTTGCCAGGCAGAACCCGTGGCAGAAACATTCCCGCCGACTTCTGGCCTTTTTTCCGGCTCTTTGAACCTCACCTCCTGGAAAGAAGGTTTTATTTCTGATGCTGTCGGCTTCAATATTTCCGGACCGACCCGAGGCGCATCGAACTTCACCCTTGCCGTGCCAGAATTTTGTCCGGTGGCAAAACGTGATTCGTTGCTTTGTTGTGGGATGGTTTTTTGTCCGGCCGGAGCCACTACACCACCAATAATTTCTGTTTTCGGCGAAGCAAGATCCGAGATCACAACTTCCTTGAGGGTCGGGGCACTCAAATTTGGCGTGTTGACTACAACGTTGTCGGACTGAACTCCGACTGAAAGCGCTGAAACCGGTTGTTTTGAATTATCAAATGCTTGCCCCTGAGGAACTTTCTCGACTGACAACTCGTTACTGATTACGGGTTGCGGTGTTAATTTTGTCAACTGTTTGTAAACCACACCGGCCTTGTTCAGGTAAACATCATAGGGAGACCAGAGTTTATCTTCTAGCTCTTGCATGAATTGAGGAAAATACTTTTCAGGCACAATCAGACCAAGATAATCAACCATCTCCTGATTGTTAATCAAGCAGGCAACATAAAACCCAATCACCAGCATCAGATCCGGTAAAAAGAATGAGTCTGCCTCATATTTATCAATAACGCTAGACACCAAGTTGCCGCCCATCTCACCGTCAAACATGTCTTTCAATGGTTTCTCTAATCCGGCGAAAGCCTGATCAATTCTCTCTACGCCGATCTTTTCAATAAAAAATGATGCTTTCATTTATTGCAAAAATTACTTTCCAAAATTCTCTAATCTGCTTAGAGACTCCTCGGATTCTTTTTTGTTCAAGATCGTACCACGGGGTTTCTTCTCTTTCGGACTCTCGGCAGAAACTGTACGCAACTTATCCAAAATCTCCCCTGCCTGTGAATTTTCTTTCGACTGGCGTTCCAACCAGTAAGTTATTGTCCCGTCCTTAGCCCAAGTTTTGGATAACTCGTTACTTTCATTAATTCTTGAGTAAAGATTATCAAAAATGGCGGCGGACTTTATTGAATCACCAGAAACCTTGTCAACCACATTCTTAAGAGTTGAGGCACTGGAAACATGCGGTATTACTTGCTTCAGAACCTCGGCGTTTAGTTTTGCGAGATCCTCGGGCGTCATATTTCTAGCGAAACCGCCTATTTTGTCACCAGCCAAAACAGGGTTGGCTCGATAAACATCATTGGCATCAATTTTAATCTTGATACCATTCTTGGCGCCGAAGTTTTGCATACGCTCAATCCTTGAATCAACATCCTTGGTGTTTTTTGACCTTTCTGCAATTTGTTTTGCCAAAGCTTCCTTGCCGTCATCATTGTTCCCCAGAAATTCCAAGGCACCACCGTGTTTAGCCGGATCAAAACTCCCTTTCAATGGGCCAAAGAGCGGCCCAGAACCGGCGTACATAGCTTTATCAATAACTCGTTGTCTTTCTTTATCATTCTTCGCCATTGAATACATATGTTCATACTGACCCTTTATATTATCAACGTCTTCTTTCCTTAACCGCTCACCCTCTACTCCTTTTTTGCCAAGATACTGACTATAACGAGACAGGACTGGAACGTTAATAAGCGCTCTCTGAAGACCCCTGCCGATATCAGAATCCGCAAAGCCATAACCAAACTTTGTCGCGCTCCTCTTCACCGACTGTCCAGCCTTTGCAGGATAGTTAATAACTCCTTTGACCGCACTGTCCATAAACTTCGGCACCGCGCTTGAACTCGAATTGGCAAATTCGTAGCCTTTATAAAGCAAAACTAAAGCAACAATAAGTCCGAGAGTTTCGCCAAAACTTGCCATCAACATACTCGTATTAGGATCATATTCGCTGATAGCGAAGGCACCCTTTTCAAACTGGCCCATAACAAGAAACACGAAAAAAATCACTCCGGCCATGATCGGCGCAAAACTCAAATATTTTATAAAAGAATCCTTCCATTTTTTAAAATTTCCAGAGCCAATCGGAACACCGGGCAAATCCATGTCACTGAAAACAGTGTCTGCGGCAATTGCCAGGGGCACAACCATCATCAAGGCCCAAAGCCCGATCACTCGCATAACCAAAGAAACTGCAATGGCCGCTAAAAGTACAATAAAAAACAAAGAAAAAATGATGAACGTGAATAGGGTGGCTATATTCGCCGCCACATCCGCCTTAGAATCGCCCTTGTCAGCGGCCAACTGACTGAAAGTGTCGGAAAATTTATCCATAATTGAATTTTGTCTTTCTTCATAACTTAAAGATGCTGTCCCATTAAAAGATCCGGACGAGTTTTCGCCGAAATTAGCCGCCCCATCGAGAAAAGCAATTGTCATGAAATTGGAAATGCCGACACCGTAAGAAGCAAAAGCTAAGCTGAAATTAATCAGGATTGCAGTCACTAAATATCTTGTCAGGCTCTTTAGATTGCCGTAACTTTCCATGCCAAGAATGAATTTATTCGCCAGGATCACCATGCCAATAGCCAACATGGCATTAGCTATTTGCAGAGAAACATAAAATCCGGCTTGAACCGCAGGAAAAGTCGCATATTGAAAAGTATCAGGACTCATCAAAAACACCGCCAAATAAATCATCTTGCTCACTATATTGCCGACAAGACTAGCTATCCAAGCAATAATGTCCCTGATAATGTCCGAAACCGACAGGCTCATCAAATTTCCTACATCCTCGATAGCTTTTTCTACGTTATCGATTGCTACGCCTATTTTCTCATACGATATCCAACCCGATGCCGCGGCTTTGATTGCTAAACAAAGACTCGTGGGCGTACCAATAGGACACGTTTCAAAAGCCTGCAGCCACGGCATTTTATCCTCTTCACTGTCCACGCCACCTCTACTGAAAACGGGGCTTACCTGCCAAGAAAAAACCATTGAAAACAAGGTAAAAAATAAAAGAAGTGTTTTTAAGATTTTTTTCATTAGAGACTAAAGAGTTTTAAAAACGGATTCAAGGTTTGTTTCATGACCTCGATCGAACCAAACTGCTTGTGCGGTTTTGTCAAAGATCCGGATGCCTGACAAATATAGCCAGCGGCGCGGCAGCTTGATTGACGACTGGCATCGCAAGAATCATAACAAAGAGCATCAAAGCCGTCACCGTTGGTATCACCAATATCGACACACCACTCCTGTTTGCAGTTTGAGTTCATTGAAGTGCAATCGTTATTCTGCCCGTCATCAGGAATACCGACGCAAGTATAAAGTGTCAGGTCGGGATCCGGAATCGTGAGCGGAAGTTTGCACTTCGGCGAACTGCATTTCTTTCTCTCAAAATTAAGCACTTCCAGATCAAAGCCAGCCGAACACTCCCTGCCACCGACTCCATCCTTTAAGGTGGCGACAATATTCACATCAGTCGCGCCGGATTTTTTGGAAAGGACGTCAAGGATGAAGTCACGGGTGCCACTAGCATTATTCGCGTGCAGTACCGACGGCGAAGCCGAAGCCAAGGTTGTATCAAAGAAAAAAATCTCGATTTTATCAATGTCGTTTTTTGAACCGCCGCCATTATTTCTTTCGACATCAATACTGAAAAGATAGCTCCTCCTCTCGTTCAAACCCATTAAAATACTGGCATCAGAAAGACTGATTTCGCAAGTCGCATCATTGGGCTTCGGTGAAGGTAATGGCACGCCCGCACCGCCACCGCCGGAATATATGCCAGACCCACCCGACATGGTTGTGTTCATCAAAGAATTAAGCTGGGGCGGACCGCCTTTCCAACGATTATCACCGGGATCGAGCTGAGGAAACAACTGAGGCTGAATCTCATCATGATAATATTGAGTATTAACGAAAACATCCAGCGCAGACTGTCTGACCGCCATCATGTCACCAAAACCAACTCCGGAAGGAAGAGAGGCGGTGAACCTGGCCGGATGATCTTCTTTTCCAGTGGCCGTATCAACCGTAGAAACTGAAGAAATCTCATACTTGGAAAACAGACCTTTGCCTTGACGCACCTCTTCAAGCAACGCGCTTTCGGCTTTTCTTTGTTCGTTCTTGGCGTAAGAATCAATTAACAGGGCCAGCTGTGCTTTTGACATTGGCCGAGTCGCTCTTCGCAAAAATCCGAGAAAACTTGTGTTCGGTTCAACAAAAGTTCCGCCAATGGCACTGTAGAGATATGACTGTGGCCTGACAGCTTCGGGATCTTCTTCATAGTAGGCATCGTTATTCACCTGATCAATCAAATCTCTTTTCATAAACGCGTCAAAAAAATCAAAAGGCACATCTTCCAGGGCTTCTGACAAAGACATCTTGACGGCTTTTGTCTTATCAACCAAAACCGTATCCCACGAATCGATGATATTTTTACATGACGACTCGTCAATGTTTTCCGCAATCTCGACTTCTGGCGGCTTTGATGGATCTTTAACATCGGAGATTATTTTCACACCGGCAATCTTCGCGTAAGTCGGACATTCTTCGGTAAAAATATTCAGCATATTCTGCATGTAAAGATCAGAGTTTGACAATATATCGCCGACCCTAACTTTTTCATTTTCAGACAACTCAATAAAATATGTGCACTGTTTTTCCGGATGCCAGCACCTTGTCCACAACGGTTCGGCTTCTTTGTTGAAAACATAGACACCGCCTTCCTTGTCTTTGCCTTCTACTCCGCCAGTATTCCAAACCCAAACGCCTTCACCCGCATATGCCTCTGGATCAGAAGCAACCCGAACCGGAAGCTTTCCCGGATACCAGCCAATCACTGGCATGGGAATTGGAATCGAAGGACACAGAGTATCACCATTATTGTCCTTTAGACCAACCCAACATTCTGCGTCGTTTATCGGATGATCAGGACATTTAGGGTGCGCCTGTCCTAAAGCAGTGGTGCAAAATTCCAGGCACTCAGCAGAACCAGGATCTTTATCACAGGCTGTCCATCCCGGTGGAGGCGGCAATATCAATTCGGCGAAAACAAGAACCGGGAGTATTGCTGAAAAAATAACCGCCAGGGCGAAGACCATCTGAAAAGAGAGTGATTGATCTCGAAAATGTGCTAAACGGATTTTCATTTTCCAATCACAAGCAATTTAATAAAAATCAGGACGTAAACCACTGCCAGAACCGTCCAGAAACCTGTTTTCAATATTTTTTGATTAAAAATATTTTTCATTTTTAAAACTAAAACTTGATGGTTTTTACAAACTCTTGGTATTTTTTGGAAAAATCCTGGTTAAAAGCAAGGATACGGTAAGATAGATCTTCGTAACTATCAAAAGCCAGTCTGCCCCTGACTGGGTCGTCTTTAAAAAGCAGATAGGCCAAAGCTGTGTACCGCGACTCGGACAATAAATTCATGACGCCAAGATGATAAACAACCCAGGATTCCGGCACCGACAATAAAACAAACTCATCCAGGGCAAGTTTAGAGTTATCAATAAACTCCATGACCTTTTTCCTTGATTCATGGTCATCATTAACATCAGCCTGATAAACCAACATTTCCACGTCAAGCCCCCGAAACGATTTAAGATAACGACCGGAAATAACAAAAACGCCGTTCAAGTACCGGGTGATATTACTCGTGGTGTCCGGGATAATGCTTAGTTCCTCTTTCGAATAGATTCTTAACTCATTATCAATGATTTTTTCAACTTCACCCTGACCAAGAAGATTTATTTTTACTCGATCAATATAGTCGATTGAAGAACTGGAAAATGTTTTTGGACCACCGGGAAACTTTGCCATTAAATAATTTGTTCCAACAACGGCGAGGCGCTCGGTGATATTATTGCCGAAGATCTTTTCCGCAGACAGCTCGATTTTACCTTGACCGAAAATTTTTCTTGGATCTTCAATCTCGTCCTTTTTCAAACCAAGAGAAGAAAAATCCAAGTCCCAAATAGAAGAAAAAGAAAAGAAAAACGCCGAGATTGACAACGCCGAAAGGACCCCGACTGATTTTAGTATCAAAAAAAGAGTATTTTTCATCGAGAGATTAACATTTATAGTATACCCCTCAAATAATAAGTTTTACAAGTGTTTTTCAACTAAAAAACCGTGAAGTTTTGACCAGATTTCCTTTTCAAGATCTTCGGGCCTAAGTTTTTCTGAAATTTTGAGTTTTAAAAATGCTCGGTTGATTTTTTCCTTGTCAAAGCTTGTTTTTTGCGAAAGATTGTTCAATAAAAACTTCCTTGGGTGGGAAAAGCCAGCTTTGATAAATTCTTTCAAGCCTAAATTTTTGTAAAAAATATCGGTTTTTTTAGGCACAATCTTCAAGACCCCGGCATCAACCTTTGGTTTTGGGGAAAAACTTTCTTTTGGAACGTAAAACAAAAGCTTGAAATCAGCAAGCAGTTGATTAATCACTCCCAAAATCGTCATTTTCCCAGATTTTGCCAAAAGCTTCTGACAAACCTCTTTTTGCAGCATAAAAACAGCAAGTCTTGGCTTCTCGCACCACCGTTCAAGGATCAATTCCAAAATCATGCCGGAAATATAAAACGGCAAGTTACCGCAAACCTTGAAACTTAACGATTGGTAGCTGATGATTAGCGGTCGCGGATCAAAATCTAAAATGTCGGAATTAATCAATTCAAAATTTTTATTATCGCCGAACCTTTCTTGCAAAATCGGAATCAAATCCCTGTCTTTTTCAACGGCAACGACTCTGGCTTTAGTCTTTAAAAGTTCAGCCGTCAAAACCCCCTTGCCCGGCCCGATCTCAAACACAACCTCGTCGGGTTCCAGTTCCAAGGCTTTGACGATTTTTTTGACGACAGAAATATTTTTCAAAAAATGCTGTCCGAATTTTTTCTTTGCGGCAAACCCCATATATATAATGTATATCTTTATAAATCCTATATTATAAAACAAACTTCTTTCTCCCTGGAGAATTAATTTTTTTCCGGATAAGATTCAAACTCCGGAAAAAAAATGAATTCCCCAGCAATATTAAAAACGCAAATCAATCGGCGCTCAGTCAAGATAAATTGTTCGATCCTCGCCGAACCCAAACCCCTGCCCACCGGTGGGCAGGTCTTGTTCAATAAAACTAATATTCTCAGTCGGCAGATCGTCCAGAAACCTTGACCCCGGCCGATCGCAAAACTCACCCTTAATAAACCGGGTATTAGCGAAAGACAAAAACAGCTTCTTCCTGGCACGAGTCATGCCAACGTAAAGCAGCCGACGTTCTTCTTCAAGCTCTTCCTGGGATTTTAAGGATCTCTCATGGGGCAAAATCCCTTCTTCAAGGCCGACAATAAAAACAACCGGAAATTCAAGCCCCTTGGCAGAGTGCAGTGTCATCAATGTCAAACGATTAGAACTTTTCTCATAACTGTCGGCATCCTGCAAAAGCTTGATGTTTTCCAAAAACCTTTCCAGGCCCCGAGGCGATTCTTCTGTATCAAAGGCTTTGGCCGCACCGATAAGCTCAAGAACATTCTCCCACCTTTCCTTGCCGGTTTCGCCCTCTTGCTCAAGATGGGTCTGATATTTTATTTCCTTGCAAAGCCAGAACAAAAACTCAGAAGGTTTAAGTTCTTTAACAATCTCACGCGAGGTCAGAATTAATCTTTTGAATTCCTTAACTTTATTTGAAGCAACATCTTCCCCTTTAGCCAAGGCGGCCAAGGTTTTTTCACCGATGCCTCGGCGCGGCACGCCGGAGGCTCTTTTGAAAGCCAGAAAATCATCGGGATTGAAGATTAGTTGAAGGTAGCTCTGCAAATCCTGAATCTCTCTTCTTTTATAAAACTTGAATCCGCCGACTAATTGATACTGGATACCGGATTTCAAAAAAGTTTCTTCAAAAATTCGGGATTGAAGATTGGTTCTGAAAAGGATCGCAAAGTCAGATAACTTGGCACCGTTTCTGAGCTCTTCAGAAATATTTTCTCTGATCCAGCGAGCCTCTTCAAAACCATCGCCGAACCTAATCACAAAAACCAGATCACCTTGGGGGTTTTTAGTAAAAAGATTTTTTTCGGTTCGAAAAATGTTTTTCGAAATCATCGCTTGGGAAGCCGCAACGATATTCTGAGTCGAACGATAGTTTTGTTCGAGAAAAAATATCTTTGCATCAACCCAGTCTTTTTCAAAACGCAAAATATTCTTGAAATCCGCAGCCCGAAAGCCATAGATAGACTGCCAGTCATCACCGATCACGCAAAGGTTACGATGCTTTTCTGAAAGCATTTTTATCAAAAGATACTGAGGCTTATTTGTATCCTGGTATTCATCAACCATAACGTGCTGCCATTTTAACTGATACTTCTCGAGAATCGCGGGGTTTTTCTTAAAAAGCTCAACCACTTTCAAAAGCAGGTCATCAAAATCAAAGGCTGATCTTTGTTTCAAAATTTTCTGATAGCTCTCAAAATAATTGAGAATTTTTTCCGGAACGACAGCCGTTTCTCCAAACATCAGGTCGCCTCGGTTTTTCAAAAAAGAGATCTTTCTTAGAAGATCATTCGGTGAATCATTATTCTGATTTAGGCCCAGGACCGCTTCCTTCATCACCGAGAGGCTTTCATCTTCGTCGTAGATTGAAAAATTTTGAGAAAAACCAATATGGCCGGCTTCACGACGCAGAATCATCACCGCCAATCTGTGAAAAGTGCCAAGAAATAACCCTGATTCATTTTTCTTAATAGAAAAAAAACTTGGTACCAAATCAGAAACCCGACGTCGCATCTCGTCTGCGGCTTTATTGGTGAATGTCAGGCCCAGAATTTTTTCCGGTTCAATTCCCGACTCCAAAAGATAGGCAATTCTATGGGTTAGGGTTTTTGTCTTGCCAGAACCCGGACCGGCAACAATTATCATTGGCCCGGAAAGATTCAAAACGGCTGATTTCTGAGAATCGTTCAGTTCGGATAATATTTGAGACATAAGTATAAGTAAGTTCCAAAAGGGTTGAAAATCAGTGATCTTTCAAGTATATTATAAAAATCGCAATCTATGCAGCAAATCCTTGAAGCCATCAAAAAAAGCCGTGCCAATATCGGCGCAATCACCCAGGGCCAGGTTCTGAAAAAAGAACCTCGTCGGGTTTTCATCGACCTTGGCGATATCGGCACCGGTATTATTCTTGGCCGAGAATATCTTTTCTCTGCCGACAAAATCAAAAATCTGAGCCCCGGGGACGAGATCGCAGTTAAAATCATTGGTCCAACCGATGAAAATAATTTTTGGGAACTGTCCCTGAACCAAGCGGATAAAGAAGCTGGTTGGGAAAAAATTCGTCAGGCAAGAGACCTGCGCGAGATTTTGAGTTTAAATATTATCGGCGCCAACCAAGGCGGATTATTAATGCAGTTCGAAAGAATTGAAGGTTTCTTGCCGGTATCTCAACTGGCGACCGAACACTATCCAAGAGTTGAGGGCGGAAACAGGGTCAGAATACTTGATGAACTCAAAAAACTTGTCGGTAAAGAAGTAAAGGTCAGAATCCTTGATTTCAATCAACAAGACGGCAAGCTGATCTTTTCCGAAAAAGAAGCCGAGAGCGAGAAGCTTCAAGACCTTCTTTCAAGCTACAATGTCGGAGGCGAGATTGAGGGCGAGATCACCGGACTAGCACCATTCGGCGCATTTATTAAATTTGGCGAACCAACCCTAGAAGGATTGATCCATATCTCAGAAATTGATCACAAGTTGGTCGACGATCCATCACAATACCTAAAAGTTGGCGATAAAACTAAGGCTAAAATCATCAATATTGCCCATGGCAGAATATTTCTGTCACTCAAGCCGTACAAACAAAATCCTTGGGATGAGATCGAATCAAAATACAAAAAGGGGAAAGCTTATCCCGGCCGGGTCATCAAACAAACACAGCTCGGTGCCCTGGTAGGTCTTGACGATTACATCTTCGGCATCTGTGAGGACAAGGAGATCGCGGTTGAAAACACTTATCAGTTCAAAATTCTTGAAATCGACAAAAAAGAGAAAAAGATCAGCCTTGGCCTGGCAGAATAAAAATCAAAAATACAAAAAACAAAATCGCCTCGTGACTCAACTCTGGGCGATTTTGTTTTTTATTACTTTACTGTTTCTTTGAAAACCTTTGCTGGTTTGAACTTCGGCACCTGAGTTGCCGGGATATGAATTCTCTCCCCGGTTTTTGGATTGACTCCGGAACGGGCCTTTCTTTGAACTAACTTGAAAGATCCGAAACCCGCCATGTTTGCTTCCTTTCCTGTTTT
>MHHX01000007.1:0-24235 GCA_001817215.1 Candidatus Brennerbacteria bacterium RIFOXYC1_FULL_41_11 | reverse complement strand
CAACATTAATAATTCCCCCGAAAACCGCGTCAAGAATCATACCAGCCTGTCTTTTTGATAACTCAAATTGCTCGGCTACCTTTGCCGCTAACTCAACTTTGTTCATTTTATTTTATTTGTTTAATAACGACCACCCTAAAATCAAATTCTGATAAAAGTATATCTCCTCGTCATGATTTTGGCAAACCGAACAAAAAACAGACTTCGCTACCGGGCATACTCGACGGCCCGCGTTTCTCGAAACACCACGACCCGAATCTCGCCCGGATACTTCATTTCCGATTCAATTTTGTAGGCAATCTCTCTGGCTAGTTTTGAAGCCTCAAAATCGGAAAGGTTGTCCGGAGAGACAAATACCCGGAGTTCGCGACCAGCCTGAATCGCATAAGCCTTCTCCACGCCAGTAAAATCCAAGGCGATTTTTTCAAGATCACCAAGCCTTTTCACGTATAGTTCCAAAGACTCGCGTCTAGCTCCTGGGCGCGACGCAGAAATGGCATCGGCAGCATTGACTGCAAACGCCTCGGGAATCGCAGCCGGATAATCTTCGTGATGAGAACGCATCGCCAGGATAATCTTTTCGTCAATCTTGTACTTCTGCAGAATCTTAATACCAAGCTCGAGATGATTGCCTTCAATCTCATGATCAACTGCCTTGCCGATATCGTGCAAAAGCCCGGCCTTTTTAGCGATC
Organism: Candidatus Brennerbacteria bacterium RIFOXYC1_FULL_41_11; assembly: GCA_001817215.1. Classification (GTDB taxonomy): domain Bacteria; phylum Patescibacteriota; class Minisyncoccia; order UBA6257; family Brennerbacteraceae; genus UBA10122. The sequence goes on along the minus strand of MHHX01000007.1, from coordinate 23,541 downwards.
TCCTGATTTAATCCGAGCTCACTAGCCAACATTCCCGAGATGAAACTCACCTCGATTGAATGCACCAAGGCATTTTGACCGTAACTCGTCCTGTAAGTCATGCGCCCAAGAAGATGAACGATTTCTGACGGAAAATCAATAATTCCAAGTTCATAAACCGCCCGCTCCCCAGCTTCTTTGATTCTTTGACTGACTTTCTTCTTTGCCTCTTCGATTCTCTCTTCGATTCTTGCCGGCTGAATCCGGCCATCCTGCATCAAATCTTCAAGCGCGATTCTGGCAACCTCCCTCCTGACCGGATCGAAACATGAAAGCATGATTGAATCCGGCGTTTCATCAATCACCAGTTCAACCCCGGTCAATTTTTCAAAGTGACGAATATTGCGACCCTCTTTGCCGATAATCTTTCCTTTGATATCTTCGTTTGGCAGAGAAACAATTGAGGTTGTTACTTCGCCAATATGAGACCGAGAATATCTTTGCACCACGGTCGCCACGAGTTCGGCAGTTTTCTTTTCGATTTCCTGAGATCTTTCCTTTTCCAGCTTGCGAACAACCTCAAAAAGATCGGATTGGTATTTTTCTTCAACGTGCTTGATCAATTCGGCTTTGGCAGTATCTCTTTTTAATCCGGCAATCTCCTCAAGCTTCTGAAGCTGCTTTTCTTGATGGGTCTCAAGCTCATTTTTGATCGCTTTCACTTTTTCAACCTGTGAAAGAAGTTTTTCCTCTTTCTCATCAAGCTTCTTTGTCCGTTCATCAAGAAAGCTCTCTTTCTGCAATAGTCTTTCCTGAGTTCTTCGCAACTGGGACTTTTCATGTTTCAAATCATCTTCTGCCCTGGAGATCAAAGAAAGGGATTTATTTTTCGCATCTAATAAAATCCCCCTTGCCTGATCTTCCGCTTTTTCAAGTTTTTCCTCAACAAGCTTCTCGGCATTGCTTAGATTTTTTTTGACCAGATAACGACGAAGGAAAAAACCAAATACGCCACCAAAGATAGTGGCAAGAACAACAAAAAAAATAATCAAAGACATAAATTTGTCTCCCGATCGGCGGAGCGGTCTTTAAAAGATTTTCAACGACAAGAAAGGATTCTTGACTCCAAGAACCTGCTTTTGTTTCCGGAAAAGAAAGAATTTTTAAGAGAGAGAGTTAACAAAGCAAAATTCAAAATAAATACAGAAAAACAAAACCGCAAAACCAATCAGAAAAAGATTAATAGGAAGTTTGACTGATTTAATATGATCATCTTACTCCACAATAATGTTAAAATCAACTGACGAATAAAAACATGAAACTCGCAAAAGAAAACATCAAATTCATCATTGTCCACCAGTCAGCCACAAAAAAGGCCGAAACCAGTTTTGAAAAAATCAAAAAATTTCACTTGTACCAAGGAATGGGAAATATCGCTTACCACTACTTTATTGAACAAAGCGGCAGGCTCAGAAAAGGGAGAAACGAATCAACTCAGGGCACGCATACCAAAGCTTCCGGCATGAACGCAAAATCTCTTGGCATTTGTCTGGCAGGCGAGTTTAACACAGAAACGCCTGAATCATCGCAGCTTTACGCGCTTAAATCGCTTTTGAATAATCTGTCAATCAAGTATAAAGTTCCTAGAAAAAATATTATCGGTCACCGTGAAGTCTATGGTTCAGCCACAGAATGCCCAGGAGATAACTTAAGCGAGTGGTTGACTGAATGGAGAAAGCACTAACTGCTTAGCCTTTCCCCGAGTTCTCACAAAGCGAGAAATCAATGCTGCTTGATTCGTTTCGTGTACAATAAATGGCGCCCTGATGCTATTTGTATTTTAGTTAGGACAAAACATTAAAATTCGAGAGAATGTTTCACAAAAATGTTTCACAAAGGCTATTTTTTCTTGTGAAACATGTTTCACAGATTTTTGTTCCACGTGAAACATTTTCTCGTGGAACAAAACTGCATTTCATTTAACTATGTTAGGGAATATTCAAACAAAACATGAGGAGTGGGCAAGCGCAGGCCTTAATAGCGTGTTCCACGTGAAACGTTTTCTTGTGAAACATGTTTCACGGATTTTTGTTTCACAGAAATGTTTCACAAAACACAACACCAGTTTAAACTTCTCTTGTTGAATATTGATCAGTAGGTCAACGAAAAAAAGTTCAAAAAAACCATGGCTTGATCACGAAGGCGGGAACATTGAAACATTTAAACTATTTCAATATAATTAAATTAACTATCATGATTGATATAAAAAAAATAATCCAGGAATCAGAAATCAAAGCCGGTGATCGCGTGGCTGATTTCGGCGCCGGCTCTGGATTCATTGCCACGGAAATTGCCAAGACTGTCGGCGAAAAAGGTGAGTTGATAGCAATTGATATCCTTGCCGAGCCACTTGAAGTTATTGAATCAAAATCAAAGCACCTCGGGCTCATGAATATTCGAACCATAAAATCAGATCTTGAAAAAGAAAACGGTTCAACCCTCGAAGCAAATTCAACTGACGCCATTATGATCTCCAATCTTCTTTTTCAAATTGAAAGACCAGAAATCATCATCAAGGAAGCAGAGAGAATTTCGAAACAAGGCGGCAAGATTATTGCGGTTGAATGGCTCCCGGAAAAAATGGTTTCGCAAGGAGGTAATTTTTCTCATTCACCGCAGGAAATAAAAAAACTTTTTGAAGGACATGGTTTAAACTTTGTCAAAGAATTCGTCCCGGGGCCGAATCATTACGGATTGATCTATCAGAAATAAAAAGGTTATTTACCGTCACGCCGGCTCGTTAATTAAACAATCGAAAAAGATGCAACTTTCTCAAAGACAGATGATGATTATCGGCGGAGCCATAATCGGCATCGTCATCTTGCTTCTTATTTTAGGAACCGGCATCAGACCGGACCGTAGCCGATCCCAGGAAATTGTTGTCTGGGGACTTTTTGAAGACCCAGAGATGTTTGAAGAAATTGCTAAAGCTCATCTCCAAGAAACCGGAAATAAGATTATCTACATCCAGAAAAATCCGATTACTTACGAACAAGAGTTATTAAACGCTTTGGCCGGCGGTTCGGGACCCGATGTTTTTTTCTTTAAAAACTCCTGGCTTTTAAGACATCATGACAAAGTCGAAACCGCACCCGACAACCTCTTCACGGCAGGCGAAATCGAAGAGAATTATCCGCAGATAGTTGCTAGAGACTTTATTTCCGAGAGCGAGGTCTTCGCCGTGCCAATGTTCCTTGATACGCTGGCTCTTTTTTATAACCAAGATCTTCTCGATCAGGCCGCGGTTCCATTTCCACCGAAAACATGGGAGGAGCTTGTCGAGATTACACCAAGACTGACAAAAACCGACGCCTCAAGGGGCATTGTTTATTCAGGTGTTGCCCTTGGAACCCCGAACAACACTGACCACGCCGCAGACATTCTCTCACTCTTAATGATCCAAGCCGGGTCAGAAATTGTTGATAACGAATTCAATGTCACTTTTCATCGAACAAAAGCAGGAGAAGAATCTTTAGGTTTTTATTCACAATTCGCAAAGCCAACTTCAAAGAGCTACACCTGGAATGATAACTTTGACAGCTCTATTGAAGAGTTTGCCATGGGCAAGGTAGCCATAATCTTCGGTTACGCTTCCGATATTCAAAAAATCAAATCGATCTCTCCGTACTTCAATCTTAAAATCGCCTTGATGCCCCAATCACGAAGCGCCAGCATAAGAAAAGATTACGCCAGCTATTGGGGGTTGGCTGTCAATAAACATTCACAAAAATCTCTGGCCGCCTGGAATCTTATTTCTTATCTCTCGCAGAATGAACAATCAAGAGACTTCCAGAGAAAAACTCAGCTTCCACCGGCAAAAAGACTGCTTCTGAGTGAGGTGAAAAACCAACCATTGATGGACGTCTTTTCAAAACAGGCCTACACCGCAGTTTCTTGGCCCCAGCCAGAAACAAACGTCGTTGAAAGTATCTTCAAAAGAGGCATAACAGATGCCCTTTCTGACAGAAAATCTCTGAACAACATCGTCAGCGATATGGCAAATGAGATTGACGAGCTTTTCAAGAAATCAATCTGACCAGGCTTGGCAAGACGAAATACGTGATAAAATAAAATCATGAAAAGAAATATTATTCTTACTGTCTGCTTTCTCCTGTTCGTTTCTTTAGCCATGCCAACCAATGCAGCTCTAGTTCAGTGCATCCCAACCGGACCAGACGACTCAACCATCTGCGGCTGGTGCGATTTCATTGCGACCATACAGACTACTTTCTATTTCATTATCGGCATTGCTTTTCTTGGAGCCGTAATCTTGATTGCTAAATACGGCCTCGACATGTATTTTACCGGCGGCAATCCAGGAAAAGTCCAGGAAGCCTTAAAAGGCATCGGCAAGATTGTTGTTGGTCTGATTATAATTTTAATTTCTTGGGCGATCATTAATACTATTATGTGGCTCTTGGGAGGATCAGCAAATTGGTGGAAAATTAGTTGTTAATTTTTCGATAAATTAAACCTCAAATAATCATGAAAAAAATCATTATTTTATTCGCTTTTCTTGGACTGACGTTAACGCTATCCGCGTCAGCCGTAAGCTTCCCCAATCCAATCAATGCCACCACCATTCCCGGTGTTATTAACGCCATTATTAACTTCATTTTGATCATCTCGGTACCGCTTTTGTCTGGCGCCGTTATTTACGGCGGTTTACTAATGATCACTTCAGGAGGCGATCCGGCAAAATTTTCCAGTGGCTACAAGACCATTCTCTATGCCATCTTTGGTTTCATTATTATCCTCTTGGCCAAGGGTATTGGTTTGGTTATTGAAGATGCCCTCGGCGGCTAATCGGAATCAAAACAATTCTGTTTGACATTGTCGCGGCTTGCGTGTTAAGATATATTATTGTTAATTTTCCGCCCGACGGCGGAAAATTTTATTGAATTAAACTGGCTTTAAATCTACAAATATATGTTTGATCTAAAAACAATTTTGACCACCGCAAAACAAATTGCTGAAGAAAGGGAGCTTGGTGAAGAAAGAATCAAAGAAATTATTGAGGCCGCTCTGGCTCATGCCTATAAAAAAGAATATCGGTCGAGAAACGAAGTTGTTAAATGTCGCCTAGATCTCCGCACCGGGGCAACAGAGTTCTCTCAGGTAAAACAAGTTCTGGACTCGTCAATGATTCTTGAAGAAGACGAAGAAGAGACAAAAGAAGAAGGAGATCGTAAGGTTAGATTCAATCCGGAAAGGCACATCATGCTTGAAGATGCACGGAAAATCAAACCGGAAATTTTTTCCGGCGAAGAGCTCGACTTCACCTTGGAAAACAAAACCGAATTCGGCCGCATTGCCGCCCAAACCGCGAAACAAGTCATACTCCAAAAACTTCATGAGGCCGAGAAAGAAACTCTTTATAATTTTTACAAAACCAAAGAGGGCGAGATTGTTTCTGGCGCCGTTCAAAGATTTGACGGTAAAAATATTTTTGTTGATATCGGCAAGTCTGTCGGCATCATGTTCGGCGAAGAAGGCATCCCCAGAGAAAGGTACCGTCCCGGAGATAAGTTCAGATTTTACATTCTCTCTGTCGATCAGGGGACCAGGGGTCTTTCAATACTGCTTTCAAGATCGCATCCAAAACTCATTGCCAAACTTTTTGCCAACGAAGTCCCTGAGATAAGCGAAGGCGTTGTTGAGATAAAATCAATCGCCAGAGAAGCTGGGGAAAGAACAAAAATCGCAGTTTCGTCAAACAACGAGAGTGTTGATCCAATCGGCTCCTGCGTCGGACAAAAAGGCACGCGCGTCACAACGGTTATGAATGAGATTGGTAATGAAAAAATCGATATTATCCTCTGGTCAGAAGATCCGGCCAACTTCATCTCAAACTCACTGGCACCGGCAAAAATCACCAGTGTCGAAATCAGGCCCAACAAAGAAGCCCGTGTTCTAGTGCCGGCAGACCAACTTTCATTGGCTATCGGCAAAAGCGGTCAAAATGTTCGCCTAGCCCACAAACTTACGGGCTGGAGAATCGAGATCAGATCACAGGCGCGACCGGAAGAAACAGTTGAGTTCGGTCAAAGCGAGACACCAACAACAGATAAGGCCGAGGCAGCCGAAGAAAAAACAAAAGAGATATAAAAAAACATGAAAGATTTGTCCTTTGAGACAAAGAGTCTTCTGGAAGAAATCGCGCAAAAAAACAACCAAAAGACCGCGGATCAATTTACGACAAGCCAAATTTCTGTTTCCAACCTGACTTCTGGAATAGAATTTCTTTACGAAAAAATCCGGAACGCACTTGAATACCGAGAAGAACATCTTTGGTTAAAAGACGCCGTTCTGAGGATTTTAAAGCGCCGTTTTTTCGAAATTCTCGCTAAAGAAAAGATCGGCCGAGAACTCGTTGAAGAACTCATTCGTGGCCACTATCTCAAAAACGACTCCTTTCCAGAAAACAAAACCGACGAAATTGACGAAATCCTAAAAAAATATCGTCAAGTAGCAGAGATCTTCGAAAAGAAGTTTAATCTTGAAGAAAAACAGAATAACAAATACGAGGAGTGGTTTCTCGGAATCACCGCTTTGGAAATCGTCGAACTTATCTCGGAAAACAAGCTAGACAGAAGTTTCATTAATTATTTCTGGAACGTCACCAAAAAAAGCACAACTACCTCACCGGAAATCTCCGGAGAAGAATTCGATCAGCAACTTTACCTTTCGGTCTTCAGAAACTTTCTCAAAGCCGACGAATTAATGGAACAATATGAGATTTTTCGCTTAAAATACGAAGAGTGGTTTGAAAATCCGAAAGATTTAATCGACAAATTCGGCGCAGAACTTCCGGAACTTAAGAAAGAACTTCAGAAATCCTTAGGGTACGGATTCAGAAAGGATCTTGACCAAGTTATGAAAAGACGGAGTCTTTTCATTTTCATGCTTCAAGACATGATCTCACAGGAAAAGGAAGGCGCTGAAAGAATTCTTAACGATCCAGAACTTCTTGAAAACAAACTCAAAGAAATCTATGACTCACATTATCAAAAAGGACGCGAAAAGCTGCAAACCTCCACCATCAGGGCAATCATCTTCATAATCTTGACAAAGATGATACTTCTGTTCGCCATTGAAATCCCGTTTCAAATCTGGCGCGAAGGGCGAATCAACTACTTGATTCTCGGCATCAACACACTCATTCCGCCAATAATTTTGATCATTTCCTCATTAATCATTAAAATGCCCGGAGAAGAACAAAATTTTTTGAAAATCGTTTCAGAATTCCAAAAAATGATCCGCTACGGTCAAGAAATGCCCCCGCTCGATATTGTCAGAAATAAACAACAGCGATCATGGCCGACAAAACTCATCCTTTGGAGCATTTACGGATTGAATGTGTTTTTTACCGGTTGGATTCTCAATAAATTTTTCAATTTCTTCAATTTTAATGTTGTCGATAGCGCCATCTTTATCCTGTTCCTGAGTTTGATAAGTTTTTTTGCTATCAGATTGAGAAAAACAGCCAATGAATTGGCCGCCGTTGAAGAAAGAGATCATTTGGTCACGATCATCGTTGAGTTCTTCTTTTTCCCGATCATCGAGATCGGTAAAATAATTTCCCAGGGTATCTCCTCTTTAAATCTCACCGCTTTCATTTTCGATTTTCTGATCGAAACTCCCTTCAAAACAATGATCAAGATTCTTGAAGAATGGTTTGCTTTTATCAGAGAAAGGCGACAAAATTTATGATCAAATTTCCAAAATCTTTTCTTTGGGGATCGGCAACATCAAGCTATCAAACAGAGGGAGGTAATAAGCACTCTGATTGGTGGTACTGGGAAATAAGAAATAAAAGGGAACGTTCCGGCCCCGCCTGTGATTTTTGGAATAGATACCCTGAATATTTTGAATATCTAAAACAAGGAGGCATGAATTGTTTCCGTCTGTCAGTTGAATGGGCAAGGATCCAACCACAAAAGAACAGGTGGGACGCAAAAGCCTTTGAACGCTACCGCGAGATTATCAGAGATCTTCGAAAAGAGGGGATTGAGCCCGTAGTTACATTGTGGCATTTTACACTGCCACAATGGTTGGCTAAAACCGGTGGCTGGTTAAACCCTCAGGCTTTGGCTTATTTTGAAAAATACGTAAAAAAGGCGCAGAAAGAACTTGGACACGAAATAAGGTATTGGATCACCCTAAACGAACCCGGAGTCTATATTTTTAAGTCATATCTTGAAGCAGATTGGCCACCACAAAAAGGCATTGCCTTATTTGATGCCATCAAGGTCAGAGAGGTTCTTGTTCGGGCCCACCAAATTGCTTTTTCGATTTTAAAAACAAAAATAAATTTTGTCAGCTCAGCCTTCAATCTCTCTTCAGACGAGATCAAAAACACCTGGAATCCGGTTAACCATTTGGTTAAATACTTCCTTGAGAATTTTTCTGATTGGGGATTTCTGAAAAGACTCAAAAATGAACTGGACTTTATTGGTATCAACTATTATTTCCACAATATTATCAATCTTCCTTATCAGGTAGCTGGAGATAACAAAAAATCAAAAGACCGTTCAGATCTTGGTTGGGAAATCTACCCCAAGGGCATTTATCTGGTTTCGAAAAAGGCTTTCAGTATTGCCAAAAAGCCGATCATGATCACGGAAAACGGTATTGCCGATGACACTGATAAGAAACGAGAAAATTTTCTTAAAGAACATATCCGCTGGCTGCACCGGGCTTTCGAGCAAGGAACTCCGATTATCGGCTATCTCCACTGGTCCTTAGTGGATAACTTTGAATGGGCCTTGGGTAAAAAACCAAGATTCGGTCTTTTAGCCATGGATTACAAAAAAATGAAGTTCCTGCCACGAAACAGTTTCTGGTTTTATAAAAAATTGATTGAAACCTACACGGAAAAAGTCTGAAGAGTTGGACATCATATCTGGTATCGATTTCGTAAAACTTCTTTGACAGCGAAACCAAAAATACAAAAACTCTCCGTTTGCGACGGAGAGTTTTTGTTAAACCAGGTTATTTCTTACTTTTCTTTTTTGCTTCCAAAATACTATCGATAATGCCATACTGCTTGGCTTCATCTGGACTCATGAAAAAGTTTCGATCAGTATCTTTTTCGATTTTCGTCGATGACTGACCCGTCCTATCAACCAAAATTTGATTCAGTCTTTTCTTGATCCTTGAGATCTGTTTTGTCATAATCTCAACATCTGAAGCCTGACCAGCAATACCCGGCGTCCAAAGCTGATGGATCATGATCTCGGCATTGGGCAAGGCGAAACGCTTACCCTTAGCACCACACGCCAAAAGAATGGCTGCGGCTGAAGCTGCCATACCAATACAGATTGTCGCCACATCGGGTTTAACCAATTCCATCGTATCGTAAATTGCCAGGGCCGCAGAAACATCGCCACCTGGTGAATTGATATAAAGAGTAATATCTTTGCTTGGATCTTCAAACTGCAAAAAAAGCAATTCGGCAATGACCGTATTGGCCACCGCGTCGTCAATCGGACCGGCCAAAAAAATAATCCGCTCCTTTAGCAACCGCGAATAAATATCATAGGCCCTTTCACCAAACGGAGTTTTGTCAACGACCATTGGCACGAGCTGAGACATCGGTGAGCCACCATCCCCCATCCCATTATCTGCCGAAAACTTGTTCTGGCTATTCTGCCAGAGCGAGCTCTTCCAAGTATTGTGAAACTTTTTCATTTTTTAATATGCCTTTAGTATAGGCAGTTAATTGATAGGCGTCAATTGATTTCTCGGCTTCTTTAAGGTTTTTAAACTGTGCCAAAACTTTATTAGCCTCGTTCTCAACCTCTTCTTCAGTCGGCTCAATTGATTCTTGCTCAGCAATCTTCTCAAGAATCAAGGCGAATCTCAGTCTCTCCCTAGCCTTATCGTCAAACTCCGATGTGATTTCTTCCTCAGTCTTTTTGATCTGGGACAAGTACCCCTGCCAGTCAAGGTGATTGCTTTCAATCGAAGACTTGAGTTCGTGTAGCATATTGTGTTTCTCACGATCAACTAAAATTTTCGGCAAGTCTATCTCGGAAAGTTCGCTGATTCTCGAAAGCAACCGCAAACGAAAACCCTCTCTGGCCTTTTGCTCAACTTCTTTAAGAAGACCGTCCTCAATATTTTTCCTCAACTCCTGAAAATTATTAAACTTACCCAAGGATTGAGCAAAATTATCATCAAGCTCAGGTAATTTCTCGCTCTCAATTTTTTTCACAAAAACATCAAAATCAATCTCCTTGCCGGCAATATCTTTTTTCCAATAATTATCCGGTGCTTTCAAAGAAAAACAAACCCTGTCATTTGTTCTGGAACCGACAATTTTTTCTGCAAATCCTGGGAAAAGCGAGCCATCTTCGAGACAGAACCTAAAACCATCTTGTCGGCCATCTTCGACCGGCTTGCCCTGATGGTTCAGTAGGAGATCTGCTGTCAACCAATCTTTCATTTTTGCCGGCTCTAAAGATTCAATAAACTCGGCTCGCGATCTTGCCAGCCAGGCAAGGCTCTGCTCTGTTTCTTTTTCATCCAAAATTGCTTGTTTTCTTTCTTTTTTCAGCTTTTTCAGCTCGTTTTTATATTTTTCTAAGATTTTCACCTCGGGCATAATCTCAAAAACAACGTCAAACTCGAACGGATTTTTCGGGGCAAGCTTCCTGACCGCAACCTCTGGCTTACCAATCGGCTCCAGTTTCTTTTCTTCGACTATCTTTAAAAAAGTATTATTGATAGCTGTTTCAGCCGCTTCTTCAAACACGGCAAACTCTCCGTATTTTTGCAAAACCAGTTCTTTAGGGGCCTTGCCCTTACGAAAACCAGGCAGCTCGGCGTGTATGGCCAAGTGCTCTAGAGCCTTATCCAGAAAAGGTCCAAACTCTTCTTCAGACAGAGAAACTTTCAGTTCGATCTTTGATTCTGGTAGTTTTTTGAAATCGTAATTCATAACGAATAAATAATCATTTAAAATTCGTTTTTCAAATTTGTCTTAAAAAGTTTTCGAAATAGAAAACCGTAGCCGTCGAGACGTTAAGCGAATAAAAAAATAAATAACCAGATTAAAAACAGACAGCGGCTGCCACTTTATCATCTTTATCAAGCTTTATCAATCTTGCCCCTTGTGTGCCACGGCCGATCACCGGCACACCGGCCAGTTCCAGCTTTAGTGTCTGCCCGTCGGCTGAGATAATCACCAGGTCCTGCTCGCCATCAATAATTTTAGCCATTACCATCTCCCCAGTTTTCTCGTTGACATTCGCCGATTTCACCCCCGAACCGCCGCGTTTCTGCAAACGGAAATCCTTGATCAAACTCATTTTGCCAAAACCCCTTTTCATAATTACCAAAAGCTTCTGGGTTTTAAAAGATTCTTTATTGGCAATACCCATGCTGATGATCTCGTCTCCTTTTTTCAGACCCATGGCCTTCACGCCCTTGGCAGCCTTACCCTGAACTCGAAGATCGCCCTCTGGAAAACTAATCAGTTGACCAGACCTGGAAACCAGAACGATGTTGTCTTTCCCGGAAGAAAAACCCGCCGCCATCACTCCGTCATTTCTCTGTAAACCAATGATGCGAGAGCCGTTTCTTCGGTTCTTTCCCAAAATATCCGAGATCTTTATTTTTTTTGCCAAACCGGATTTAGTCACCAGATCCAGGTACTGAAATTGAGTCTGTTTCTCGTGGTAAGGAATAAAACTGACAATTTTTTCCTCACCGGAAATATTCAAAAAATTATTCACCGGCTTACCGCGCGCGAGCTTACCGGATTCAGGAATCTCATAGGCCTTAACGTAAAATAACTTACCGGTATTGGTGAAAAAAAGCAAAAGATCATGAGTCGAACAGCTTCTGACCAACTGCGGAATGTCGTCATCGGATTTCGTTTCGAATCCAGCCACGCCCTTGCCGCCACGTTTCTGTAAACGAAAACTTTCCGGATTGATTCTTCTGATATAATCCTCGCGTGAAAGAGAGATAATCGCTTGTTCTTCTTTTATCAACTCCTCTTCCTTAAATTCCTGAACAGCCTCGGAAATAATTGCCGTTCTCCTTTTGTCTCCATATTTCGTCGAGACCTCTGACAGCTCGGCATCAATCACAGCAATAATCTTTTTAGGGTTCTCCAAAATCTCTTGGAGATCCTTTGCTAATTTCCGTTTATCTTTCAGTTCATCGAATATCTTTTCTCTCTCAAGTCTGGCCAAACTCTCGAGCCGAATCGCCAAGATCGCGTCTGATTGCCTGTCAGAAAGCTTGAACTTTTTCATCAAGTTCTCTCTGGCATTATTTTTATCTTGAGATTTTCTGATTAAAGCGATGATCTCGTCGATATGATCCAGAGCAATCGCCAAGCCTTCGAGAATATGAATTCTTTCTTTGGCTTTTTCCAAATCAAACTCTGTTCTGCGGAAAACCACATTTTTCCGATGTTTCAAGAACTCATCCAAAAACTCTTTTAAAGACAGGGTTTTGGGTTGAATGCCGTCAACCAAAGCTACCATGTTTAGGTGAAAAGACTTTTGAAGATCAGTGTATTTATAAAGCTGGTTCAAAATTCTCTGAGCTTGAGCCTGTGATTTAAGTTCAATCACCACGCGCAACCCGTCCTTGTCAGATTCGTCGCGGATATCTTTGATGCCGTCAATTTTCTTTGACTCCACCAATTCAGCAATCTTTGAGATCATTGATGCTTTATTGACTTCATAAGGAATCTCAGTGATAACAATATCATACAAGCCTTCTTTGACCGCAACTGAACCGCGACGTGAATGTGGCAGGATTTCTGCTCTTCCCCTGATCAACACAGATCCCTTGCCGGTGCTATAGGCCGAGAGCATCTGATCTTTATCGTAGACGATGCCACCGGTCGGAAAATCCGGACCCTTGATAATCTTAAAAAGCTCTTCAGTCGTGGCTTTCGGATTCTTTAGGAAATACTGCATAGCACTAACCACTTCTGAAAGATTATGGGGCGGAATATTTGTGGCCATGCCAACCGCTATTCCCATGGAACCGTTAATCAAAAGATTCGGAATTTTTGAAGGCAGGACCACTGGCTCTTTTAAGGTATTGTCATAATTCGGCCTAAATCCGACTGTATTTTTATCAATATCCAATAAAAGCTCTTCCGAGGCCTGCGAAAGCTTGGCCTCGGTATAACGCATAGCTGCCGGCGGATCGCCATCAACTGAACCAAAGTTTCCCTGGCCGACAATTAAGGGATAACGCAAGCTGAAAGGCTGAGCCATTCTCACCAGGGCATCGTAAACTGCCATGTCTCCGTGAGGATGAAATTTACCGATAACTTCACCAGTGACTCTTGCGGACTTCACGGTTTTAGCATTATGTCTTAAGCCAATTTCATTCATCGCATACAAAATACGGCGTTGAACCGGTTTCAAACCGTCTCTGACATCTGGCAAAGCTCGTGCCACAATAACCGACATAGCATAAGCAAGATAAGACTCTCGCATCTCGACTAAAATTCCGCGCTCACGAATATCCTGCTGAACTGGTTTAGATTGTTCTGTGTTCTTATCCTTCATCAATGATCACCACTCTGCTATTGGTAAGTTAATTTCCGGACCAGGTTCCAGAACCTCTATCTTCGGTCCGCCGAAAACAGATCTTAACATGTTTAAGAATTTTTCAGACCTAAAAAATTCCGAGGTATTTTTAAAAATCAATCCCGCTCCTTGCCAAACGTCACCGAAAAAATCTTTGAAAACCGAAGTTGCTTGTTCGCCCAAGGTTAATCCACTTTCCGGACTAGACAAGGCGTTTCTGACTCCGCTTTTCATTGAAAAAACAAATAAGAAGGCCACCAGCGGCACAACCGCAAGAATCGTCCAGATATAAAACGCCCGTCGAGTTTTCTTCGATCCCTTCTTCAAATCTTTAAGATAATCAAAAAATTTGTAAAACATCAGAGTGTTTGCGGTTTAAGGACGACTAGGCGAGTTTTTTCCTCGTCTTGAAAGCTTGATCTCAAAGAAAGCTTTTCTGACTCTTCGGGCTTAAGATTAATCTCTTTAATAAATTTATCCAGAGAATCTAGTTTCATTTTTGAACCAGAAAATTCATAATGCATCGGCACGACAATTTTCGGACCGATCTGCGTTACAAGGCTGGCCGCTTGCGAAGCATCGCAAACGCCCTTGCCGCCAACGGGCAGAAATAAAACATCAACTCCTTGTAATTTTTCCATAGCCTCGTCAGAAACAGATGAGCCGGAAAAAGCTCCGACGTGACCAAGCCACAGGCCTTCCGACTTAACCACAAAGATTGTGTTTTGTTTATCTTTGTCCTTTGAAAATTTTGCCAGACCAGGAACGCCGTAGACAAAACAGCCGCTAATTTCATATTCGCCCGAAGAATCAAAGTTTTGAGCTACGCCATCGATTGAACCCGTATAGTTATAAAGTTCGTCGGCTGGTGACGACAATAATAGAACCTGGGCTTTAAACCGAGGCGCTTTTTGAATGCCGAGCTTTTCGTTTTTCGCAAACGGCGAAATACCAATGATAAGATCATTGGTCTCGATTTTAAAACAAGACAAACCATGCCAGGTGATAATCATAAAAAGTAAAAGATATTTTATGGAAACTATCTAGTATACAGTATAAAAACACGAAAAATCCGAAGATTTCACTTATTTTAACATAAAAAATGAATCCAACAACAAAACCTTTAAAAAAGCATCAAAAGATCGAGAACAACTTTATCTCTAACGATACAAACGAAAACACTTGCAAAATCGATATGAGTCGTTTATAAATAAAATAAAGGAGACATTATGAGACGCAAAAAACTGTTACTCACCTCTTTGCTTATGGTGATCATCGCGACCGCGTGCGGTCCAAAACCAACGCTGAGTGCCGATGAGCACGTAAAGAATGTCAACGCAACGTTGGCTGCGATGGGCGAACCAACTGTGGCGTGGCCGCCAACACCCTTACCATCGGCAACGGCAATACCAACTGATTTTTCTTTCAAGATGGTGATGCTACCCCCAGAAACAACCATGGGGGCGTCAGGATACGTAAAGATAAGAATCTCTCGCGACACAACAATCAATGTCAACTACGATTGGGCAAAGAAACACGGAGTAATAATAGAGACAACAAGTGCGATAATCCTGTACGCAAAATTCGTTAGCTCAGAGGGAGATGCGAATTGCGACGCACATCCCAAGGGCGCGCTGGAGATGAATAACGATGTATTATGGATTCTCGACGACGGCGCTATTGTTATGCCCATAAAAATAACGGTAATGGGAAGTACAAATTATACCTACGAGGGCGTGAGCACAGAATGGTGCTCGTATCAGCCGTAGTAAAAGAAATAACAGCCTTTAATCAGGCTGTTATTTTGATAATCGTTTATCCTTTCTCGATGAACTTTATTGAAAAGCAGGCAATTACCAGTTGGACAAGAGAGAAACCATCTTCAGACACGACATTGTGCAGAACTCCGCCTTGTTGACCGAACTCTGCCAATGCTTTTTTGGCGCGAGCATGATCTCCAACAACCAGAACTAACTCGCCGGAGAAATCATTGTTAGAGTTGTCGGTTGTCGAAACAACGATTATTTTAGATGAATCCCTTTCGTGGTGAAATGTTCTTTGCCCGGCTCCAAAATCAGCCCGGCCGCGACGAAGATCCCTGTCTTCGTTAAAACCAAGAACACCCATCATCGTCGTCACGGGAATCAAGTATCCCTGAGGGCATTCGAAATTCCCACTGAAACCAACCATTGTTTCGCCAATCTGTCGTCGAAAACTTGCAAATTGATCTGACATCTCTGCCTCCTTTGATTCTATGTCCACACACTGGACATTTTATTGAGTATATTTTACAATAGAGGTAATAATTTAAACAACTGACGTCCAGATGGCGGACAAATATCTAGAAAACAAGAATAAGGTAGTGGAGTTTTTCCAGTCCTTGGGATTATCCAACTATGAATCAACTGTTTACCAATTACTTTTAAAAAACAGAAGAGCTGTTTCCATGCTGTTTATCTCGGAAAACACCAACGTCCCACGAACCAATGCCTACAGAATATGCGGGCAGTTAAGAAGGCTTGGGCTGATTGAAGAGATTGTTAAAGATAAGAAAAAACTTGTCAGAGCTTCTGATCTCTCGCATCTTGAGCTTTTGGTAAAAGATCAGAAACAAAAGGCCTTTGAGCTAGGGTCTTCTTTGCCTATTATTAAAAAAATACTAACACCACAAAATGCGCCACAAGAAGGCAAGACTCAAATAAGTTATTTCAAGGGGAAAGATGGGATAAAACAACTCTTATGGAACTCGCTTAAAGCAAGAGAAATTCTGGGATACTCATTTTTGGCTTACGAAGATAGCACTGATAAAAAATTCGCTAAAAAATACCGAGAAGAACGATGGTTAAGAAAAATAAAAAATCGCGATCTCTTGTCGGATAATGATAAGTATTTAACAGAAAAGAATCTGAGACTCACAAAAAACCTGAAAGTTTTCGCACTCTATCGAGCAAGATATCTTCCGGCGCGTAAGGTTAACATCAACCACGATCTCATCGTCTACAACGACGTCGTCGCTTTTTATTCTTGGCATAAAGGCGAGATCTTCGGTGTTGAGATCCAGAATCAAGATATTGCCCAACTACAAAAACAGGTGTTTGAGTTGCTTTGGTATCAAGCAAAAGAACCAGGAACGATTATAAAATCCAGAAAAAATTAATTCTCAATAATAAAATCAATCAGTTCGGAAAAAGAAATCCCGGCAGCCTTGGCCTCCTGCGGCAAAAGTGAGGTAGCAGTCATACCCGGCAGGGTATTGGTTTCGAGATAGTAAATCTCCCTGCCCCGAACCAAAAAATCCGAACGCGAATATGTTTTACAACGCAAAACTCGATGTATTTTGCAGGCCAAGTTGCTAACTTTATCGGAAATTTCTTTTGAGACGTTTTCCGGCGGCGTAATCTCACGCGATCCACCTTTTTGGTATTTCGAGTCGTAATCGAAAAAATCCGCTCGGTGAGGAATAATCTCGATCGGCGGCAACTTAACCATTTCTTTATTCGATTTTTCTAAACAACCGCAGCTCAGTTCGATCGCGTCAGAAATATATTCTTGCAAAAGCCAGTAATCGAACTTTGAATCGTTTTTCAATCTTTCGATCTCTGTTTCCAATGCTTCTTGGGTTTTTAAAATCTTCACCCCCACGCTTGAGCCAGCATCGTTTGGTTTTAAAACTACCGGAAAAATCGTGCCCCGAAGATCAACTCCAATATTATCTGGATTAAAAATTATCGCTTCTGGAATTTTTACGCCACAGACTTTCTGCACAAAGTTGGTCGACGAATATTTATCCATGGCTAAAACACTTGATTGCATGCCGGAACCAGTGTATTTAATACCGAAAAAATCAAAAATATTCTGCAACCTGCCGTCTTCAACAAACTCACCGTGAATGCCCATTAATACAGCCTTCGCAACGGATTTAAGATTTTTCTGAATGCCTTCCAAAAACGGCAGGTAAAGATTTTTATCTTGTGGTAATTCCAGACCATCGCCTGATTGAGCCGGAAAAAAACAGGTATTCAACTGTTTATCAATGTAAAAAACAAAAATCTCGTATCTATCCGGATTAATGTTTTTCAAAATCGCGGTCGTGCTCCAAAGAGACACTTCGTGTTCCGACGATGGCCCACCGCAAACCAAAGCTATTTTAATTTTCATATTATTAAATTATTTTTTAATCCTTAAGGTTTCTCGCCTGACTTTTTCATAAAGAACAATTGATGCGGCCGAGCTGACATTCAGAGAATCAATGCCACTCGACATTGGAATGGACAGCTTTTTATCACAACGACTGGAAACCGTATCTGAAACACCTTGCTTTTCGGCACCCAAAACAAACGCCACCGGACCAGAAAGGTCCTCTTCAAAATAAACCCTGCCGCCCATCTGTAAGGCGAAAGTTTTGATATTATTTTTCTTTAGTTCTTTTAAGGCTTCGAAAATACTCATCTTGATCAAAGGAATCCTAACGATTGTTCCCATAGAGAAATGCACAACGTCTTCATTAAAAAACTCTTCCGTCAACGATTGAAAAATGACGCCATTAATACCAGCGGCAAAGGCCGCTCTGATCATAACGCCGAGATTATTTGGAAAATCAACTTTGTTTAAAAGCAAGAAGAAAGGTTCTTTGCCTTGACCATAAAGATTATCAAACAGATCCTTGATCGAGACTGTCCTTGGGGACTTCAAAAAACCAATAATCGCTTCGTGGCTTTGGCCGGTTCTTCTTTTTTCCATTTTTGATCGAGGGATTGTCTCAATCAAAATATTCATGCTTCTTGCCTGGGAAACAATTTTTCTCGTCAGATCATCTTGGTCAAGATTTTCCGCCACGACCAGCTTTTCAAAAACAACCTCTCCTTGTAAAAGTTCCAAAATGACTTTTTTGTTTCTGACTCTTAACATAAAAAATAATTTAATAACAAGCAGGGTTGAACGTAATAAAACAAAGTAGATCGTTCCATTAATAATGTATGCGGAGCGGGTAAGGAGAATCGGACTCCTATCTCAACCTTGGAAGGGTCGCATTCTACCATTGAACTACACCCGCAATGAAGAACATTTTAACTGGTTATGACAGATATTCAAATAAATATCATTGATATGTCTTCGCCAAGACTTGTCACCAGTTGTCGCAATTGCGACAACTGGTGACAAGAAAAAAGATCTTAATCACAAAAATAGAATCACCCAACACTGTTGCGGGGTGGAAATCCTGAAAAATCATGCTATAATGCCCCTATGTTAAAGAAGCTACTGAAAAATAAGGTTATTTCAAAGTCGCAAACTCACGAAAAAGATACTGGTTCCCCCGAAGTTCAGATCTCTCTTTTGACCTCCAGGATCATCGAACTTTCCACTCATTTAAAAGATCATAAAAAAGACTTTTCCTCAAGAAGGGGCCTTCTGAAAATGGTCATTCAAAGAAAACGTCTTTCAAACTGGCTAAAAGCCAATAGCCCAAAAAGATACACCAAGCTGGCTAAAACTCTTGGGTTGTGAAACTAAGTTTCTAACTCTAAAAAAGCGTTATAATAGTTGTTGAAGAACAACTATTATAACTTTGGGAAAAAATCAATGAAAACACATTCTGCGCAAAGGATAGCGATCTTTATCGACGTCCAAAATCTTTATCACTCAGCAAAAAATCTTTTTAAAGCCAGGGTAAATTTTGAAAATCTTATAAAATACGCTATCCGCGACAGACAGCTCGTCAGGGTTTTTGCCTACGTCGTCAAAGCTGACACCAGCGAAGACAATGTCGAAGGAAAAGTTATCAGTGGCGAAGGGGCGTTTTTCGATGCTCTGAAAAATCTTGGTATCGAGCTAAGGGTAAAGGATATTCAGGTTTATGCTTCCGGATTCAAAAAGGCAGACTGGGATGTCGGCATGGCGGTTGATGCTATCAGGCTTTCACCGTCCGTTGACACCATTGTTCTGGCGACCGGAGACGGCGACTTCATCCCTTTGGTTGAATATCTGCAAGCTCACGGAAAACTTGTCGAGGTTATGGCTTTTGCCAAAAGTGCTTCTGGAAAATTAAAAGAATCGGCAGACGAGTTTGTCGATCTGGCCGAAAAACCGAGAGTCTTTTTATTGAAAGCTCCAATAGCAAAATAAATTAAAAAAATAATTAATCTCTACAAACTACTGATTTTTACGAATCTACGAATATAAGCATAACCTCATTTATAAAATATTTTGTTCTTATATTTGTACATTCGTACCAATTCGTCATTTGTAGAATAGCTAAACTATGAACAAAAAAACGTTCAAAAAAGAATTTGCTGGCAGGAATCTCGAAATTGAGTTTTCTCCGCTGGCGGAAAATGCTGATGCTTCGTGTTTAATTCGTTATGGCGAAACAGTTGCTTTAATTACCTTGGTGGCTTCAAAACAAGACGAAAACACTGATTTTTTCCCCTTAATGATTGATTACGAAGAAAAATTTTACGCCGCCGGGAAAATCTATGGCTCAAGATTCATCAGGAGAGAAACTCGTCCAACCGAAGGAGCCATCCTAACGGGCAGGCTGGTGGACCGAACCTTACGACCACTTTTCGACCAAGACACCAGGAGAAAGGTTCAAATTGTTATCACCGTGCTTTCGATCGATCGAGAAAATGATCCTGATTTCATTGCTCTTCTTGGCGCCTCAATCGTCTCGAGTCTTTCGCCGATTCCATTCAGGGGCCCGGCTGCCGGAATCAGGGTGGCTAAAATCAACAATGAAGTTGTCCTCCTGCCGACTTACGACGAGAGAGAAAATTCATCAATCGATTCGTTCTGGGGAGGTATCAAAACAAAAATCAACATGATTGAGGTCGGTGCCAAAGAGTCTCAAGAAGATGAGATTGAAGAGATCTCGAAAATCAGTTTTGAAAAAATAAAAGAGTTAGTCTCCTGGCAGGAAGAAATTTTGAAAAATTTCGAAGTCGATAAAATTAATATCAAAAAGCCAGAAGTCGACCAAGAAATCAGAGAATTTATTAATTCGACCTTAAAGTCTCACTTCGAAGATAAGTACTTTAAAGAAACGCCGCAAGAAGGATACAAAAATCATGATCAGGCCACTGATTTACTAAAGGAATTCTTGGAAGAAAAAGGCAAGCTTGATCAGCTTGCCGTAGCCGAATCGATTGTTTTTCATCTTCTTGATGAACTAGTACATGAATCGGCTTTAAAGCACGAAAAAAGATTTGACGGCAGAAAACTCGATCAGGTCAGAGATATTGAAATCTTCACGGGTGTTTTACCGAGAACTCACGGCACTGGCATGTTTCTTCGCGGCAAAACCCATGCGCTTTCAATCATTACCCTTGGCGCTCCTGGAGACAGCTTGATGCAACAAGGCATGGAAGTTAATGGAGAAAAGCATTTCATCCATCAATACAATGCTCCATCATATTCAGTCGGAGAAACCGGACCGAACCGCGGGCCAGGCAGACGAGAAATCGGACACGGAGCCTTGGCGGAAAAAGCTATCCAGCCGATGCTGCCGTCTCGTGAAGAGTTCCCCTACACTATCCGGGTGGTAACAGAAATTCTTTCGCAAAACGGTTCAACTTCGATGGCTTCTGTTTGCGGAACGTCTTTGGCATTAATGGACGCTGGCGTACCGATAAAAAAACACGTTGCCGGTATTGCTATCGGCTTGATGACCGGATCAAACGGAGAATACAAACTCTTAACTGATATCCAGGGGCCCGAAGATCATCATGGCGACATGGACTGTAAGGTTGCCGGCACGAAAGACGGCATTAACGCCATGCAAATGGATGTCAAGATTGATGGCATCACACCAGAAATCATCTCGGAGATTCTTATTCGAGCAAAAAAAGCCAGGTTGGAAATATTAGAAAAGATGGAAGCGTCAATTGCCTCACCGAAAAAAGACCTTTCACCATACGCCCCGAAGATAGCTATCATCTCGATCCCCGTTGAAAAGATCGGCGGCGTTATCGGCTCCGGTGGCAAAACTATTCATGCCATTATTGAAAAGAGTGGCGCCCTGGTTGAGATTAAAGATGACGGCACCATCTATATCACCGGAGAAACAAAAGAATCCATCTCCATTGCCGAAGCTCTTATCAAAGGCATTGTTAAGGAGTACGAAGTGGGTGAGATTCTAGAGGGCAAGGTTTCAAAAATTCTTGATTTCGGTGCCGTTATTGAGCTATCTCCAAACAAGGAGGGCCTGGTTCATATCTCTGAACTCGCGCCAAGAAGAGTCAATACTGTCGATGAAATTGTCAAGCTCGGCCAAATCATCTCGGTTAAAGTTATTGAAATATTGCCAGACGGAAAAATCAGGTTATCCTTAAAGCAGGCGACAAATCAAGATAACACGAACACTAATCATGGCCGAAATTAACGAGTACTTCCCCAACGTTAAAATCAGAACACTTAAAAGCGACCTCGAAAGCTTAAAACAATCGGGCGGATCCTTTATCCAACAAAAAGAGATTAAGATAGAGAGAGAAAACTTTCTGTTCAAAGCGCAAAAACAAGAATCTGTTATTGCGCCCCCGGCGTTAGAAATCCGCTCGGTCGCTAGTCCGTCAGGCATTGAAGCCTTGACTCCCCAGCAACAGAAGGTTGGGTCGATTAAACAGTCGATCCAAAACCGACCAGACAACCCTGCCGACATCAAAGAAACTGACTCTCAAGATGCTGTAAACCCGAAACTTTTATGGGGACTCGGTGGTGGATTAATCTTGATTATCGGCTTGAGTATTGGTTTTTGGTTGATCTACCCAAACATAAACAAGCCGCTGGCTAACCTACCGACACCTTCTCCTGCCAAAACAGAATCCCCAAGTCCAAGCCCCTCACCAGAAGCACCCATCCTTGCTCTCAAAACTCCTCTAGAAAAATTCCCTATTATTCTAAATTCGCTTGATGTCGAAGAGTTAACCCAAAAACTGAGGTCAAATGTGCTTATGCCACAAACGATCGGCACTTTAATATCTTTCGAACCAAAACTGGGCGTGGGTGAATATCTCTCAGGAGAAAACCTGATAAAAATCCTCTCGCCCAACTCTCTCTCAAGTCTCAAGTCAACAATCGGTAAGGAGTATTTGCTTTTGGGATACTGGGAGACCGGAAATAAGCCAAATCTTAGCCTTGTTTTCACGATCAAACAGGAGTCTCTTGAAACAGCTAAATCAATAGTTAGGAGCTGGGAAACGGCCAATATGGAAGAGTATTTTCCTGTCATCTTTCTCCCTCAGCCTCCGGAAAAAAGAAAGACAGAAACGTTTAGAGGTGTTAAAATTTCTAATGTTGATGCAAGAATGATTATTATCAATCAACAAAAATTTATTTACACCATTGTCGCTGATAAACTGATCATCTCGTCGTCAGAAAAGGCGTTTGAAATAATCGTAAAAAATATCTAGTGTTAAAAGATGTTGAAAAACAGGAGTTGAGAAAACTTCTCATAGATGAAAGAGATCGAATTGAAAAAGAACTCCGTGCTTTCACCTCAGAAACCCCGGGGTCCGTCGGCGGCCACGAAACTCTAATGCCGCCGAACGAAAAAGAACTTAATCCTGAAGATCAAGCTTCGCAAGAAGAGCAGTACTTCAGGTTAAAATCACTGGAGAATATTCTTGAACAAAGATTGAAGGAAATTCTTCGAGCGCTTTCAAGAATTGATTCAGAAAGTTTCGGCAACTGCGAAAACTGCAATAAAGAAATTCCTTGGCAGAGACTAAAGGTCAACCCCGCTGCCGCGACCTGCATCAACTGTGCCGAATAGAGACACAAAAACTTAAAGTTTTAATTTTTATAACTTCGAGATTGTTCTAAATTGGATGTTGTATACGGCTCAATGTCCACAAAAGTTTATTCTGCGGCCACAGTTGGTGTAGACGCCTTGCTGATCGAAGTCGAGGTTGATTTTTCTTCAGGACTTCATTCTTTTCAG
>MHHX01000006.1:382-37499 GCA_001817215.1 Candidatus Brennerbacteria bacterium RIFOXYC1_FULL_41_11 | reverse complement strand
CTGCTGGCGTTGCAAAACTCCTTTGCTTTATTATGCTTACAGTTCTTGGTTTATCCGGATGAACAAGGTCAAGCAGAAGTTGATTGAAAATAACAAAAAAATTCACTGGGAACCCGAACATCTCCAGCAAGGCCGTTTCGGCGAATGGTTGCGAGAGTTAAAAGACTGGGCTTTATCGCGAGACAGATATTGGGGTACGCCCTTGCCAGTCTGGGAATGTGAAAAAGATTCCAATCATAAATTCGTTGTTGGTTCACTGACTGATTTTTCCGAGCATGCTCTTTCAAAGAATAAATATCTTTTAATTCGTCACGGCGAGTCACAGTCAATCATTGACAATCTTTTAATTGATTTTTCCGGTGATCAAAAAATTCCCAACCATCTTACCGAAAACGGAAAACAACAAGTTATTGGACTGGCGCAAAAGATCGCTACGGAGAAAATCGATGTTTTTGTTGTTTCTGATTTAACAAGAACAAAAGAGACCGCCGAAATTTTGAAGAGCAATTTTCCAGAAGCCGAATTAATCTATGACAAGAGGTTAAGAGAGGTTGATGCCGGAATATTGAGCGGTAAGCCGATTAAAGACTATGACAGTTCTTTTAAAGGTAGTGACTGGTTTGGTTTTAAGCCTGAAGGTGGCGAGAGCTTTCAAGATGTTCTCAATCGTTCTTTTGAGCTTTTTAAAGAACTGGAAAAAAAGTATTTCGGGCAGACAATCGCTTTGGTTTCGCACAAAGGCGTGCTCTCAACGCTGTGGTCTGGACTTAATAATAATGATCATGGCGTTCCTGGGTCAAGAAAGTTTGGTTTGGCAGAGTCGCGCGAGTTTGTTTCAAAAAATCTGCCCTATAACGAGAAAAACGAAATTGATCTTCATCGACCATATGTTGATGATATCTTTTTGAAATGCACGGAATGCGCCGCGTCAAACGCGACTGGCATGTCAGACGCGGTGGGGTCGAAGATGCTTCGAGTCAAAGAAGTGATTGATGTTTGGTTTGATTCCGGTGCCATGCCCTTGGCTCAGTTTCATTTTCCGTTTGAACAGATGAACCAAGGCGATGATCCGGCCAAGATTGATTACCAAAAATTGATCAGAGAAAAACTTCCATTCCCGGGTGATTACATTTCCGAAGCCATTGATCAGACGCGTGGTTGGTTTTATACGCTACTGGCGATCTCAACAGCCCTTGATCTGGGTCCGTCTTATCTGAACGTTGTCTGCGTTGGCCATGTTTTGGATAAAAATGGTGAGAAAATGTCAAAGTCTAAAGGCAATATTGTTGACCCCTGGCAGATGATAGAAAAATACGGAGCTGATTCTTTGCGATGGTATTTTTATACGGTTAATTCGCCTGGAGAATACAAAAAGTTTTCGGAAAAAGACCTGGCCGTATTCTCACAAGAATTAATGACGGTTTCGAACGTTCTGAAGTTTTTCGAGCTTTATTCTCCCGAATTGAATCGCATCGGACTTGGCGAGGCTGGCGCTCTAGAAAAATCAAATCTTGAACCGCAGAATCTGCTTGATAAATGGATTTTGTCGAGACTGGAAGTAATTTCATCTGGCGTCGATAAGAATTTGTCAGAATACAAAATTTTTGAAGCCTCGAGATTGTTGAGAGAGTTTTTTGATGATCTGTCTCGGTG
This sequence comes from Candidatus Brennerbacteria bacterium RIFOXYC1_FULL_41_11, assembly GCA_001817215.1. GTDB lineage: Bacteria > Patescibacteriota > Minisyncoccia > UBA6257 > Brennerbacteraceae > UBA10122. The sequence goes on along the minus strand of MHHX01000006.1, from coordinate 35,846 downwards.
GTATTTGCGACGTTCCAGAAAGAGGTTCCAAAAACCAGAGTCGCAAGAGCAGTTTGAAAAAGATCTTCAATTCTTTGCCGGTATTCTTTTGGAACTGGCAAAGTTAATGGCGCCGTTCACGCCGTTTTTAGCAGAACAGATCTGGCAAAGCATTAACAACAAGTTGATAAACAAAAAAGAATCGAGTGTTCACTTAAGTTTATGGCAGGAATTACCAGTTGTTTCTGACTCGGAAAAGATTATTTCAGAGATGACACGGGTGAGAAAAATTGCCGAACAAGGACTTGCTTTGCGCGCCAAGGCCGGCATTAAAGTCAGACAACCACTGCAAGCATTGAAGCTGCTAAATATGAATATTTCGGAAGATGCCAAGCAAATTCTTTGCGAAGAACTTAATGTTAAAGAAGTGGAAACTGTTAGAAAGTTTTCCGAAGGCATTGTTTTTGAAGAAGGTGTTGGACTTGATACAAGAATTACGGAAGAGTTAAGGAATGCAGGCCTGGCTCGTGAATATATTCGGATTCTTCAAGAAAAAAGGCAAGAAAAAGGGTACTTGCCGCAAGAAAAAGCAAGACGCTACTCTGTAGATGAACCATCTTTCATGGAGTTGTATGAAGTTTCTGGATCTACAAATACAATACTTGTTCGTCAGGTACCACCAGAAAATGTAAGAGAGGAGATAGAAATAAACGGTCAGAAATACGTAATTGGTTTAGAAAAGTAAATTTTCTAGGACACTTCGCAAAAATCCCGCTTAAGCGGGATTTTTGCTATCAACACATCGGAACTCAGGCGGCTTTTATCTTAATAATCCCAGGAACTTTGAGTTTTCACGGAAAATCTCGATTGTTTCCTGTGCGGTTTTTCTGGCTTTTTTTGTGCCTTCAACCAGGATTTCTTTTGTTTCTTTGGGTCGGGATTCAAAGTATTTTCTTTTTTCCCTGATTGGTTCAAGAAAGTTATTCAAAGCCATGAAAAGCTTTTGCTTGACCTCGATGTCGCCAACAGCGCCTTTTTTGTATCTTGATTTGAGATCAGCTACCTCGTCTTTATTCGGGTTGAAAGCGTCGTGATAAATAAACACCGGGTTGCCGGCAACCTTGCCGGGGTCGGTGGCGTGGATTCTTTTCGGATCAGTGTATATTGACATAACCTTCTCTTTCAGAGTTTTTTCGTCGTCAGAAAGCAAAATCGAGTTGCCGCCGGATTTTGACATTTTGGGCTTCCCGTCTGTGCCGCAAAGCCTGGCGACCCTACCGATTTTAGCTTCGGGAATCACAAAAGTTTTGCCAAAAGTCTTGTTAAAATCCTTGGCAATCTCTCTGGTTTGTTCAATCACGGGTGACTGGTCTTCGCCTACTGGCACTAAATCGGCATTGAAAGCAAGAATATCGGCCGCTTGTAGAATTGGGTAGTTAATAAAGCCGACAGAAGGATCAAGTTTTTTGTATTTGACCTCATCTTTGACAGTTGGGTTCATCATCACTCGAGAGTGTTTGACCATGGTCATGAAAAATGAATAAAGTTCAAGAATTTCCGGTACGCCTGATTCCAGAAAAATCGTCGCCACATTCGGATCTAATCCAACAGCCAGGTTATCGAGAACAACATTGTGGCCGTCGTTGTTAATACGGTCGGCCTCATAGTAGTGATTAGCATAGGCATGAAGGTTGGCGAGCATGATATAAGTGTCGAACTTGTGTTGGAGTTCGATTCTGTTTTCCAAGGAACCAACATAATGGCCAAGGTGAAGCTTGCCCGTTGGCGTGTCGCCAGTGAGAATTCGTTTTTTTGTTTTTGGTGTTGATCTTGTGTTCATGTTTATATTTTATCTTAATAATGAATTAAAAAAACTCCCTGACGGGAGCTTTAGAATTACGCGCAAATAAGCTCTATTGCCAGAGGTTTTTAACTATTGTTCGCCACCAAAATTTCAGTATTGAATTCATTTCCTGATTATAAGTTATTTCAGCTAAGTTTCAATAACTTGTCTTTTTCGTATCTTTATGTTATTAATAATAGTATCGGGGCTTTGCGAATCCGCATACTAGTTAACACCTCATTGATCCCGCGGTAGGAGATAGGAAACGCCGTCGGCAGATAGTAGTGATACATCAGACATTGAGGAAGGAATTTCGCAATTGTGCCCTAGATTAGCCTAGGTGCTTGGGTTATTGCAAGATTCAATAACTGAGGGCCAGAATAATACTCTAGCCGCCTATCCCCAACTAGAGGAAAATCTGATTTTAAAAGCCGTCATCATGACGGCTTTGCTATATTCATTGTTTGTGCTATCATGGTTTATCTTTATGGCAGCAATCGCCAAAATTCTTTTGAGGCTACTGGCTAATTTTGTAGGTTTACAAATAGCCATTAACTACATTCCTGGTATTTCTTTTTCAGGCGCGTTTTTAGATCTGGCAAGAGCCGCGGCAATCATCACTTTACTAAACATTCTTTTGAAGCCGTTTTTGGAGTTTATTCTGGCGCCGTTTGTCTTCATTACTCTTGGTCTTTTTGGTTTAATCATCAATGCCGCCATGCTTTGGTTGGCGACTTACTGGGCGCCACAGTTGAGTTTTTCCAATTTTCTTGCTTTACTTTACACGACTTTGATTATCACTTTTATCAATTATTTATTTGACATGGTAGAAAAGAAAAATGACTAAACAATTTTTAAGCATTGTCCAGATTACTCTTTCGGTTTTAGTGGTTGTTTCAATTCTTCTGCAGCAGAAAGGTGAAGGCCTGTCTGGTGTCTTTGGCGGCCTGGGAGAATTTTATGCTACCCGTCGCGGTCTGGAGAAGACTGTTTTTATTGCTTCGATTATTTTTGTTTTTCTTTTCGCCGTCTCTATCGTCGTGGGTTTGTTTTTCGTTTAACTGCCGAACGGCAGATTTTTAGTTTCCCTCATTGTCTAAAAGTTAAATACTGAATGTTGCCCTTATTGGAAAAGTCAAAGAGCTTTTTTTTGAAGCTGTCTTTTAAAAGATTGATCAGTGGTTTTCTTGGTCTTGGCCTGAGGGATAAAATTATTTTTTCCTTTTTGATTATTGCCGGTACGATCGGTTTGTCTTTATTCTCCGCGAGATTTTATTTTTCGAACACGGTTTTGATCCCAGAATCAGGCGGCGTTTACACTGAGGCGGTCATTAGTTTTCCAAGGTACGTTAACCCCGTTATTCCTGATCAGAATAACGCCGAGGAGATTCTTGAGAGCCTGGTCTTTTCAAGTCTTTATAAGCCAGACGGACAAGGAGGGGTGTTGCCTGATTTGGCTGAATCAATGACCCTTTTTGAGGAGGGGAAGGTTTTTCTGGTGTCTTTGCGGGAGAACATATTTTGGCATGATGGCGAGCCGCTGACAGCAAGGGATGTGATTTTTACGTTAGAGCTTTTGAAAAATCAGGAGCTCCAGAATCCACTGGCAGATTTTTGGAAAGAAATCGCTGTTGAAATCTTGTCAGATAAAACCTTGAAATTTACTTTGAAAAAAAGCTATCGATTCTTCCCTTTTTATCTAACCTTTAGAATTATGCCCGAGCATATCTGGAAAGATACGCAGGTTAACGCTTTTGTGTTTTCTGAATATAATTTAAAACCAATCGGCTCTGGTCCGTATAAATTCAAGAAAATCATTCAGGATAAAGACGGGAAAGTGATTTCGTATGGTCTTGTGGCTTTTGATAAATATTACGCCGGACCATATCTTGAATCTTTTAACCTAAAGTTTTTTGGTGATGAAGCGGCGGCCTTAAGCGCGTTTAGGAAAAAAGAGATAAATGGATTGGCCGTGAGTTTACCGGGGGAGTCTTCAAATTACGAGATGAAAAAAATTCTTGAAGCTCAGGTCTTTTCTTTGTTGTTTAATAACAGCAATGAACTGTTGAAAGATTTTTCTATCAGGAAAGCAATTAATTTGTCTATAAATAAAACAGCTGTTCTGTCTGAATCATTCCCGGGAGCCGGTTCGTTAACGGACTCCGCGATTCCACTAAAAAGATTTTCCGAAAATTTCAAAGATGTCTTTGATCAAGCGAATGCAAAGGAGATATTGCTTGACGACGGTTGGCAGGATAAAGATGAGGACGGATTTCTTGAAAAGAGGCTTTCTTCAAAAACAAAAACTGTTACAAAATTGGAGTTGTCAATTCTTTTTCATGATACACCCGGAATCACTAACGTAGCGGAAAGAATCAAGACTGATTTGGCGGCCGTCGGAATCAGCGTAATATTGAAACCAATGGGGGTAAATGAGTTTTCTTCGAGGCTGCAGACGAGGTCATATCAGATGGTGCTCTTGGGTCTTTCCAGCCCAATCGGAAAAGAACCAGATCTGTTTCCATTTTGGCACTCTTCTCAGTTATCTTCTCCTGGTTTGAATTTCGCCGTTTATGAAAACAAAGAAGTTGACAAGATCCTTTCCTATATTAGAGGAACCAAAGATGCTGATATCAATGAATCTTATGAGGAACTCGACGCTTTGATAAAAAATGATTTACCCGGAGTATTTCTGTTTCAGCCACAAATTAATTGGTTTGTTGATGAATCGTTTCATGTTCCTCCGGTCGAGTTTATTTCTGATTCGGGGGTGAGATTTTCACGGGTTAACGAGTGGTATTTATATCTAAAAAGAGTCTGGAAGCGCTAAAATATGAACCTGAAAGATATTCAAATATTACTGGAAAGTTTCAACTTGGGGGTCAGGGACGGGCGTGTTTTTGTCAAGAGATCAGGACTTTTTTCTTCTCGTGCAAGTTTTTTTATGGCCGGCATGGGAGGCTCTATATTGGCGGCGGAATTGTTTCGTGATCTTACGGGAAATAATTTTCAGATTATCGAAACCTACTCTTTGCCGAAGATAAAGGACGGCAAGGATGCCGTGGTTTTTTGTTTTTCTTATTCAGGGAACACAGAAGAAACTTTGTCTGTATTTCGCGGAGCGGAAAAACTCGGTATTAAAACTCTGTGTTTTAGCCGTGGCGGTCGGTTGAAAAAACTTTCCCAACCGAAAAACTTTTTCGAAATTCCTGACTTTTTAGCACCTCGATTAGCTGTACCCTTTATGCTGGGAGTGCTCTGGGGAATTTTTTCAAAGGGAAGCGTTCCGTTTAAAGAAAGCCCGCTCCCGGAGAGAAAAAGATTAAGTACTTTGATCGGGCAAATGAAAAATAAAATTATCCTCGTTTATTCTCCGCATTCACTGAGGGGTTTAGCGCATTTTTGGGAGATTAACGTGGATGAAACCGCAAAACAGCCGTGTTTCTGCGGTGAAATTCCCGATATCAATCATCACGATCTTGCCAGTTTCACGAACAAGAAATTTAGAAACCGTTTTTTCGCGATCTTTCTCGAAGATAACAGTTTTCTCAATAATAGAATCAATTTGACTGCCAAGTTTTTTGGAAAATATCTAGGCATTGATTCTGTTATTTTTAAGATTTCAAAGAAAAATGCGATCAGGGATTTTTTGTCGCAGTTCGCACTTATCTATGCCCTTTCTTTCAAGCTAGCAGAGATAAATAAGATTGATCCTTTTGAAAATTTAATTCAGGAAAGATTAAAAAAGGAGCTTAAAAAGAGATAGTGACAATGCCCAGGTGGCGGAATCGGCAGACGCGCTAGCTTCAGGTGCTAGTGACCGCAAGGTCGTGGGGGTTCAACTCCCCCCTTGGGCACGGAAAATAATTAATTAAAATTTAAGTAGTTTTATGATTTTACAGAAAAAGACTGGGAATCAGTTAATCGTTAAGCCAGAGTCGGGCGAATCTTTGAAGATTATTCCCCTGGGTGGCTTGGAAGAAGTCGGTCGCAACATGACTGTTTTTGAATATGGTTCAGACATTGTTATCCTTGATATGGGCCTTCAATTTCCTGAAGAAGATATGCCTGGGATTGATTATGTTATTCCCAATATCAGTTATCTGAAAGGCAAGGAGAAAAATATCAAAGGAGTAATTCTTTCCCATGGCCACCTTGATCATATTGGCGCGGCGCCGATTTTGTTGAGAGAACTTAACTATCCTTTGACCATCGGTCGCGATCTGACCTTGGCCTTGGTTAAGAGGAGAATGGAGGATTTTGAGAAAAACTCAGCTCGGAAATTGAAAACTTTGAGAATTAATTCAACTAGAGATAGGCTTACTTTGGGGAAATTAAAGATTGAATTTTTTGAGGTTGAACACTCGATTATGGATGCTGTCGGCGTGATTATAAAGACACCTTACGAGACGATTATTCATCCGGGAGATTGGACGATGGAAAAACATCCCATGAATCGAGCGCCATTGACTTACAATCACTTGGCAAAATTGCCTTCACCAAGAATTTTGATGCTTGAAAGTCTTGGTTCGACTGACGCCAGGCATTCAAAAGTGACTGAAGAGGAAATGTACGAAAATCTTTTTGGTCTTATTCGTTCTGCTGAAGGTCGAGTGATTATTGGTACTTTTGCGTCACAGGTTTCCAGGATCGGCGAGATCATCAAGTATTCAGAAAGTATCGGCAAAAAAGTTTTTCTTGATGGTTATAGCATGAAGATGAATGTTGGCATTGCGAAGGATCTCGGTTATATCAAGGCTCATCGCGATACGCTCGTGCCGATTCCTGAAGTTGGCAAGTTTCCTTCAGATAAAATTGTGGTTATCTGTACCGGTGCTCAGGGCGAGGATAATGCGGTTTTGAACAGGATCATCAATGACGAACATCGTTATCTGAAGATCAAGAAAGACGACACCATAATCTTTTCTTCTTCGGTTATTCCTGGTAATGAACGGACGGTGCAGAAGTTGAAAGATAAGCTTTATCGGAAGTGTGACAATGTCATTCATACGGACATTTTAGATGTTCATATCAGCGGCCATTCCGGAGTTAAAGAAATTCAAGAGATATTGAAACAGGTTAAACCCGATTATTTCCTACCTGTTTATGCCAACCATTATTTTCTCAAGGAAGCAGCGAAATTAGCTGTTGGCGCCGGTATTAAAAAAGAGAAGATTTTTGTTTTGGACAATGGCTCGCAATTGGAATTCAGGCGCGGTCAGGCTCGGTTGCTGCCGCAGAAAGCTGATACTGGTTATGTTTTCGTTGATGGTCTTGGCATTGGCGATATTCCAGATCTCGTGATAAAGGACAGACAACTTATGTCTGATGACGGTATCATGGTCGTGGTTTCTCTGATTGACAAAAAAACCCAGAAACTCAAGCAAGATTCAGACGTGATTTCTCGAGGTTTTGTTTACATGAAAGAATCCAAAGAATTGATTCAAGAAGTCAGACGGAAAATCAGGGAAACAGTGGAAAAATACGCAAAGAAAAGCCACTCTCATCAAGCGGTACCGGAAGTAAACGGCAATGGCGATAATTTCTTGAAAAACATGCTTCGTGATGAGATTTCGGATTTCCTTTATTATAAAACTCAGCGCCGGCCAATGGTGATTCCGGTGATTATTCGTGTTTGAATTTATCCCTTGATTTTCTATGGAAGCGGACGGCAAAGCCGTGGGTTTTTGCGGAAAAATCCTCAAGGAAGTTTTTTAGAGGGTGAGAAATGCTTTTTAAGTTGATAATCTTAACAGATTTTCTGTTGGGCTGGAGAATCAAAAGCTGTTCAGGGGCGTGTTTTATGTTTTTCTGTAAAGCCAGCATTTTGATTTTTTTATCTTTTATCGTGTTTCGGGCGATTTTTAATTGATTTTTACCACCATCGACAATAATCAAACTCGGTTCTTGCCAGTCCGGGTGTTTTTGTCGCCGTTCGAATACTTCTTTTAACATCGCCAGATCATCAACGGCTTTTTCATTTTTTATTTTGAATAAACGCCACTGATTTTTATTAAAAGCGGCACGCTCCCAAACAGTCATGGCGGCAACGCGGTTTGAGCCTTGAAGCTGGGAAGAGTCATAAAACTCAATTCGATTTATTTTTTTAAGACCAGTAAGCTTCTTTAACTCTTCCCCGGGGCTATAGTCATGCTTGGCGCGGCCAAGTTCGTAACTTTGTTTCAGGAACTCCTGGTGAGAAAATATCTTTTCCAATCCAATCAGTTGTAATTTAAGCATTTGAGCTTTTTCAAAATCTTCATCTTTAACAGATATTTTTATTACTTTTTCGATTTCCTTTTTTAAAGATCTGTCTTTTCCTGAGAAAATCTTCTTTATTTTTTTGATGTTTGCCTGATATTTTGATTTTTCTGCTCTTGTCATTACTTGATATTTTTTACAGCAGAAACCGAAACACAAACCAATCTGCGAATTTAAACAGCGGCGCAGATGAGTTGTTTTACAGGTGCAAAACGAGAAAGTTTTCCTGACGAGATTTAAAGAGTTTTTTAGAGTTTTGCCGTCAGTGAAAGGGCCAAGGCAAAACCCTTTTTTCTGGTGTAAAACATTGATTCTTGGACAGTCTTCATCAGTAAAACACAGATGAAAATATTGTTTGTCGTCTCGGAAAACGACATTGAGTTTCGGCTGGAATTTTTTAATTAGTTCTGATTCTTTGATCAAGGCGGCAACCCCAGAATCGAAGACCGCTATCCTTAGGAACTTTGATTTTTTGAATAAATTTTCTTTTTTATTTCGCACGTGGGACAAAGCCCTGTTTTTTAAATTTATGGCCTTACCGATGTAAAGAGGTCTTTTTTGTCCGTCTAAAAATGAATAAACTCCCGGTTTTTCCGGAATTTTTTTAACCGCGTCAAGCGTGGCGCTTGAATCTTGCGAAAGTTTTAAAATCATGGATCTCGTTAGAAAGAATCTTTGATTTTAATGTAAGAGTGACGGTGGGTGCATGACGCCCTCTTTCCGTGGTTAATTAACGGGTTCGTTGTGATTTTTAACGGGACGAACAGAACTTAAGCAGACTTTGGCCGGTCATCTGTTCTGGTTTTTTTATGTTCATCATCTCAAGAATGGTTGGGGCGATATCGGGCAGACTGCCACGGATGCTTTTCTCGTCTTCCAAGATGTCTCTTTCGGTTTTTTGTCTATAGAATCTTTGATCAATTATCATGAACGGTACGGGATTGTCGTTGTGTCTCATGTCTGGTTCGCCGGTGATGGCGTCGAACATATTCTCAATATTGCCGTGGTCAGAAGTGATGATTAAAGACGTTTTTAGTTTCAAACTAGCCGTGGCAATTCTGTTTAAAATAGAGTCTAGGTACGAGACGACCTGTCTGGAAATCTCAAAATCTTTTTGGTGGCCGGCCCAGTCGGCGTTGGCAAGGTTAATGACAATAAGGTCGTAGATTTTTTCTTCCATTGCCGAAAGCAATCGTGTGGTCAGTTGTTCTGTTTGCATCCGGAAATCTTTTTCGATTTTATTTGAAGGGAGGATTATCCTCAGTTCGTTGGCGAACTGGCGGTTGACCATGCCGTTGAAGTGATAGGTGAGGAGCTTGTCCTTGGCTGATTCGGCCAGTTTTAGTTGTCTTTTATTGTTTTGCGATATTGTTTCGGTCAGACTGTTTTCGATATGCTGTTTGTTGAAGATTGTTTTGATCGGTAGGTTGCCTTCATATTCTGTCAGCGAAGCGAGATAAAGATTTTGAGGGACGGTTCTTGGAAAAGCATTGAATTCTGGCGAGGCGAATGATTCGGCGAGCTGTTTTAAGCCTTCTTCTCGGAAGTTGAAAAATAGAATGGCATCATTGTTTTTTATGACCAGAGACTCTCTCTCCTCGGTTGTTCCGATAAGGCAGGGTTCAACAAATTCTTCAGTGATGTTTTTTGAAAAAGTTTCTTCAAGGACCGTTCTTGCATCTGGTTTTATTTTTTCGCCTTGAGTGAGCATCTGAAAAACTTTTTCCGTTCTTTCCCAGTATTCATTTGAATCCATGGCATAGTATCTTCCCGAGAGGCTTGCGATCTTTATTCCTCTCACCTCGCCGAGTGTTTCCTGAAGATCTTTGATGAGATTAACGATTTCCTTGGGCGGTGTTTCTTTGCCGTCGCAGATAATGTGGAGTAACACTTTTTCTATCTTATTGTTTTTGACGAATTCCAAGATGGCGTTGAGATGCTCAATCGCAGCGTTGGTTTTTGCTGAAGATAAGAGGCCGACAAGGTGAAGCGTTGAGGAGTTTGCAGAAACGTGATTTTTTATTTGGAAAAGTATTGAGTTGTCAAAAAAAGAACCGTTTCTGATCGCCAGGGTTATTCTTGGATAGTTTTGGTAATTGATTCTTCCGGTGCCAATGGCCAGGTGTCCTATTTCCGAAGAGCCAGGATCTCCCCACGGCAGACCAACGGCAATGCCCGAGGCTTGTAGGCCAAAATGAGGAAAATTTTGCTTAAACCAATCAAAAGTTGGCGTTACCGTCTGTGTAACGGGGTTGCCTTGACTTTTTCTCCCAATACCGAAACCGTCAAGAATAATTAAAACAATAGGATTTATCTCGTTCATAAAAGGTTGGTCACTTCATTTTAGCTTTTTGTTGATGATTTATAAAGAGTTGTGTTATATTTATTTTATAGGTGATAGTTCGGTTAGTAGAATGGGAAATTTATCCGTGAGGGTAAATTTTTTAACCAAGAAGGGGTCATTCCGTCGTGGCAGGATTACTGCAACAATAGGCGGGATTAGTATATTGGTAGTACGCGTCCTTGCCAAGGACGAAGGGCGAGTTCGATTCTCGTATCCCGCTCAGTTTTTCTATGTCTTTTACAAACGCTTTTGTTTTGTCTTATAAAAACATCAACGAATTTGATCGTCGATATTCTTTGTTGACCCGAGATTTTGGCAAAATCGAGGCGGTTGTCAAAAGCATTTTAAAGTCGAACTCAAAGCTGGCCGGCCACCTTGAGCCACCGAGTCTTTGTTGGGTGGAGCTGATAGAGAGGGGCAACAGTTTTCAGTTGACCCAGGCGCTTGAGCAAAAGAATTTTTCAAAATTGAAGAAGAATCAAGGGGCTCTTTCTCTGGTGCTAAAATTATCTGATTTCATTAACGGATTTGTCGGGAAGGATACGGATGACGAATTTTTTTCTATCTGGGATTCTTTTTTGGATTACCTTGAAAGCCATCTTATTCCGGGCGAGATTCTTGACTTCGAGTTTTTAGAAGTCCAGACAGAGCTTCGATTTTTAAAACAACTTGGTTTTTTGCCTGAAGTTTCTGATCGTGATCTTGATGCTCGTTTTTTTGATGAGTATAAAATAATTCTTGGTGGAAATATCTTGGCAAAATCGGTTTTTTCGGAAGAGATAAAAAAAATCGCGCTTCGATTTAAAGATCAGGCCGCGAGCTATATGGCATAAGGTCGTTTTTTGTCGGGCTTAATTTTCGACAAACGTGACCTATACTGGGCGTGATATAATTTAATATTCCATGACAGATCAACCTTTTGATAATTTAGAATCGCCGGAATTGACTTCCGATAATGTTTTGCCAAAGGAAGATATTTTTTCTCAAAATCCGGAAATTCGGCAAGAAACAGAAGCCAGTTCGCAAGTCAAGATTAATATTTCGAAGAAACCAAGGACAGAATGGCTTGAAGAAGCTCCGATTCATGAAACTTCTCGACCAGTTCCGCAGATCTTGAAACTTAATTTTGATCTTAAAAAAGTTGCCTTAATTGCCGGCGGAGTAATCTTTCTCGGTGGCATTGTTCTTGGTTTTTTCAGTTATCTTGCGAACATGGCGCCACCAGATAATCTGGGCCTTGATATCTTGGCGGCAAATACGGTGAATGTCGGAGAGAAAGTTTTATTTGAAGTTATTATTGCTAATCGTTCGGGCTCTCAAATAATTGAAGATCTTTCCTTAACGATTCGCGCTGATGACGGAACTGTTTTTAGCGATTTGCCCGGTTCGGCATTAATGCAAAAGGCAATAGGCGATCTTGAGTCGCAAGCCGAGTTTAAAGAGCTGATCCCCGTGATTTTTTGGGGTAAGAATCATGAGCAGAGAAAGGTTGAGGTCACTGCCAGATATAATTTTGCCGGTCAGCAGAATAGTTTTGAAAAAGTTATTGAATGGAACCCAGTGATCGTGAATTCTGGCGCGCAGATGGCAATCTCTTTGCCGCAGGAAGTTCTTTCCGGAGAGATTTTTTCCGGTTATTTCACATATCGTAATGTCACGGGAAAAAAACTTTCTCAGAGCCGGTTGATTCTGGAATCGCTTAAAGGACTTTCTTTTTCTTTTATTGAGCCTCAGCATAGTTCGCGTGATTCCGTTGGGAATTATGTTTGGCAAAACACGGATCTTGAACCGCAAAAGGAACAACGAGTTAATTTTAAAGCGATTATTTCCGGCAATGATGATTCTGGACAGATACTCAAAGCCATTTTCAAGGTTCCGGTTAGAGGGAAAGATATAGTTATCTCAGAGACCGACGAAGATTTGGTGGTCGTTGCCAATCCTCTTGCTTTAGACGTGACTATCAATGATTCTCGTGTTTATTCAGTGACGCCTGGGGAAAATTTACAGTATAAAATAAATTTCAAAAATAATTACAGCGTGCCCCTGAAGGATGTGGTTATCTCGGCTGATTTTTCAGATCCATGGGTTGATCAATCATCAATCAGGCTCGATACGGGATTTTATTCCTCAAAAACAAAGAAGATCACCTGGAATGGCGGCAACACGCCTGCTATCCTGTCTTTGGATTCCGGAGAGACAGGTGAGGTTATGGTCTACCTCGGGGTTAAAAAGATCTACCCCAAAGGAGCGATTAATAACCAAATGAACGTTAAGATCGAGATCTCGGCAGCCAATAAACCTGGCAGTATTGGCACGCAGGTTCTGACGAAAACAGAGTCGGTTTCAAAGATTAACGGCCGTCTCGTTTTGATTCCCAAAGTTTTATTCAAAGACAATCCGCAAACAGGGTTTACGAATCTTGGTATGGCGCAGCCAAAAGTGAATAAGGTGACTCAGTATAGTTTTTATCTTGATCTTGAAGCTCAGGCAAATGATTTCAAAAATGTTTTTATCACGACAACGTTCCCGGCCAATGTCTCTTATGACGGTAAAATTAAGGGCGACACAGAAACTACGGAATTTATTTTTAATCAAAGAACGGGGCAGCTGACTTGGAGAGTTGATTATTTGCCTGCTTGGCAGAAAAAGAGCATCGTTTTTCAGATTGGTGCCTTGCCGTCAATGGATCAGCTTGGCCACTTGATGCAAATAGTCGAAGACATTAACGTTACCGGAGACGATGTTTTCACTTTTAATAAATTTAAAGAAGTGGTTAGAGGCATTTTTTCCGATTTGCCGCATGATAATATTGTTGATCAGGGCACGGGCCGGGTAGGGCAGTAAAATAAGTTAAAAGTCAAAGTTAAAAATTCAAAAGCTTGTAGAATTTGATGTTTTGAAATTTTATTATGAGTGAAATGAAGAATAATTTGATGGAAAAGATCGTTAGTCTTTGCAAGAGACGCGGGTTTGTGTTTCCCAATTCAGAGATTTACGGTGGCATGAACGCCCTCTATGATTATGGTCCCTTGGGCGCGCTTTTGCGGAAAAACATTTTTGATCTTTGGTGGAGAAAAATGGTGACGGAAAGAGAGGATGTTTTTGGAATTGACGGGAGGATTATTTTGCATCCAAAAGTTTGGGAAGCATCTGGTCACGTTTCTGGTTTTGCCGACGCTTTGGTTGAAGACAAAAAAACTCACAAAAGGTATGCCGCTGACAAGCTGATTGAAGAACAGCTCAATCTGTCCGTTAAGAGCAATGATATTGAAGCAATCAGCGGCTTGATCAAAGGAGGAAAGTTAAAAAGCCCAGAGGGTAATGAATTAACCATGCCGAAAAACTTTAATCTTTTAGTGCCGGCTTATTTAGGTACGGTTGAGGGCGAGAAAACTCAGGTTTATTTGAAAGGTGAATCATGCCAAAACATTTACGTTAATTTCAAACAAGTTTTTGAGTCGATGCACAAACCATTACCCTTTGGTATTGCCCAGGTTGGTCGTGCTTTCAGGAACGAGATTACGTCGTCTGGACAGTTTCTGTTCCGTCAAAAAGAGTTCGATCAAATGGATGTGCAGTATTTTTGCAGGCCAGAGGATTCATCAAGATTCTATGAAGACTGGAAAACGATTCGCTGGAACTGGTATCTCAACGATCTCGGTCTTTCGGAAAAGCGCTTGAAGTGGCGTCAACATGCTGATGAGGAGCGAGCTTTTTATGCCAAGGATGCTTGGGATATTACTTATGATTTCGAGGGCATGGGCTTTAAAGAGCTGGAAGGCTTGCACGATAGAGGCGACTATGATCTTTCTCAACACCAAAAATTTTCCGGCGAAGACCTATCTTATTTCGATCCGGAAACAAAGAGAAAATTTATTCCGTTTGTTGTCGAAAGCTCGGCCGGGTTTGATCGTAATTTTTTGGCTATTCTGTTTGAAGCTTATCGGGAAGATGGCGAAAGAGTTTATTTGAAACTTAAACCGTATTTGGCGCCGTATCAAGCGGCCGTGTTTCCGCTTCTGGCCAACAAGCCGCAGTTAGTTGAAAAAGCTCGCGAAGTTTATGAGGTTTTGAAAAAACAGTCGGGGTTGAATATTGTTTGGGATGAACGTGGGAATATCGGTAAAAGATATTATTCTCAAGACGAAATCGGCACGCCGTTTTGTGTGACCATAGATTTTGAGACACTGGAAAACAATACGGTCACGGTCCGGGACAGGGATACAGCCAAACAGGAAAGGGTGGGGTTGGGGGATTTGAAACTTTATTTGATTGACAAGATTATTCTCTGATACGAGTGATATAACGCAGACCTCATCTTTAAGCTAGGGGTGTTTGGCAGAAGTGGAACTTTCAAATTTGTGATATTATAGTGGTGTAATTAAAAATTAATAATTTTTAAAAATATGGCCACTGGTTGGAGAGGAAAAATTGAGGACGAAGCGTCAGCTGTTGAAAGAAAGAATGCTGCAAATAGAGAGGCTCGTCGTATGAGCGGTTTTAGTTTTTCTTATGATGTTGAAGATTTTATCAGTAAGTCTAAGAAGAGAGACCCCGGAGCATTTGCTGCTTTTGATGAAGTCAAATGGAAACAAGTGATGGCAGAGGCTGGCCTGGAGAAACTAAAAATTATTTTAGGCAGATTAAAAGATGACGGTATTATTGCTCAAGATGTTTTAAGTTTGGAAGATGTTGTTGATGATAAAACAGCAGAGGCTGTTGAAAAATTTATTGAGTATTTGAATGAAGTTTAAGACGTTGATTTTCGTTTCTATCACCAAACCGCCTGAAAGGGCGGTTTGGTGTTGGGAATGTTTTTATTCTATAATACACACACGATCATAAGCTGATTTTTCATGTCTCAAAAATTTTTCATCACGACCGCGATTCCCTACGCCAACGGCGAACCCCACATCGGCCATCTTTTGGAGTTTATTCAAGCTGATGTTGTTGCTCGTCATCAGCGCCTTCTGCAAAAAGAAGTTTGGTTTTTAACTGGCACGGATGAGCACGGCATTAAGATCGCCGAAACTGCCAAGAAAAAAGGCAAAGAACCGCAGCAATTTGTTGATGATATCTCCGGCAAATTCAAAGAGTCAGCCGAAGCCTTGAATGTTTCTTTTGATTATTTTATCCGGACAACGGACAAGAAAAACCATTGGCCGAATGTGGCTAAGATCTGGCGGTCAATACTGGATTCGGGCGATATTTATAAAGGCCATTATAAAGGTCGCTATTGTGTTGGCTGCGAAAAATATTTGGTTGAGTCTGATCTTGAAGATGGCAAATGCCAAATTCACAAAAAAGAACCGATTGAAATTGACGAAGACAATTATTTCTTCAAACTTTCAAAATATCAGGATCAACTGAAAAACATTATTGAGTCCGGCGGTCTAAAAATTATTCCCGAGTTCAGAAAAGCCGAAGTTTTGGGATTTATTGAGAATGGATTACAAGACGTCAGCTTTTCCAGGCCAAAAAACAAGTTGGAATGGGGCATTCCCGTGCCCGACGATGACGAGCAAGTGATCTATGTCTGGGCCGATGCTTTGACAAACTATCTTTCCGGCGTGGAGTATGCGCAAGCTGGTGGTAAGTTTCAGAGATTTTGGCCGCCGGATCTGCAGATTGTCGGCAAAGACATCTGGAAGTTTCATGCTTTAATCTGGCCCGCCATGCTTTTGTCAGCTCATCTGCCCTTGCCAAAATCTTTGATGATCCACGGTTTTTTGACCGTTTCTGGTGAAAAGATCTCAAAATCACTTGGCAACGGTATCTCGCCGATTGAGATCATGAAAAAATACGGTGTTTCGAGCGACGCTGTGCGTTACTTTTTTCTGCGCGAGATAAATCCTTTTGAAGACGGGGATTATTCTCATGAAAAGTTCAAAGCTCGTTATAATGGCGATCTGGCCAATGGTGTTGGTAATTTAGTTTCGCGCGTCTCTAAGCTTGGGAATTTGTATGGAAAGGAGATCGGGCTTCAAGAAAATGATTTTCAGGAAAAAATTAACTCTGTTTGGAATGAGTATGAAAAATTGATCTCAGAATACAGATTCAACGAGGTCCTGAGCTTGATTAACCGACTGGTTTCTGAGGGTGACAATTATGTGAATGAGCATAAGCCGTGGGAGCTTTTGAAACGTGACACTTCAACAAGCTCAGAACAAATTGCGGGGCAATTTGAAAAGGTAATCTCTTCGTTGGTTTTGCTTTTGGGAAATATTGCCTGGATGTTAGATCCTTTTATGCCGCAAACTTCGGAAAAGATTTTGATAATGTTAGGTTTGGCGAGTCCCAAAGGGATGAGTGGCGAGCAAAGTCGAATCATTGGTTCTGAAAATTACGGCTGGATAAACAAGAAAATCAGGTTTTCAGAATACTCAAGTTTATTCCCGCGGCTGGAAAAATAACTTTTTGATTTTCCGTCGTGGCTCGATAGGAGCATCCTTTTCGGCGTTATTATGTCCTGTCCACTATACTGTCGATCGGTAGTATAGTGGACAGGACAAGAAATAAAGCCATATCCACGCTTGTTTAATTCAATGTGACTATAAGGCATTGTAGTACTTGCAAAAGTGTCTATTTCGTGCTATAATATAAGTATCGTACGGTTGGCTTGAGAGTAATTTCAGTCAACCTTTGTCAATTCAAAGCGGGGAAGCCTAACCCCGCATTACTCAAAAAGAAAGGTAGGTTAAAATGGCAAGGTTAGCCTTGGAACCCTTTATGGGACATGATTATATGGTCATCGCGACCATAGTAGATCATTTTGGACTGATTTTGGAAAGTTATCAGTCCAATGGAGACTGGGTCATCACGGACCCTGTCTCGAAGTTCCAGTGTCGACTTCGCCTCAATGAGGCGAAAAAGACACAGAGATTCTCACGCGCCCCGCAGGACGGTTTGCCTCAGCCTGGACAAACGATTCTTTTCCGCCGTGACGCGGAAAAAGAAAACCCGCAGTTTGTCGCCGCTATTGACGAAGTCGTCAAAGCGGTTGAGAAAGATGGCGTCTTGGGGAAAATGATAGATGTCATGAAAACACTGGGTTGCTGACCCAGTCTGGCGATAACCAATCCGAAAGGATCACTCGCCTTGGCTTAAAGCCTAAATAATGAAGACTCACTGGTTAAGGTGATTCTAGTCGGTGGGACACCGAGTCTTCCGTAACCTCATGTAGTCTGGAGAAAAGGGCAGACGGCAAGTTCATGAGGAATCGAAAAAGATGGGTAGAGCACGGTCTCGCGATCATGAAAGACGCGAGGCGAAACAGTGCTTCGCCAGGTAGAGTTTGATGCCTGGTCCCGCGCTTTCTCGGCGCAAGGAATTTCCGCATCCCGGGATGGCGGATCCGAATAAATAGAGAAAACAGCTCCTTGGGGGAGCGAAGAATTGAAGTAATTATACAAAAAGCCGCGACATTGTTCGCGAGCTTTTTCGTTTTTAGAGGCAACAAACTACGTTGACTTTTGATGTTCTATGTGCTATAATATAATTATCGAACCTAAACAATTTAAACTGGTAACCAGACCAGCGGCAACCCCGACATCATCGGTCGGGGCCAAGTTTTCCTCTAGAAAGGAGGATGAGATGGATAAATTACATCAACTACTGGGTGTAGGAGAAATTTCCATGCCAAACATCGGGGAGAAGGTTTTCCTGGATGTTGGAACGTCTTCCAGGATTCCAGAGTTGTGTGCGTCTCTTGATGTCGCGATTGCACATCTTAAGAACGATGCGATCGTGAATTTGGGATGGCAGGAGGCAGGAGTACGATTCAGTTCGCATTCCCGCTTTATACTAGCCACCCTGAACGAGGAGTGGCTGGAAGCCATGGTTTCCGAAAGCCTGCGGGGCTCTAAACATTACTCTTCGGCTCTTCAGCGGAGGTTCGACGGTCGAGCCCTGAGGCTGGGCCATGGTGATGGTATCTGTCATTGCGACATTTGCGAGCATAACGCGAAGGTTGTCGCGCACCTGAAGTCCTAACTTTCGTTTCCACAAGGGAAACAACCTTGTAAAAAAGTTGGCTTCTGGATTGAGTCCCGTTGATTACAGAGCCAAAGTCTAATCCTGTGCCTACTCGGAGTAAGTCCTGCGGGAGCCGAAATACATTGGATTGCAACTCTTCTAGGGGATTTACGCAAGTGAATCCCAAAATCTCCAAAGGGGAGAAAAGTTCTTTCAAGCAATTATTTCAAAAGCCCGGCTTATCAGCCGTGGCTTTTTGGTTATATTCAAGTATAGCTCAGTTCTTTTTTGCTACGTTTACTATCTTATAGTTGCTTCCGATTAACCTAGGTTAACTATTGACAGGTGCATTAACCTAGATTAACCTGCATATATGAAGAAAGAGTTTTTTACAACGACTCAACTGGCAAAAATCTTAGGAATAAGCAGGATCGCGGTTTTTAAAAGAATTAAAGCCGGGAAAATTGATGCCATTAAAGACGGCAGGGATTTTTTGATTCCAATAAACAGCATTAAAGAAATTTCAGGTCATGATTTGAAATCAGAAGAAAAAGAATTGATCGAAAAGTCAGTTGAACGAATCGTCAAACAATACGGAGAAGCCTTGCGTCTTTTGGGTGAGGAATGATGGATATGAAAATTGAGAGCTTGTCTGTGAGAGAGGTTGAAGCAGTGGCTTTTGTTTTGGCAAAGAAACTAATGTCTTGGGATGAACCGATTCCGGAGTTCGGTTCTCGTTTCCCGAATATTTTAGAGAGTTGCTTGGCGGTGCCGTTTTCCACGTTTGCCAGAAAAAATCTTTATCATGGGCTTGAAGAAAAAGCGGGGATTTTGTTTTATCTTTTGATCAAGAATCATCCGTTTCAAAACGGCAATAAGCGAATTGCGACAGCAACCTTGCTTTATTTTTTGATGAAAAACAGGAGATGGCTGGAGACCGATCATCATGAGCTGTATCGGTTTGTCAAATGGGTGGCGGAAAGCAACCCTAAATTACAAAAAGAGACTGTTCTGGCTGTCGGGAAGTTTATTAAAACTTACTTAGTGAAATTATAATATAGACGAGCTTCGTCTTGTGTCCCAGACTTGAATTTTTAATTATTTCTTATGTTATTTGATACTCATTGTCATTTTCCTCACGCGAAATACAAAAAAACTTCAGAAGATGTCGTGGCTGATGCCAGAATGGCGGAAGTAAGTTTATTAATGAATATCGGTACGAGTTTGAAAGAAAGTCGTCGAGCGATTGAAACGACGAAAAAGTTTGACGATGTTTATTGTAGTATTGGTATTTATCCTCATGACGACAGGGATCATGCGGTTAATGTCTTAGAAAAGAAGCTTGAGGAGTTTTTGTCGCAACCTTCAAAAATAAAAGCCATTGGCGAGATCGGTTTGGATATTTCGAATTGGCAAGGCGGCAGAAATTTAGAAGAGCAACTCGAGCTGTTTGAAATTCAGATTCAGTTGGCAGTGAAGAATCATTTGCCGATCGTGATTCATAACCGCAACGGCGATAAAGAAGTTTTGGAGCTGGTTGAAAAATATTCAAAGGATGGATTAACTGGTGTTTGTCATTGTTTTACACAGGATTGGGAATACGCTAAAAAAATGCTTGATTTTGAATTTTATCTTGGGTTTGGTGGCATCATTACTTATCAATCAGGGGAGTATCTTTCGGAGATTATCAAAAAGATGCCCCTTGATAGAGTTCTGGTCGAAACCGACTCGCCTTATTTACTGCCAGAGCCATTACGTACTCAAAATAAAGGCGAGGCTAATGAGCCCCAAAATGTGGTTTTAGTAGCGCAAAAAATTGCTGAGATCCGAAGCGTGAGTTATGATGAAGTGTGCAAAATTACTTATGAAAACGGAAAAAGAATCTTTAAAATTGACTGAAAATAAGGCTTTCCGGTTGATCACTGAGAAAATTAAAAAATCAAAAAAAGTTTTATTGATTGGTCATCGTAGCCCCGATCTTGACTGCGTCGGTTCTCTTGTTTCGTTTTTTTATGTTTTGAAATCCAGGGAAAAAGATGTCAGGGTTTTGAGTGATTTTAAGCATTCGGCTTGGACAAACTTTAACAATCCAGAAATATCAAGAAAGGTTAGTCGTGAATTCAATCCCGACCTGGTGATTATGGTTGATTATTCAAATAGAGATGTTTTGGAACTGGGAGCTTTGAAATTTTTGGAAAAGCAAAATGCTTTTATTATCACGATTGATCATCACAAGAAACACAGTCAGCTTGGTGACTTGATCTATATTGACGACAGCATTCATTCTTGCTGTGAAATTTTATCGCGTTTGTTTTTTTCAATGAAGGTTGATCTTACCGAGAAAACCAGAACGGCTCTTTTGACGGGAATGCTTCATGATACCGGCATTTTTGCTTATTATCCATTGACGTTGAAAAGCATGAGGACGATTATCAGATTAAATAAAACCGGCGAAGAGTTTCAGAAGGCGTCCTTGTTGTCCAGAAGCTGGAACCGGGTTGATGATTTTGTGAGATTTTCAAAGTATGCGACCTTGATGAAGATTGACCGTTCTTTGGGTTTTGGATTGGTGGTGATCAACAATTTAGTTGGTGATACTGGCAGTTTAACTTCGAGCATTTCGAACCAGAGCATTTTTATCAGAGAGATAAAATCAATTTTGGTTTTAAAGAAGATAAAAGGCCAGAGATTTTTTCGAGCCAGTATTAGGTCTTCGGAAGAATCGGGAATTGATGTGTCAAAAATCGCGGCGTTTTTTAACGGCGGCGGTCACAAGAAAGCCGCTGGTTTTCAATCAAGCATGAGTAGTGTTAAAATAATAGCGAAAGTGAAGGAATTGATCTGGGAGCAAATTAAAAATTCAAAAGGTAAAATTCAAAAATGAAAACGGAAATTCAAAAGTTGAACCATAAAAAAATCCAAACCAAGCATTTTAAGGGCTCGACCGATCTCCTTAGTTAATCATCCTCGGCAAAATTTTTTTGCGGAGGATCTTGGATTAACTAATTTTTTATTTTTATGACATACGATCATTCAAAGATTGAAAAAAAGTGGCAAAAGATTTGGCAAAAGAATAAGTTTAAGAGTTGGCAGGCTCGAAACTTATCCAAGAAGAAGAAATTCTATATTCTTGACATGTTTCCGTATCCGTCCGGAGACGGCCTGCATGTCGGGCACATTGAGGGCTATACCGCGACAGATATTTATTCGCGTTATTTGCGGATGAATAACTACAACGTCTTGCACCCAATGGGGTTTGACGCTTTTGGTCTGCCCGCAGAAAACTATGCCATTAATAATAAAGTCCACCCGGCTTCAGTGACTGAGAAGAATATAAAACACTTTCACGAACAGATGGAAATGATGGGATTGTCTTATGATTGGTCGCGAGATTTGGAAACCTGCGATCCCGAGTATTATAAATGGACTCAATGGATAGTTTTGCAAATGTTTCATCGTGGTCTGGCGTATCAATCAACAAGACCGATAAATTGGTGCCCGTCTTGCAAGACTGGTTTGGCGAACGAAGACCTTGAAGACGGCAAATGTGAACGCTGTAAGTCAGACATTATTCGTCAACCGATGCGGCAGTGGTTTTTGAAAATTACTGATTACGCCGATAGATTACTTGAGGATCTTAAAGATCTTGACTGGCCGGAAGGGGTGAAAGAGATGCAGAAGAATTGGATTGGCAAGTCTCACGGCTATGAGTTTGATTTTTCCTTGGCTGGCCGAGAAGAAAAGATCGGTGTTTTCACTACAAGGTTGGACACGATTTTTGGCGCGACCTTTTTGGTTTTGGCGCCTGAATATCCATTGTTAGAAAATCTGGCCTTGCCGGAGTATCGAAGCAGGGTTTTGCAGTATATTGCCCAGAGTAAAAACAAAACTGATCTTGCCAGGGAAACTGAGAAAGAAAAAACCGGGGTTTTCACTGGTAGCTATGCAATAAATCCGGCAAATCAGAAAAGAATTCCGATCTGGGTTGCCGATTACGTGATGATGGGTTATGGCACGGGTGCGGTCATGGGCGTATCGGCTCATGACGAAAGGGACTTCACCTTTGCGAAAAAATTCGGTCTAGAGATCATTGAGGTCATTTCTCCGGATGGTAAGGGGCATATTTTGGATGAAGCCTACACCGATATTGATTCTGGTACTTTGATTAACTCGGGTCCTTTTGATAGAACGCCGTCGATTCCGGCTCAAGAGAAGATTGCCAATTTTATCGGCGCGAAAAAAACCATTCATTACAAACTTGAGGATTGGGGATTTGATCGGCAAAGATATTGGGGAGAACCGATGCCATTGATTTTTTGCGAGAACTGTAAAAAATCAGTAGAAAATTCTAAACCGAATCCCCGAAACTCTAAACAAATTTCAGATAAGAAATTCAAGATTAAAAACAGGGAATATTCTTTGGGCGAGATAATCAATCCCGGGTGGGTTGGGCTAAAAGAAAAAGATCTTCCTCTAACGTTGCCAAAAGTTAAGTATTACGAACCGACCGGAACAGGCGAATCGCCGTTGGCGAACATTGAGTCTTGGGTGAAGACGAAATGTCCAAAGTGTGGATTTCTAGCGAGGAGAGAAACTAATACCATGCCTCAATGGGCGGGTTCTTGTTGGTACTATCTGGCTTTTGCCTTGGGGGATAAACAGCTCAAGTTGAAAGGCAAAGACGTGAAAAAGTTTTGGAATCAGAAAATTTTAAAGTATTGGAAAGAGGTTGATTTTTATGTTGGTGGAGTTGAGCACGCTACTCGTCATTTAATTTATGCTCGATTTTGGCACAAGTTTTTGTTTGACCTTGGGATCTTGTCGAATAAAGAGCCTTTCGCCAAGCTTGTTAATCAGGGTCTCATTCTTGGTCCTGATGGAGAAAAAATGTCTAAGTCACGCGGCAATGTCGTTAATCCCGATGAAATTGTTGAAAAATATGGCGCTGATTCCGTAAGGATGTACGAGATGTTTATGGGACCGCTTGAAACGGCAAAGCCGTGGGACACAAACGGCATTGTCGGCGTGTATAGGTTTCTGAATCGAGTTCATTTTTTAGGGAAAGAAATTTTCTTCCAGAAAAAAACTGAACTTCGCCATGCTAAATCTGCAAGATCTAAGCAAGATCAGAAATTGGTCGTTGACAAGGAAACAACCGTTAAAATTAAACGATTATTGCATCAGACAATTAAAAAAGTCGGTGATGATATTCTGTCGATGCAGTTTAATACTGCCATCTCGGCAATGATGGAGTTTTTAAACGCTTTCACCGAAGCGAAAGACAAATTTTCGGAAAAAGACAGAAAAGAATCTTTTTTGAAATTAGTTTTCGTCTTGTCTCCCTTTGCACCGCATTTGTCTCAGGAAATTTGGTCTTGGAGTAATCAGGGTTTTGTTGAACTGCAAAAATGGCCAAAATACAATCCAGCGACCTTGAAAAAACAGAGTTCTGTTTATGCGATTCAGGTTAACGGTAAAGTTAGGGATACGTTGAAGATTCAGGCATCATCGTCTCAGGACGAAGTGATAAAAAAAGCCAAAGTTTCTGCCAAAGTTTTTAAATGGTTAGCAGGCAAGAAGATAAAACAGATAATATTCGTTAAAGATCGAATCATTAATTTCGTAGTTTGATTGAAAATGTTCGGGTTCAGGAGAAAATTTTTTTCTGGGTTCGGGCAAATCACGTTTTTGGTCGCGGGTTTTTTAACAACCCTGGTGGTTTTGATTTTTTTCAGCCTTCAGTTTTTGAATAGCGGTTTTTGGAATAGAGAGGCGAGCTTGATCAAGGAGTTAAGCCTAAAGACAACTCCGTCTGTTTTGGCCAATAATCCTCAAAATTTTCTGGCGAAAATCTTCGCATCACCAAAGGCGCAGTTTAACCAATATGAAAAAAGGGAGGTTAGTTTTAATGTAAAAAAACCAGCTTCTGGTTCGGTCGATAGGTTCTTGCTGCCCTTGCCAGGTGAATTTTTTGAGTTGAAAAACAATCAAGACTCTGGGTCGATAGAACCCGGGCCATTGCAGAAATTAGTTATTTCTGAGGTTTTATTCGGCACGGAAGATTCTGCTAAAGAAGAGTTTATCGAGATTTTTAATCCGAATGATTTTGCGGTTGATGTTTTGGGATGGGAATTGAGGAAAAAAACAGAGTCAGGTAATGATTCGGTTTTGGTTTCCTCGCAAAAATTTTTTGGCAGCATCGGGATAAAATCTTATTTTTTGATTACACATCCAGATTTCCAGGATAAATATGGGGCGGATTTAGTTTGGTCGAGTAAGAGCTATTCAATCTCTGAAAATAACGTGATCTATCTGCTTGATAATTTCAGCAGGCGGATTGATTTAGTCGGCTGCGGCTCCGCGTTTGATTATGAGGGTGCGGCTTGTTCAGTCCCTGAATCAGGCATTAGCGTGAGCCGTTCGCAAAATATTGACACAGATAATAATCAGAAGGATTTTGTTTTTTCTCAATCATCTCCGAAAAGCAATTTTATTGCCTATGTTTCTGTGTCTTCGCCACCGCCAGCCCCGGCATTGGATTCAACTGGTTCGCCTCAGGCCAGTCCTGTATTTTCTTTAGCGCCATCAGTCGTATCGACGCCGGCGCTATCGCCTCCGGTGATCCCTTCCCCAAGCCTTTCGCCGACGTCAGAGCCGTTAATAACGCCATCGATTCACCCGCAAGCCTTGCTTCACCCGCAGATCATTGAGATCCAGTTTGGTGTTGAAGAAAATACTAATGCTGATTTTGTGAAGATGTTTAATCCCAATGAGCTACCGCTGGATTTGAAAGATTACAAGCTGGTTAAAAAAACAGCATCGAGCGGGAATGAAACCAGTTTGAAATCTTGGCGCAATGATGGCACTGACGCTATTATTTCGGATCAGTCGTACTTCTATTGGATAAACTCTAGTTATCAAGAAAAAATAGAAGAGTTGCAGCAACAAGGAATAAAATTCTTTGCTAATTCGGCCACCATTACTGAAACAAATGGCATTGGTTTAAAATATCAAGATATCTTAGTGGAATCGGAAAACTGGTAGACTCTATTTGATTTTTATTATAGATTATGATATAATATCTAAGAGTTCATCTCTTTCTCCTCCTTTTGCAAGGAGAGCCGCAGACCAGGCGTGTCTGCGGCTCTCTCAAAAAGCAAAGAAGCCCGGGATCATTTCCCGAGCTTCTTTTTGTAAGATCCCGTCGGTTCTGTTAAAGTTTTTTGTTGATATTTCTGGATCGTGTGTTAAAATAATCGTGAACATCCTCTCCTTCGAGGAGTTGCGACAGGGCTGGCAGTGCTTTGCGCTGCCAGCCCACCTCGTCTAAAATCTAGCGCGCTGGTATTCCAGCGCGTTTTGTTTTATACTTTGTATGCTATATTTTACAGCGGGGTAGAGCAGAGGCAGCTCGCGTGGCTCATAACCATGAGGTCGGGGGTTCGAATCCCTCCCCCGCAACACTTTAGCTCCGCTCAGCGTGGGCCAGTTCTTGTTAGGGGATTTGGTTCGGCAAACAATGTAAGTTTATTTTTTTATGAAGCATTGGAATAGAATGTCAGCTGAGCTTGGAGCAAGCCATTTTGATTTTCTCAATTATAAAGTAATAGAAACCGGCAGAGTTAATGTTTCAGGGACCTACCATGACAAGCGATTTCTTGTTTCTATGGACATTAATCCTCATAAGAGAACTCTTGGTAGCTTTCAGCTACTTGAAGGCTATCGGGTTGAAGATTTTTCAGCTGGTTCATATGAGAAATTTGAGGAATTTATCAGGGCCTATGCTTTGAGAGAAGCGTTTGGAGAACTTGCAAGTTAGAATGAATAAATTTTTTAACTTTTTCTTTTTTATCTTTAGAATCGCATCTGGGCGTTGATTTTTTGTTTGAAAATATGAAAATAACGCCTGAGCAGGCGTTATTTTCATGATAAAATAAGAAATAATGATTAATCTGGATAATTTAAAAACAAGAGCCAGGGCTGAGCTGGCAACAGCAAGGACCAACGATGAGCTCGAGGCTTGGCGGGTTAAGTATCTTGGTCGGAGCTCTGATCTGAGTTTGTTTTTGCGAAGCCTGGCAGAAAAAACACTTGAGGAAAAACGTGAACTTGGACCAAAGGCCAACGGTTTGAAGCAAGAACTGGAAAGACTTCTTTTTGATAAACAAAAGATAGCTGGTACTCGACAACCAGTAAGAAGTGGTTTTGATATTACCGAGCCGGGTAAAAATCTTAACTTGGGACACTTGCACCCGATTACCCAGGTCAAAAATGAGTTAAATGACGCCTTTAAGTTTTTGGGCTTTGAGATTTATGAAGGTCCGGAGATTTCAAGTGAAGGTTATGACTTTGATGTTTTGAATTTTCCTAAAGATCATCCAGCCAGAGAGTCAATGGATACTTATTGGATAAAGCCGGAAACAGATGTGCTTGGGAATGGTTTGAAAAGGCTTGATTTGAGGCCGCACCTGACTGGTATGAGTGTGCGTTATATGCAGGCAAAGAAAAAGAAGGAGCCGTTCAGGTTTGTTTACCCCGGCAGAGCTTTTAGGAGCGAGGCGACTGATGCTGGGCATGAGCGTTGTTTTTATCAATATGAGGCCCTGATTGTTAATAAAGATATCTCTTTGTCAGGCGGAAAGATTTTGGTGACAACAATTTTGGAAAGAGTTTTCGGTCGGCAAGTTGAGGTGAGAATGCGGCCGGGGTTTTTTCCTTTTGTTGAGCCGGGATTTGAGATTGACATGCAGTGTTTGAACTGTTCAGGCAGGGGTTGTTCGGTTTGCAAATGGGACGGCTGGGTGGAGATGATGCCGGGCGGGCCACCTCATCCGAATGTTTTAAAAGCTGGCGGTTTTGATCCGAAAGTTTGGCAGGGATTTTACATTAATATCGGCTTGGATCGGATCACCATGATGAAACATGGCATCGACGACATTCGTTTGATGCATTCGGGTGACTTGAGATTCTTGAATCAATTTTAACTTTTTTATTTTTATGTTGTTGAGTTTAAACCTTCTTAAAAAATATCTTGATTTACCTCGGTCCATCACGCCGGAAAAAATTCAGCTTGGTCTGACAAAATCTACGGTCGAGGTTGAGAAGCTACACGATCAAGGCAAAAATCTTGAGAACATTGTTGTCGGCCAGATTAAGAAGATTGAGAAAATACCCGGAGCGGACAAGCTTCGGCTAACTCGTGTCGATATCGGCGAGAGCGAACTCTTACAGATTGTTTGCGGCGGCTCAAATCTTTATGAAGGCATGTTTTCAGCCGTGGCCAAGGCTGGAGCTATGGTCAGGTGGCATGGCCAGGGAGATCTCGTTAGGATTGAAAAAGCAAAATTGCGCGGTGTTGAATCACAAGGAATGATCTGCACGGCTTCAGAGATTGGTTTGGGCAACGAGTTTTTACACCAAGAAGCGGAAGTGATGGATCTGAAGCTTGCCAAATTGAAACCTGGCCTAGATCTTAAAACAGTTTTGGGACTAGACGATGTCGTCATTGAAATTGATAACAAGTCGTTAACTAATAGGCCGGATCTTTGGTCTCATTACGGTATGGCGAGGGAACTTTCAGTGATTTTTGGATCGAAACTGAAACAACCGAAATCAAGCATTGATGCTCTTAAAAGTCGCAAGGTCGGCTGTCTTTCAGTTGGGATCGATGAGAAAAAACTTTGCCAGAGATATTTGGGTGCCGTGATCGAGAACGTTTCGATTGGAGAATCGCCAGAGTGGCTGAAAAAACATCTTACCGCTTGCGGCCTAAGACCAATCAATAATATTGTGGACATCACGAATTATGTTTTGATTGAGTTTGGTCAGCCAATGCACGCATTCGACTTCAATAAATTGAAGCCTGAAAGTCAAAAGTCAACCCGCCAGCCGGCGGGCAAAATCCAAAACAAAGTAGAAATTAACGTCAGATTGGCAAGGCTGGGAGAAAAAATCACTACAATCGATGGCCTAGAGAGAAAATTAGAAAAAGACAGTCTCGTAATTGCAGACTCAGAGAAACCAGTGGCTCTAGCCGGGATCATGGGCGGATTGGAAACCGGAGTTAGTCAAGAGACGAAAACCATTGTTTTGGAATCTGCCAATTTCGACGCGGTGGCAGTTAGGAAAACTTCTCAGAAACTTGGACTGCGTACTGAAGCTTCGGTTCGCTACGAAAAGTCTTTGCATCCGAATCTCGCCGAGCTCGGTATGCAAAGAGCGTTAGAATTGATAAAGCAAGTTTGTCAGGAATCAAAGTTAATTCAAATCACCGATGCTAATAATTTTTCAAAAAAAGAAAAAGCAGTGGAGCTTGACTATGATTTTTTGGTGAAAAGAATCGGCATTGATATTGGGAAGGCGAAGACATTGAAAATCTTACAGAGTCTTGGTTTTAAAACGACGTTTCATCAGAAAACCGAAAAGTTGAGAATTTCTATTCCTTGGTGGCGGGCGACTGGTGACGTCTCGATTCCCGAGGATATTGTTGAAGAAGTGGCCAGAATTTACGGTTACGACAGGCTTTTGGCGAAACAAGAGTTAGTAAATCTTGAGCCGGCAAAATACCAACCGCGTTATGACTTTGAGCTGAAGATTAAAAATCTTTTGTCGGTCGGTTGTGGCATGGCCGAGGTTTATAATTATCCCTGGACAGATTCTTTAATTTTAGAAAAACTTGGTATTAAAGAAAAGTTGGTTGAGATTCTTAATCCGCCGACAGAAAAAAATAAGTTTTTGAAAAACTCTCTTGTCTTTGGATTACTGCAGAATGCCGAAGACAATCTGAGGTTTTTTGACAGTTTCAGCTTGTTTGAACTGTCCCGTGTCTTTTCTTTGGGTAAAGGAAAGTTTGATGGAAATGACAATCTGCCTTGTCAGCCATATAAAATTTCCGGCGTGGTCGTTGGCGACAAAAAAAGCAATCTGTTTTTTGAAACTAAAGGCGTCGTCAAGGGGATAACTGATTTGGCTCTGGCTCAAATTCTGCCCAGGGCTAGTTTCAAAGCGGGAAATCTGCCCGAGTTTCTTGATCAAGAAAAGTCTCAAGGAGTGTTTTGCGTCAATGACATGATTGGTTATTTGGGTGTTTTGAACCCAGGGGTTTGCCAGAGATTTGACTTTCGCAATAAGCAAGTAGTATTATTTGAACTTGACTTCAATCTGCTAGAGAGATCATTTAGTGAAAAACAAACTGCTAAATATAAGCCATTGGCAAAGTTCCCGGCAATTTTAAGGGACTTGGCAGTCGAGGTTGATAATTCAGTTGTCTGGCAAGATCTTAGACAGGTTGTCGATGGGGTTTATGAAAAAGAAGATTCTTTATGGGCGAATGTCGACAGTTTCTTGAGTGCTTTTGATCTTGGCAATAACAAAAAGTCCGTCGCTTTTAGGATGAAGTACTCTGCCGGCGACAGGACCCTGACCGATAAAGAAGTGGTTGAGATTGAAAATAAAATTCTTAAGAAATTAGAAATAGAATTTGGCGCCAAACAAAGACAATGATAAAAAAAGAAGAAGTAAAAAGTTATTCGGCCAAAGATATTTATGTTCTGGAAGGTTTGGAGCCGGTCAGGAAAAGGCCGGGTATGTATATTGGCTCGACAGGGGTTGACGGTTTGCATCATTTGATTTGGGAAGTTGTAGATAACTCTTTGGATGAAGCTCAGAACGGTTACGCTTCAGAAATTGAGATCAAGCTTTTGCCTAACAGCAGAGTTTCGGTGAAAGATAATGGTCGTGGCATCCCGGTTGACATCCATCCGCAGACAAAAAAATCAGCCTTGGAAACGGTGCTTTGCACGCTTCATGCCGGCGGTAAATTCGGTGGCGATTCTTACAAAATTTCAGGAGGCTTGCATGGTGTCGGCGTCTCAGTGGTTAACGCTTTGTCAAAGTGGTTACGCGTTGAAGTTGAGCGTGACGGTTTTCTGTGGACTCAGGAATATGCTCGGGGCAAGCCGACAACAAAAGTTGAGAAAAAGGAGAGAACTGACCGAACCGGTACAACAGTGATTTTTGATGCTGATCCTGAGATATTTTTGGAGATGAAACTTGATTTCAAGCGGATCATTGATCATTTGCGCGAACAGGCTTATCTGATTTCAAAAACAAAAATCTCGGTTTTCGACGAAAGGGACGGTAACGCTCTTTTCAAATATGTTTTTTATTTTGAGGGTGGCGTGATTTCTTATCTAAAATATCTTACCGAAGATCTTGAGCAGCTTCACAATAATATTTTCTATGTCAAAAAAGATTTTGATTCGATGTCGGTTGAGGTGAGCCTTTGTTTTGTTGACGATCTTCAACCGATGGAAGTTTCATTCGCCAATAACATTAAAACCGGAGAAGGTGGCATGCACCTAACCGGGTTCAGGACGGCCTTGACAAGGGTTTTGAATGATTATGCCAAACAGAACGGGTATTTTAAAAACATAGAAGCATTTACCGGCGATGATGTTCGTGAAGGTTTAGTGGCGGTGGTCTCAGTCAAATTGAGTTCTCCTCAGTTTGAAGGTCAAACAAAAGCAAAGCTTGGAAATCCTGAAGCGCGGTCAAGCGTTGACTCTGTTGTCTCGGCAAGCCTGAAAGAGTTCTTGGAGAAAAATCAGAATGATGCCAGGGCCATTATCGAAAAAGTTCTTTTGGCGCAAAAAGCCAGAGTGGCAGCTAAGGCCGCCAAGGAGTCTGTTTTGAGGAAGGGGGCTTTAGAGGGCGCTGGGTTGCCAGGAAAGCTTGCTGATTGTTCATCAAAAAAACCGGAGGAATCAGAACTGTTCATTGTTGAGGGTCCGTCAGCTGGCGGTTCGGCTAAAGGTGGTAGAGACAGACAAACTCAAGCAATATTGCCTTTGCGCGGCAAGCCGCTGAATGTTGAAAAAGCCAGGATGGAAAAAATGCTAATAAATGAGGAGGTCAGAACTTTGGTGATTGCATTGGGTACGGCGATCGCCAATGAGTTCAATTTGGCGAAAATTCGATATCATAAAATTATCATCATGACAGATGCGGATGTTGATGGCATGCACATCAGAACGTTGCTTCTGACGCTGTTTTTCAGATATTTTCAACCGGTGATTGATGCCGGATATTTGTATATCGCTCAGCCGCCGCTTTACAAAATTAAGAAAGGCAAAGAGATTAGGTATGCATATTCAGACGGAGAAAGAGACAGGATCGTAGCGGAACTTCAGAAAATAAAATCTCAGACTCTCGGTGTTAAGGCGAAAATCAAAGAATCGGAAGTCGAAGAGATTATGGAAACCGATGTCGCCGAGGAGAAAATTAAAGGCGCGTCCATTCAACGGTTTAAGGGTCTGGGCGAGATGAACGCTGAGGAACTTTGGGAAACAACTATGGATCCGAAAGCTAGGGTTTTGAACCGAGTGACCATTGAAGATGCTGTTGAAGCAGACAAGCTCTTTGACGTGTTGATGGGTGACGAGGTTTTACCGAGGAAAAAGTTTATTCAGTCTCAGGCTAGTTTGGTTAAGGAGATTGATGTTTGAGGAAGTGTCAAAAGTCAAACCGAAAGTTGGTGGACAAGAGTTGCAACTTCAACAGTCACAGATTGAGAAAGAAAGAAGTGGTTTTTTCAGAAGGGTTTATTCCGTCGCCAAGGGAATTCCTGAAGGCAAAGTCATGACTTATGGCCAGATCGCTTCGGTTTTAGGGACAAGGGATGCAAGGAAGGTTGGTTGGGCTTTGCACGGTAACACTGATTTAAAAATCCCTTGTCATAGGGTGGTGAATAAGAACGGTGGCGTTGCCTTGAACTATGCTTTTTCTGGGGGTTGGCGGGAGCAGAAACGACGGCTTTTAAAAGAAGGGGTAAGGTTTATTAATGAGACGCACGTGGATTTGGAAAAACATCTGTGGCATCGTAATTAATTTACAAAAAATTATGAATCATTTTTTTGATAAAATTCCGACTGGGTCAAAAACGCCCGAGATTGTTAATGCCTTGATTGAAATTCCCAAGGGTAGTCAGAACAAATATGAGCTCGACAAAGAATTCGGCGTCATTCGTTTGGATCGCGCTTTTTATTCAGCGGTTCACTCGCCGTTGGATTATGGCTTTATTCCGCATACTCTTTCAGAAGACGGCGATTCTCTGGATATTTTGGTCATGGGCAATGAGCCGGTCTTCCCTGGTTGTCTGGTTGAAGCGAGGCCGATCGGACTTTTGAAAATGGTCGATTCTGGAGAGTCAGACAGCAAGGTTTTGGCAGTCCAAAACAAAAATCCGAGGTTTAACATGATTACAACCCTTGAAGATATTGAAAGGTTCTCTCCGCATTTACTTGAAGAGATTGGACATTATTTCGAAACTTACAAGCATCTGCAAGGGAAAAAAGTCCAGGTGATTGGCTGGGAAAAGACTGAAGCAGTCAAAAAAGAAATTTTGATCTCGCAAGAAAGATACCGGGTGACGTACGGGGATTGAACGAAATAAAGGAAGGGATGCGTCCCAAAGAATTATTTGACAATTATCTCATTTCTGCTATATTTATCTCAGGCCGTGAGGCCTTTTTAGATTAGTCAAATTTTTGTTATAATAAAAAAATGAAACTCTTTAAGTTTTTGGAAAATTATTTGAAAGAGACTAAGATCGAGTTGCAAAAAGTTTCTTGGCCGACGAAACAAGAGGCGACGAGGTACCTTATTATTATCTTGTTTTTTTCCGGCGTGATGGCGATGTTTTTGGGACTGTTTGATTTCGGCTTTCTACAGATAATTGAAAAGATCATTGTTAAATAACGGATAATGGCTAAGCAGCAGTTATCGCAAGAAAAAAACTGGTACGTCATTCACACCTATTCCGGTTATGAAGACGCGGTGGCCAGGAACCTTCGTCAGAGGATTGAGTCTTTTAATATGGAAGACAGGATTTTTAATGTCTTGGTGCCGAAGCTCGAAAGAGTTAAGATTCGTGCCGGAAAGAAAGTGAATATAGAAGAGAGATTGTTTCCTGGGTATGTTTTCGTGGAGATGATTGTCACGGATGAGTCTTGGTATGTAGTCAGGAACACGCCGCAAGTGACAGGGTTTGTCGGTTCTGGCATTACTCCGATTCCGGTTGATAAAAAAGAAATGGATGATATCTTGAAACAGTTGGAGACCGGGGAGCCGCAGTATGTCATGGATGCCGGTATCGGTGATCTGGTGAGAATTACTGATGGGCCGTTCAAAGATCAGGATGGAAAGCTGAGCGAGGTGGATCACGACCGAGGCAAGGTTAAAGTTATGGTTAATTTTTTGGGTCGTGAAACTCCGGTGGAACTGGATTTTTTACAGATTAAAAAACTATAGTTTTTGGAAAATTAGTATTTTGAGTTTAAAAAGCATATGGCAAAAGAAATTAAAGCAGTTTTGAAGCTTCAGATTCAAGCCGGCAAGGCGACGCCGCAGCCGCCTTTGGGTCCGGCCCTGGGTCAGCACGGTGTTAATATCGGTGAGTTTGTTAAAAAATTTAACGATGCCACGGCGGATCGAGGCACTGATATTATTCCGGTTGAGATTACGATTTTTAAAGATCGAAGTTTCGAGTACATTATGAAAACGCCGCCGGTTTCTGATTTGTTGAGAAAAGCCGTTGGCGCGGAAAAAGGTTCTGGCGTGCCGAACAAGAAAAAAATCGGCAAGGTTTCAAAAAAACAGCTTCAAGAGATGGTGGAGAAGAAAATGGCCGATATGAATGTTTACGATAAAAAAACTGCAGAAAAAACTATTCGTGGTACGGCTCGGTCAATGGGCGTAGAGTTTGAAGAATAAGGTTTTTTACGAAAAATAAGTCCCCGTTATCAGGGACTTATTTTTTTCATAACCTTTCCGCTTCTTCTGTCAGAATTTTTTGCAATGCTTGTTCTTCTTCGCATTTCAGGCGCCAGTGTCTGAATCCCCAAATCTGTGCCATGAAGACCAGAGAAGTAGTCGGGAGGATAAAGATTTTTGGTGAAATACCTCCGGGATCAAGAGAGAAAAGTGAACAAGCAAGCGGCGCCAAGGAGAGACATGCCCAAGCGATTGTGTTTTGCTTCGCCTTTTCAATTCTTTTTCTCGATGAGCAGACAATTTTTTGCAGATCTTTTTGCAAGACAAAAATTCTTACACCTTCTTCAATCTGCAGAATGAATAAGATGATCGGAGCGAAGAAAACAACGGTTTCGATAAATGTCGGAATCGGAAATTGATTCGGCAACGATATCAGGTTGTCTTTGAAATAGCTAAAAACGAGATTAATGATCATTAAAATCCAGAAGTTTGATTCTGCTCCTGAAATATTGTCTCCATTAAGATCTTTGTAGTTGAACATGTAAACCTCCTTGGTGGTTTAAGCATTTATAAACCATAATCATGGTTTTGTCAAAAAAACACCCTCCCCGATTGAATCAGGGAGGTGTGCCGATGCTGTCTTGGCCGCCACGATCTGGTTATGTGGTCGCTTGAGTATGCCTGCCGATTCGTAGGGTTCAAGCTGATCATGGGTTTGGCATGGCAATGCCAAGACAGCATCTTGTTTACATCGCGTGGATAAGCGAGTGGGGTCGGCCTCTCGCGTTAGTCACGCATGTAGTGTCATCTTAGCATTCTGAAACAAACATTAAAATATCTCTTTTTAGAGATAAGAGTCTCAACGTGCGCTGTTAATGTCTTTATTTAGAAAGCCTGAGAATGACAAGCAGTAAAAAGAGTATTAACCAAGTTAGCGTCGCGACTAGCGTCAGAATCGCTGGTTTTTTCTCACCCGATAAAAATAACTGGATTGGTTTATACAAAACCAAGGCGCTGGTGATTGTGGCGGAAACAATAAAAAGCAGAAGCATGAAAACCGGAATCAGAAAACTTTGGGCATCTTCGTTAAAAATACTCTCGGCATTGAAAATAAAATAAGCTATGCCAGAAACATAGGCGAAAACACCAACAGCGTAAGGGAATGTTTGAGTGAGATATTTAAAATTTTTCATGATTGAGGCTTTGATTTTTAAAATAATTTAATATTAAGGTTAGGTGGAGGTTAGATATGGGTGCCACGAAGTTTCGAGGCAACCCTTTCCCAAAACGGC
>MHHX01000006.1:0-296 GCA_001817215.1 Candidatus Brennerbacteria bacterium RIFOXYC1_FULL_41_11 | reverse complement strand
GCCGCGCCCTCGCTTCTGGCATTTCGGCTAAAAAATTCGGCGGCTACCAATTATCTTAACTAAGTTTTGACTATTTCCAAAACTTGGACAATTTGAGTAGCGGTAAAAATGAGACCGACAACGGTGAGCCAAAAAATTCGTTTTTGTAGTTTCTCATTTTTACCGTCAAGATTTACAATCGTCTTTTCCAAACTGGCAATGGCGTCTTTCAAAGACCGCAACTCCAAAACAGTTTTCTTCAAGCGGTCATTCGTTGTTGCTGCAAGGTCGCGGTCAATGCCATTGCCAGTTTTTAT
>MHHX01000005.1:36812-38416 GCA_001817215.1 Candidatus Brennerbacteria bacterium RIFOXYC1_FULL_41_11 | reverse complement strand
CCAAGCCGAGAAACAATTCATCTTGTCTCCCAGATCCTTGCACCGAATCATTAAAGTGGCGCGCACAATTGCCGATCTGGAACAATCAAAAGATATCCAGCTGACACATCTCGCAGAAGCGCTACAGTATCGAGAATAAAATATGAGGCATGGAGAAATGAAAAACATCGAAACAACGCACTTCCCACGCCTAAGGATCTCGAAAAAAGCCTCACCCTTGAGAAACAGAAATGACCGCCGGTTACGGTGGTCATTTATTTGGATATTCAATTTTCACTCGACTTCAAGAGAGCGCAGGACAATATCGCTCCCATCAACAACATACATAAACCCCTGACTTCTCGCCTCAAAGACCATATTAAGCAAGATAGCCCAAGCGCTGTTTTGCGGCGATCGATAAAAAAACTCCTGAAATGACTCTAACGAAACAGATCCAAACCACTGGTTGCCATGACCAGGGGCAATCTCGCCAAAACGCACGATGCCCTCGCCTCTGATAATTCTGACGAAAACACTGGTGCGCGTTTGCGATCCGCAGACCTTAAACCTCTCGTAAGCCGTTGAACTTATAATTGCTTCGAGAGCTTCACGAGCGGTAGCCTGAGCAATCTCGACGTACAAGCTAGAAATCGCTGAAAGCGTCATGTCTCCCTCCTTTCGAAAAAACAAAAAAGGTTAGTAACTGCTTCAATATAACACGATAAGGTGGGACATAAAATCGCCCCAAGTCTATTGAAGGGCGATTTTATGTACCAAAAAACTGACCATCATAATCATTTAACAAACGGATTTTCTCCGCCGTGAACTTCAAGGTGAAGATGGCAACCAGTGTGACCGTCAACTTTTCCAGTATTGCCGATCGCGCCGATCAGATCTCCCTGATCAACGAAGGCACCTGAGGAAACGAAAATGGTTGATAGGTGGGCGTATAAAGTTTCCAGATTATTTTTATGTTTTATTAAAAGAAAACCGCCATAACCATTGTTCCAACCATCAATCTCAGCTTGATAAATATAGCCGGGCGCCGAAGCGAAAACCGGCGTACCGCAAGAATTGGCAATATCAACAGCATTATTGGCGTGGAGCTTGCCCCAGTTCCAACCCGTCGTCGGCATTCTTAATCGATTGTCTTTCTCTGGCCAAGAGCTATTCAGGCTTAGTTTTTGTTTTTCCGTGGCACCCGGGATAACCAATTTTTCCCCGGGCATCAAGACTTCATTTTCCATTAGCCCGTTAATAATCGAGATTCTCTCTTTATCAATGCCATAAGCTTTAACAATGGTCTCCAGGGAATCGGAAGACGAAACCTCATGTAAAATCCCAGAGATCGGCAAGATCACCAGGTGATCGCCTGATGAAAGATTTGTTGAGTTCAGATTGTTGGCCCAAATAATAGTGTTGATATCAATATTGAACTTCTTGGCCAAAGACTCAAGATTATCATTCTCAGCCACGGTGTAGCTCATGACGGCATTGCTAGAATGGCGGCTTAAAATATCCGTGGTCGTTGTTGATAAGCCACTAATTGGTTCGGCCAACCCCAGAATGGCATTATTCTTAAGACTCAGTCCGGAAGAAGTAACCGGAGGCACGGCCCCAGCAGA
>MHHX01000005.1:25006-36781 GCA_001817215.1 Candidatus Brennerbacteria bacterium RIFOXYC1_FULL_41_11 | reverse complement strand
TTTTCCGGACCACCAAAAACAGCAACCTTGCCGAAAACTAATGATTTTTCAAAACCCAAAACTGTTGTCACGAGAGAAAAACACAAAATAAGCACTACTAGCTCTAATAAACCCAAAAAAGAGCGGTGACGCTCTCTTAAATCAGCCGTAAAACTTCTTAACTTTTTCGGCAGGCTTTTAAAAAGATTAAAAAAGGAGTTAAAAACCGCCGATAATCTAGTATACAAGGCAGTGCTCTCAAGATAGCACGCCAAAAACGCAATTTCAAGAACCATGCAACAACTGATCAAAAAAGCCCACGAACACTGACTTTTTTGGCCACAACCTACAATAAAAACGTTGGCGCCCGCTGATCAAAGCGGTTTCACCACCACTTGCCTGTTCGGAACCCGACCTTCGCTTTCTGTAGCCACGTTTGGATGCAAGGCCAGCTCCACGTGAACAATCCGCCGTTCATAAGCATTCATCACTGGTAATTTTATTGATTTTTTTGACATAACCACCTCCCTGGCTGTTTTCTTCGCCAATTCACGGAGTCTCTGCTCTATCTGCCAACGATAGTTATTAATATCCAAGACAACCCGAAAATACTCAAGCTCAGGAGAAGAGTTTCTCCTGAGCCACTGACTTAAAACCTCTTCCCAGGCGGATAAATTTTCACCGTTCTCACCGATCATTAAACCAGCGCCGTCCACGGACATCTCAACGCGAATAGTTTTTTCATCATCCTTTCTTGCTTCAACGGTCTTAAAATTAAATCCCGAAGCTTTCATTAAGGCTGTCGTGAAAATTTTCACTTTTTCAATCAAAGACTCAATTTCTGGATTCATTTTTTATTTTTTTCTCAATTATTAATTGTTGAATGATGGAAAATACCGTTGACAGACCCCAATACCAGGCCATCACTGAGGGCAACTGCATCACAATCACCATCGTCATTACCGGAGAAACAAAAAGAAGTACTTTTGAGTTCAAGTCTCGAGAACCCTTAGCAGCTAAAAAAGAAGCTAGCGCCTGAATCAACGAAGCAAAGATTGCCAGAAAAACATTGGGCTTGGAAAGATCCAAAAAACCAAAAAGTTGAGTGCCAAAGCCAGTCAAAAAACCAACCCCAGGATAAAGCAACGACTGATCAATCCCGTTTTTTGCCACCATTAAAAAAACCTGATAAAGAGCAATCAAAACCGGCAGCTGAATGAACAAGACAGCAATGCTTGAAAAGGGGTTGAAGTTATTCTCCTTGTAAAGTTTCATCAACTCCTCGGCTTGTTTCAGCTGGTCTTGCTTGAAAACCTTCTTGATTCTTTCCATCTCGGGTTGAATTTTTTTCATCAGCACCTGAGATTTGGTTGCTTTATTAAATAAGGGCCAAAGCAAGAATCTTATTGCCGAAACCAAAATTAAAACCGAGATGCCAAGATCGTGCCCGGGAATCTGACCGGCAATAAAAATCAGGAAATTATAAATTGGTTTGATGAGAAATTCTTGAAACATTGATCAAAATACTTTCAATCAGAAACGAAAAGGTGTCCCCTTTTGAAGATAGTAGACAGCGTTTTATTAAAAAAATCGCTTGAGGACAGATCTTCTTCGCGGACGGAGGCCACTAAAATCCAGAAATCAATCCCCGTCTTGATATGCGGCAGACTGATTCTTAACCACTCGCGTATCAATCTTTTGCAACGATTTCTTGCAACTGCCTTCTTCAAAACTCCGGATTGAATCGAGATGCCAAAACGAGAACTTTCGAGACCGTTATTACGAAAGAAAATCCTAAGCTCCGACCCAGAGACAAAGTTTTGAGAACGAAAAAATTCAGTAAGACGATTTTTTGAAGGGAGCATTTGTGTGAAATCAAAAAAGCCGAGCAGACAGACTGACAAAAAAGACGACTTCTATTGCGGCCCCATCCTTATGGAGTAAGCTTTTTTCTCCCTTTCTGTCTTCTTTTTTTTATCACTTGCTGTCCGGTTTTCGAATTTTGGCGCTTCAAAAAGCCATGAGTTCTTGCTCTCTTCCTTTTTTTCGGTTGGTAAGTTATTGACATCGTCTTCAGAAAAAACAATACTAATTAATATACTTTATCACCACTCGGCGAACTGGTCAATTTTTATAAAAGTATTACACAGATTATCAACAGGTTAGTCACAAAAGACGCTTCGTTTTATTGTTCAAAAACACCTTGATCCATAGAATTAATAGAAGAAGTAAGAACTTTAAAACGACATGGATTTAAAAGATATTTGGCAATCAGTCTTGAACGATATTGAACTCAACATTTCCCGCGCCAGTTTCATTACTTGGTTTAAAAACTCATCTTTAATAAAAAAAGACGGTTCAACCGTAGTTGTTGCGTGCCACAACAGTTTCACTAAGGAATGGTTGGAAAACAAATACCATAAGTTGATATTAAAATCTCTAAGAAATACCAACACCGAAATTAAGGCGGTTGAATATATTGTTCGCGTAGATGTAAAGCCACAGATAAAAAATACGCCAACAAAAATAACCATCTCTCCGGAATCCATTCCTCTCGAGCTCGGCGGCTATGCTGTCGATAAAGAAACTGGACTCAATTTAAAATATTCTTTTGAGAACTTCGTTGTCGGTTCAAACAACGAAGTTGCTTACGCAGCCGCTCAAGCGTCGGGGGAAAATCCCGGCACGGCTTACAATCCGCTTTTTGTTTATGGCGGAGTCGGTCTTGGCAAAACGCATCTTCTCCATGCCCTTGGAAACGCCATTAAAAACAGATTTCCAAAAAAGAAAATCAAGTACACCACTGCGGAAAAATTCCTCTCTGATATTGTCTCGTCATTAAGAACTAAAACTATCGCCGAATTAAAGGACAAGTTTAAAAATCTTGATGCTTTGCTTATTGATGACATTCAGTTTATCGCCGGCGCGGAAAAAACCCAGCAAGAACTTTTCCATATCTTCAATGCTCTTTACTCTCACAATAAGCAAATTGCTTTTGCTTCGGATCGACCACCGAAAGCCATCGCTTCAATCGAAGAACGGTTAAGGTCAAGGTTCGAGGGTGGAATGACGGCGGATATCGGCCTGCCTGATCTCGAAACGAGAATTGCCATCTTGAAAGCAAAGGCGCAAAGAGAAAACACCCTTCTTAATGAAAAAATTATAGAGACCATTGCTAAACAGGTTCAAAAAAACATTCGTGAACTTGAGGGGGCTTTTAATCGAATCTCAGCCTATATTAAGGTAAAAGGAAAGGAGCCGACACAAAAAGAGGTCGAGTCTTTACTTTCCGACATTTCGCGGTCAAGCACGAAAACCATGACACCAAAACAGCTTCTGAAAGCCGTCGTTGATTTTTATGACCTAACAGAAGAAACAATTCTCAAAAAATCCCGCTCACAAGAACTAGTCAGGC
The DNA here is from genome assembly GCA_001817215.1 of Candidatus Brennerbacteria bacterium RIFOXYC1_FULL_41_11. Classification (GTDB taxonomy): domain Bacteria; phylum Patescibacteriota; class Minisyncoccia; order UBA6257; family Brennerbacteraceae; genus UBA10122. The sequence continues at coordinate 33,387 of MHHX01000005.1, read as the reverse complement.
CGAGACAAGTCGCCATGTACTTAATGAGAGAAACTCTAAAAATGTCGTTTCCAAACATCGGCGAAAAACTCGGTGGCAAGGACCATACCACTGTTATTCATGCTTGCGAAAAAATCGAAAAAGAGTTGGTGTTTGACACCCAGTTGGCTCAAGAAATTAATTCAATTAAAGAAAAGATTTTTGCTGAATAGATTAAAAGACGAAAGAGGATAAGCTGTTAATAAAAACTGCTCAACCACTTGATAACTTTTTTAAAGAAAAAATATTTCAATTTTCTGAACAGTTCTTAAACACTTTCTCCACAAGATAAAATTCAAAAAAGATAGTATTAAAGTCATATCCACAGATTTATCAACACATAGTAGTAGTAATAAGTTTTAAAATCTAATAATTTAAAATACAAAAACATTATGAGATTTACCTCACTTTTAGAAAACATTAAAAAATCTTTACTTTTTGCAGAAAAAGCTTTAGGCAAATCTTCCAACTTGCCGATTCTTTCATCATTTTTAATTGAAGCAGAAAAAAATACCGTAAAAGTTTCCGCAACTAATTTAGAGATTGGTATTAAAAGTTCTTTTTCTGCAAAGATTGAGAAAGAAGGCAAGGTTGTTGTTCCGGCAAAAACTTTAATAAATTTTTTGGGTCAAGTGAACGAAGCGAAACTTGACTTTGTTCTGGGTGAGAAAAAACTTGTTTTGAAAACTGATGAGTACCAAGCCGAGTTCTCTTTGCTTGATGCGGAAGAATTTCCGATTATTCCCGAGGTTAAAAGCGGTAAGACTTTGCGCATTGAATCAAATCTTTTAGCCAAGTCCTTTGAACAGGTTTTAATTGCCTCTTCGAGGAATGATTTCCGTCCGGAGTTGTCCAGTGTTTATTTTGGTTTCCAAGAAGGGATTGGCTTAAAAATAGTGGCGACAGACACCTTTCGATTGGCAGAAAAAATTATTCCGGATAATGAATTCCATGCTCTGGTGAAGGAAAAAACTTATTGCTTGATTCCATTGCGAACAGCTGAAGAAGTTATGAAAATTGCCAAAGAAAAGCTCGAACCTTGTGATATCTCAATTGATCAAAATCAAATTTTGTTTGAATGGAAAGAAACGAGCTTGATCTCACGCTTGCTTGAAGGTGAATTCCCTGATTACGACGCGGTGGTGCCAAAAGATTTTGAATCGCAACTAACGGCATCTCAGGAAAAACTTTTAGAAGCTCTACGCGTCACAGGAGTGTTCTCTTCAAAATTAAATGATGTAAAGTTAAATTTTTCACCAAAAGATAAAAAACTTATACTTTTGGCCCAGGATAATTTTGTTGGTTCGAATCAGGCAAAAGTAGAGCTTGAATCCGTTAAGGGCGAATCAAGAGAAATGGTTTTTAACTATCGGTATCTTCTCGATGGTTTACAAGCAATGCAAGTCAAAGAAAAAGTTTTTATTGGTTTTGGTTCTCAAGAACGTCCGATTTTGATCAGAAGCGAAAACGACGCGAGCTACTTTTATATTTTGATGCCGTTGCGATTATAGAAAAAAGTGGTAAGCAGTATAGAAAAAAGTAAATAAAAAGATTCGTCGAGAGACGAATCTTTTTATTACGAATGGCAAACCCGCTGGATAAGTCCAGCGGGAAGATGTTTGGCCATTAAACATGAATCCATGTGGCGGCATGGTGCGTAGATGGCGGAAAGGTGGTGAAACCCGCTTCCCCATCCCCGCGTCGCCGCCACATGGATTATTATATATTATAATATAGATTCCATAAAAGTCAAGAGTAAAAATCTGGGCCGCGTGGTGTTACCCTCTTTTAGTTTTGTTCCGCAATCTCTTTTTTCATCTCAATGACGGTTTCCTGGTTGGTTATGGCTCTGATCTTGATTTCATTTTTTGTTCCAACATTTGACGGTACAAAAAACACCGAATAAAGATTTTGATTGTTTGGTTCAAATACAACAATAAGTTTGCTGTTGAAATAAAGTTCAACGCTTAAAATTTTTGAGGCAGCATTAATCTGAGCTGTGATTTTCAAGGGTTCGTTTAATCTGATGGCGTCAGTTTCTTTTGGTTCAATCAGACTGATAAAAGACGCCGGAATGTGTTGATTATTGATGGCATTAATTAATTCAATCTGTTGAGATTGGAGCCATTTCTGAACGCCGAACTCCCAGTTATTATACTGAGGGTCCTGTTGGGGAACTTCTGGCGGCGGACCAAGGATGCTATTTTTATCTACCCAGTGCAGAATATTATGAATTTGATAGCCTTGAGGCGTTTGGGTGATGTAATTGCCATTGAGCATTGTCTGTTCTGAGATTAAAGATTCTCCTTTTGGAAACTCTTCTTTGGGTAATTTTTGTAAAGCTTGTTTCATAAAATCATTCCAGATTGGTGCCGCGGCCATGCCGCCGGCAGCGTCTTTTTGCATCGGTGAATAATCGTTATTGCCGACCCAGACGCCGGTGACTAAGGTTGGAGAAAAACCAAACGTCCAAGCGTCACGATAATCTTGAGAAGTGCCGGTTTTTGCAGCAACTTCAAACCCTGGGACTGTTAGTGGTCCGTTCGGCGCGAAAGTCGGTTGGCGCGAAGAATCATCAGAAAGAATATTATTCAAAGCTCGGATGAATTTCGAGTCAAATACATTTTTTTGTTCTGGCTTGACCTCAAACAAAATATTGTTTTTACTGTCAGTGATTTTCAACAGTGCTAGTTGTTTATTTTGAGCGCCGTCATTAGCCAGAACCGAGTAGGCTTGAACCATATCAATCAATCTGACGCCGCCCCCGCCGAGCACAAGAGAAAGTCCGTAATAGTCAGGCTCTTGATCAAAAGTGGTGATGCCGAAAAGTTGGGCCAATTCGATGACAGGCTTTAAGCCAGCAATATACAAAAGCTTAACAGAAGAAACATTTCGTGATTCAGCTAAGGACTTTCTTAAACTTATCGGTCCCCGGAATTGATGGTCGTAGTTCTCGGGATGGTAGCAATAATCTTGTTTGTTTTGCTCTGGATCAGGAGAGCAGTTGGCATTAAACTCTGTCCAAAGATCAAACACCAAAGATTCCGGGGTGAAACCTTTTTCGAAAGCCTTCAGATACACAAAAGGCTTGAAACTCGAACCCGGTTGCCGCGTCATCAAGGAAACATTCAGATTGCCGTTCTTCTCAAGATTAAAGTAATCGCGTGAGCCAACCATCGCTAATATCTCGCCGGTTTTGGGGTTTTGCGCTAAAAGAGCGGCGTTATCTGCGTGCCAATTTTTGTCGTTGCGAGCAGCGCCGTTAAAAATAGCTTTTTCTGCGATTTCTTGGAGCTCTGAATCAAGCGTGGTGTAAACATTAAGGCCGCCAGTTTCAATCACCTGCGGATCATACATTTCTTCAAGGAGTGTTTTAATGTAAAAAACAAAATGCGGCGCCTTGATCGGAAAACGCTGTTTGGAAAAAGCGAGATCTTCCTTTTTCGCTTCTTCTGCGTCTTGTTCCGTGATCCAACCGAACTCGGCCATTCGATCGAGCACATAAGATTGCCTCTCTTTCAGTCGATCTTGGTGCGAGCCGTAAGGTGAATAAAAACTCGGTGCTTTTGGCAAGGAAACCAAGAGAGTCGCTTCCGGCAAGGTAATGTTTCCAACCGATTTACCAAAGAAAGTTTTTGCGGCCGATTCAATGCCGTAAGCGTTTGAGCCGTAAGGAATTTGGTTAAGATAGAATCCAAGAATCTCGTCTTTGGTGTATTTTCTTTCGAGCTTGATGGCGAGGAATATTTCTTTGATTTTTCTGGTGACAGTTCGTTCCGGTGTTAGGAGCGTATTTTTCACGAGCTGTTGGGTAATGGTTGAGCCGCCTTGAATTGAGGTGCCTCGGAAAATGGGATTGATAATAACGCCTCGAATAATACCTTTGATATCAAAGGCTGGATGTTGATAGAACTCAGCGTCTTCAGCCGCTAGCGTCGCTTTTTTGATCACTTCGGGAATCTCGTTGAAACGGATAACGGTGCGTTTTTCTTCACCATGAATTTCATAGAGGATTGTTTTTTGGTCCCGAGCAAAGATTTTGGTTGATTGGTTAATGGTTCGAGATTCGAAATTCTCAGGATTGGGCAGGGAAAAAGCAAGTATTATTAGCCAGGTAAAGATCAATCCGGTTAAACTGATTATGATAAGGATTAAAGCTTTCCAGTTTTTTTGAAAAACTTTTTTAATTTTTTTAAGCATGATTTTATTTTAACACAACAAGCAAGGAGGCAGAGAGTGGTTTAACGTTTTATTTCCTTGCGAATTTGAACCTTATCGCAGAAAAATAAAGCGTTGAATCAAATTGCTTCTCAAGACACGCTTGCTTGACAAAAAAGGTTTTTTTGTTATTATATTCTTATGAATAAGGTCGCGCAAAAATATTATAGATATTCTTGGAACCAGCTAGCTGCGGGCGACTTTCCCCTTGCGTTTTAAGCGCATTACTAGTCTTACAAGCTTTACAGTCGCCCACCAAGGGCGATTTTAATTTTTGTTAAAAACAAAAATTATCCTGAGCTTGTCGAGGGATTGTTGTTAATAAACAATGAATCAATTCATGAAAAATAAAAATTTAATAATTATTAGAGTTTGGAGATACTACTGGATTCTTCCTGGCCAGTGATTTTTCGTGTCTTGATTATTTTTTAGGTTATCCAAACAAAATCACTGGTAAAACCAGTGATTTTGTTTTTCACGTGTTTTGACGCGGGGACAAAAACTTTTCCGCGTCAGAACGAGTGTTCTGACGGGCTAAAACGTTTTTAGCAAAGTTCTTTGAAAAGGAGTCGCGGATGATAAACAAAAAGAAACAAGTACGAAGTAGGGTGGCCGAAGGGATGATAGTGAAAGAGGCAAGGTTTCTTCTATACGTTCACCCCGGGGCCAATCTGGACGACCCTCGTGTGGCGGAGCAGTTGGGATTGTTGGTTTTGAATAACTGGCGACTGAGCAATAACTTCTGCCGTTTCGTTATCACAGACGACGGAAAAGTTCTTCAAGACGGTCCGTAACATCCAGGTAATTAAGGAAAGGAGGTTGTGGCAATGAAACAGTATCTGCCTACGGATTTTCCGGATGATGACGAATTAAAGCCTAAGAAATAGGTTTTGGCAGTCATGTGCCTGGCGCTTTCAAAGCGCCAGGCACATGGCATGAGTTTTGGCAACATGCTTTTGCTAGCTATGAAGCTGGTAAAAGCATACTGCGAAAGCAGTAGTAGATCCCAACATGAAAGGAGATAAGCGATGAAGTATAACAAGTACGCTCGCAAGTGGGCCTACCGTTGGTAGCCTGCGGCTGGATAGTCATTAACCAGCATAAATATTAATTACTAAGGCGAGCCCCGAACTCATCGGGGCTCGCTAAACAAGTTGATCTGATTTCAAATAGAGGAGCAAAAATGTGTAAATATAATGACCCTGGTTGGGAGTGTGAACTTTGCGGAGCTCGTAACGAAACAGGTTCAAATCCTTGCTGGCAGTGCAAAGGAGACTCTCGGAAGGCTGCACGGATCAAGCGAGAAAAAAATCTTTCTCCGGTTCCGTGCGATACGCACAATGCTGGCCTTGGTTGGGATTGTTCTTTGTGCGAAGCCAGAAATTACGGTGATACAGGTGCCAAACCATGCTGGCAGTGTCAGGGTGATTCTAAAAAAGCCAAAAAGATAATGAGAAGTAAGGAGGAAAAGGTTGCTTCTAAACAATCTTTTTCGCACGGTCCTTTGGCAAAAGACTCGTGAGACAAGATCGTTCGGTAAGTCTTTGCCCGGTCCCGACGTAAGGTTTGGACCGGGCAAAGTAATTTGTTTTCTTAAACCCAGGCTATATAATTAATTAGACAAAACACATGAAACAGAAAGATAATTTTTTAGACGAACTTAAGTGGCGAGGTCTATTATATCAGGCCACTGAGGGCGCAGAAAAGATTTTCGCGAAGCCAATAACTTTTTATTGGGGCAACGATCTGACTGCGGATAGTTTACACGTTGGTCATCTGCTTGGTTTGATCGTGATGAAGCGAGCGATGAAGTTTGGTCACGGACCGATCATTTTGACTGCTTCTGGCACATCAATGGTCGGTGATCCGTCCGGTAAAGAAAAAGAGCGACCAATTATGTCGCGGGAGGAGATAGAAAAAAATAAGGCCGGTATTAAAAAGCAGATTGAAAAAATCCTTGAAGGCGAGAAGTTTGAGTTGAAGGATAATCATGATTGGTTGTCAAAGGTTGGTTTGCTCGAGTTTTTGCGTGATGCCGGCAAGTTCATTACCTTAAATTCAATGCTTGATAAGGAGTCGGTCAAAACTCGATTAGAACGAGAATCCGGCATTTCTTTTGCCGAGTTTACCTATCAACTTTTGCAAGCGTATGATTTTTTGTATCTTTTTGAGGAGCATGCTTGCGTGGCTCAGGTGGCCGGTTCTGATCAATGGGGAAACATGGTTCAAGGGGTTGATTTAATCAGGAAAAAGCTTTCAAAACAAGCCTGCGCCCTGTCCTGGCCCTTAGTGGAAGATCCTGAAACCGGTAAAAAATTCGGCAAATCAGCGGTTGGTAAAACCATTTGGCTCGATGCGAAAAAAACCCATCCGTTTGAGTTTTATCAGTTTTTTGTCAACACAGAAGACTCTTTGGCGCCGAAATTAATCAGATTTTATTCGATGAGAACCGAGGGGGAGATTGGGGAGATTGAAAATGAATGGAAAAAACAACCGGAAACGAGATTGTTGCAAAAAGAACTCGCTTTTGAGATAACAACCATAGTTCACGGAGAAGAAATCGCCAAAGAGGTTAAGAAGATCTCGGAAATTCTTTATGAAAAAACAAAACAAGAAGAGCTTGGTTTGAAAGACCTGGAGTTTGTCAAAGTAGCCTTGCCGTATGCAAAAGAAAAGAAAAGACCCGAAGAATTTTCTTTGCTTGAAGGGTTAATGTTGACTGGTTTAGTCTCGTCAATGTCAGAAGCGAAAAGGCTCGTTGAACAAAACGGTGCGACAGGAAAGATTATTTTTGAAAAATTCTTTTGGATAAAAAAGGGCAAGAAAGACTACGGGGTTGTAGAATTTGAATGGAAGTAGGCCTGTTGTTTTTTGGGTAATACAAACTCGCCGAAGTTAATTCGGCGAGTTTGTATTGAATTACGAAAAAGTGGTTGTAACTATTCCTCGTTGCCTATTAGCCTATCAACGGCGTCCTCTTTTTCTTTATTGAACTCATCTTCAACCTCATCAAGTCCCTCGACGTCTAAGTCGAGATCCTCCTCTTCATCGGCAGATTCTTCGTCTTCTTCAAGCTCGTTGTCTTCGGCTACCATCACATCGTCATCGGTTCTTTTCCTTTTTGCCAGGACAAAGACTGTTTTTTGCAGAACATCTGTCGCCATTTTTGTTTTTTTATTTAAATTTTAATTTCCACCAATAACAAATATATTTATCAAAGAAAAATAGAATGTCAAGACTTCGGCGGGTTCAGTATGGGCCGAGGAAGATTTTCTTTCCAGGAGATAATAAGTTATCACATTTTCTTAGCTTCCGGGCATGGGGTCAAGAGCTAACTCCTAATCAATTCTTCTGTTCGGTTTTTCATTTCCCCGGCAATGGCGATGGCCAGGGCGTCTATGGCATCTTTTGACTTTAAGTCTCTTTGCTCACCGAGAAGCCTAAAAACCATTTTTCTGACTGAAGTTTTATCTGCCTGGCCATAGCCGGTTAGTGCACTTTTAGCTTCGGTTGGTGAGATCTCGACAATTTTGAGATTTTGTTTTTCTGCCTCGAGAGTTAAGGCGCCCTTGATCTCAGAAACTGAGATTGCGCTTCTGACGTTTTTTGAAAAGTAGACTTTCTCGATGCAAAGAATACTGGGACGGTACTTCTTGATCAACAAACAAAGTTCCCTTGCCGGCTCGGTGAATCCTTCCGTCTTGGGCTTTAGAAGTCCAGCATCAACGAACTCAATTCTTTTACTAATAATTTCGATAACGCCAAAACCGATCCTTTTTGTGCCAGGATCAATACCGATGACAATGGTTTTAGTCTTCGAGATCGGCATTGTGAAAAATTGCGTTCATGTCTTCTCGTGACTCGAGATTCCCTAGGAGCTTTGTGATTTTTGTTTTATCTCCGGGATTCTTGATGGCGATTATATTTTCTGGCACAAGTTCAATACTTGCTTCGTAGGGAACACCTTTTTCTTTTAATAATTCTTCGATTTTTTTTAAATCATCTTTGTGACAGAATATGAAGACTTCACTTTTTTCTTTGACAACTTCTTCTGCGCCAAGCTCGATTATTTTCAATTCAACCCCGGGTTCTTCTAACCAGGAAGTTTCAAAGACAATAATTTTGCCCATTTCTTTGAACAGCCA
>MHHX01000005.1:0-24976 GCA_001817215.1 Candidatus Brennerbacteria bacterium RIFOXYC1_FULL_41_11 | reverse complement strand
ACCGCTGTCCGAGATTATTTTGCGAATCTCCGGGATACTTCTGTTTTTATTGTCAGTGGCAATCTGAATGACCAAGGCGACACCAGCCGGTCCGTAGGCTTCAAGCGAGAGTTCTTCAAAGATGACTCCTGGGATGAGTCCAAGGCCTCTTTTTATCGCTCGCTCAATGTTCTCTCGGGGCATGTTTATTTGTCTGGCTTTTTCAATCGCTTCTTTAAGAAAAGGATTCAGCTTGGGGTCTGGGTTGCCGCCCTGTTTGGCGGCAATTGTGATTAAGTTTGAATGCCTAGAAAAACCACGTGATTTTTTCTCGTCTGTCGCGGGCTTGGTGTGTTTTAATTTTGCCCATTTTGAGTGTCCCGACACGATTAGATTAAAAGCTTCTTTTTAATAAAAACAAAAATAATGGTTAGGGACGAACTAATTAATAGTCCATTTGTGATTAATGAGTCCTTGTTGACCTCGGCTCTGGAGGGCTCATTGATTAATTGATTCGCGGTAGCATTTTCGAAATTAATGATCGGGATCAATTCTTGGGGGACGAAAATTTCTTTTATTTCTTTCGGGATGAAATAAACATTTTCTTTTTCCGGGCTTGGGCGTGAAGTAATTTTCCATGACGAGTTTTCGAATCGCGAAGCAGACCAGTCCTGGGGGATCTGGCTTGAGTACTTGACTTCAAAAACCTTCTTGTTTTCAGCATCAAACAACTGAAGCGTCTCTGTTTTTTTGTTTAATCCTGGGAGAGCTATGATTCTAAAGCTGTTTCCAGGAATTGGGTTTTTCAAGAAAGTTTCTTTTTTTACGTTAAGCTCAACAATTTTCCAGCCGTCGAGACTAATGATTTGGGTTTCGTTGTTTTTTAGCTCGATCCATGGCTGACTGTTTCTTCCGGGACTGTAGAAAACTTCATTGATGGCAATTTTCCCGGTTCTTTGTTGAATTATCTGGATGCTGGGGGTTGGTTTTGTTGAAGGCAAGACAGGAGAGGGTGCCGGTGGCAGGAGGAGGCCGTCTACGGAGTTTTTTTCTCCTGGCGTTCCGGTGTCTCTGATTCCTTCACGGAAGATTCCTCCATCGAATTCAAGTGTTTTTCCGTTTCTATCTGCGCCAAGATGAAAAGACCAGATAGCCTGAGAGATGGTAATCCCGAGGCCATTTCTTACCTGCAGGTATCCAAAATCGTTTGGCATAGACATGGTTGTATCAACAACGCTTCCAGAAAAACCTTGGTGCTTGGCGAGAAATAACCCGGCGTCGTTGGCAATGACTAAATACTCTTTTGGGCCGATGCTAAGGGAACCTTTTTCTGGTTGTTCTGAAAGAAAATGCGGACCGGAAGAATCGACAAGTGTCCAGGCACTTCTTCCCGTGCCGCCGATGATTTTAATCTCAATTTCTCCGGGGTTATAGAGTTCAACCCACTCCTCGGCCTCGCCGTTTATCGGCGAATACATAATCTCATTAATTCTTAAACCTTCTATCTCGGCGGAAGTCGTGAAGGTTTTAATAAAAGAAAAAATGAAAATGAAGACTATTTGAATTATTGTTTTCATTTCGATTGTTCAATCAAACCGACTAGTTAACTGAAGTATTCTTTTGCCGTTGGGGTAGCAATGCGGCCGCGCGGAGTCCTTTCTAAAAAACCGATTTTTAAAAGATATGGTTCGTAAACTTGCTCAATCGTTTCCCTTTCTTCATTTAGAGCCGCCGCCAGAGTTTGAATGCCGACCGGCCCACCTTGATATTTTTTTATGATTGATTCCATTAATTTTCTATCTGCCCACTCGAGACCGAATTTATCAATGCTCAAGATTCTAAGTGATTCTTGCGCTAAATCTTTTGTGATTTCGTTGAGATCGTTCACAACCGCCAGATCCCAAGTTCTTTTGAGAATTCTGTTGGCGATTCTTGGTGTTGCTCGCGAGGCTTTGGCCAGGATTTCTGTTGCTGGTAGCTGAATTTTTATATGCAACAAGTCGCTTGAGCGCCTGATAATTTGTTGGATCTCTTTGTCTTCATAGAAATCAAGATGATTAATGGCGCCGAAACGGTTTCTTAACGGAGAAGAGATGAGACTTGGCTTTGTTGTTGCGGCAATAAGAGTGAATCTGGGCAACTTAAGCTCGAGGTTTCTCGCTGAGATTCCCTTGCCGACAATGAGATTTATTTTTTGAGATTCCATGGCGGGGTAGAGCATCTCCTCAACCTGTTTATTCATGCGGTGTATCTCATCAATGAACAGAATCTCATTTTCTTCGAGGTTCGTTAAGAGCGCAGCAATATCACCGGTTTTTTTTATTGCCGGCCCAGAGGTTTGGGTGATTTTTCCTGAGAGTTCGTCAGCGATCAAGCTGGCTAAAGTTGTTTTTCCAACCCCGGAAGGCCCGAAAAAGAGAATATGATCGCAAACTGCATTTCTCTTCTTCGCAGAGTCAAGCATTATTCTCAAGGAACGCTTGACTGTGTTCTGGCCAATAAACTCATCCCATAGTTTTGGCCGTAAAATAGCGTCTAGGGCCCTGTCACCTGAATTTTGTTGTTGTTTTTTCATTGCTATCTGTTGTTTGACGACATTCTAACATATTTTGACGTATAGGCTTCTTTTTTAAAATAAAATTACCAGTTGTGAGTATTCTGTGGATATCTCTTAATCCCGTAAGCTAAATTATGCCTATTTCTGGTGGCTCCTGTGTACATATTTAGGGTTGACGAATTTCGACTTTCTGTTATTATTAGCCTTGGATACTTCGAGGCAACCCAGCCCTTTGACTTTGCTGATTAAAGGGGTGGGTTAAGTGAGTTTTTTATCGGTACTTTGGCTGAGGCTGAGGTATCTCGTGTAAAACCCCCTTTTTGCCTCGAGATATCTGAGTAAAACCTCCGGGACCATCGGAGGTTTTACTTTTACCTGAAGGGCCCAATCATTTTTTCGATCTCTTCAAGATCAGTGATGCCTTTAAGAACCTTGATAATACCATCGGCCATCATTGTGATGCTACCAGCTTTTTTTGCCAATGTTCTGATAGAGATTTCATTGGCATCTGTATGAATCAGGCTTTGCATCTCATCATTTATTTGAATCATCTCGAAAACCGCCAGCCTGCCACGATAGCCTTTGTTGTGGCATTTTGGACAGCCAATCGCTTTATGCATGGTCTCTACTTTCAGAAATTCATCAAGACCCTGAACTTGGCCGGCCTCAGCTTTTAAGAAATCTCTAATCTTTTTTAGTAGTTCCGCTTCGATTTTTTCTTCTTTTTTGCAATCTGGACAGAGTCTTCTAACCAGTCTTTGGGCAATAACAAGGCTCATGGCGGCAGAGATTATCTCTGGCTTAACTTTGAATTCTAGAAGTCTCGGTACGGTGCCGACAGCATTGTTGGTATGAATAGTGGAGAAGACAAGGTGTCCGGTCAAGGAGGCGTGCATGGCGATCTCGGCAGTTTCCTGGTCCCTGATCTCACCAACAAGAATAATATCCGGGTCTTGGCGTAAAATGGCCCGCAGTCCGGAAGCGAAAGTGTAGCCCTCTTTTGACTCTATCTGTGTTTGTTCAATGACCGGAATTCGGTACTCAACCGGATCTTCAAGCGTAATCACTTTATTTTCGGTTGTGGCGACGCGTTTTAAACAAGCATAGAGAGTGGTGGTTTTTCCAGATCCGGTCGGGCCGGTGACAATAATCAGGCCGTTTGGTTTTTTGATCTCGTGTTCGAGAATCTGTTTGTCTTCTTCTCTCAATCCAAGATCTTCAAGCTCAAGACCGATTGTTTTGGGATTTAAAAATCTCATGACGATGTTCTCGCCTTCTGGTCCAGGGATAGTGGAGACGCGGACCTCAATCGGCGTTTCGTCGAGCCTTATGGTATAGCGGCCGTCCTGTGGCACATTTTTTATGTTCAAGCTGATTGAAGAGAGGAGCTTGAACCGGTCAGCGATTTTTTTGCCGATCTTTGTTGGAATTTCAGCAACGGGGTAAAGAATACCGTCAATACGGTAACGGAGCGATATTTTTTCCTGTTTTGGTTCAATGTGCAGGTCAGAAGCGTCAGAGAATATTGCGTAGGCGATGACCCAGGAGATCATTTCCGTGATGTCGAAATCGTCAGAGAAATAATGCTCCAGGAATTTTTTGATTTCCGGTTGTTGCCCGACGGTTTCAACGCTCTTTTGGGTTATGATGATTGATCCTGTAATCGATTGCTTGTCTTTTGGAATGAGCTGGTAGTTTTCGAGATATTTTTCAAAAGCGATACTGGAAACAACGAAGATGTTTACTTTGCCGAATTTTTTTATTTCTTTGATCAAATCCTGAGTTTCTTTAATTTCTGGATTGACAGCAGCCAGATCGAATTCCTTGATTCTTTTTTCGAAAACGAGGGCCTTAATCAGTCTGGCTTTTTGTAAGGGAATAATTTTAAGCGCATCAGTATTGATGCCGGCAGTCTTCATTGCCAGATATTTAAAACCGAGTTTTTCAGCCCTTTTTTGTGCCAGATCTTCGGCACGGGCTTCTTCTAGGTGTGATAAAAATAGAGCCATGCCTTATTATAATGTTAAAATATTCAAAATGAAACTGAATTTTATTTCCTTTTCTCCGGGAGATACGCGTAAGTTGGCAAAATTATTAGTTTCCTGGATTCGGAAGCGCGATCAATCAATGATCCTGGCTTTGTCTGGCGACCTTGGTTCTGGGAAGACTACTTTCGTGCAGGGCCTTGCGAAGGCCCTGGGCATTAAGGAACGCGTTATCAGCCCGACGTTTGTTGTCATGAAACCGTTCGCTCTTTCGGGAAAATCTTGGAGATTAAAATTGAAGAAGAATTTTTTCTGGCACATTGATTGTTGGCGCTTGGATCAAAAGGATTTTTGGCATCTTGGTTTGGAAGAAATTCTGAAAGATCGAGAAAATATTGTCTGTTTAGAATGGGCAGAGAAAGTTAAGAGAGTCTTGCCTAAGAACACAGTTTGGCTAAGTTTTAAACACGCTGGGGGCAACAAAAGATTTATCTTAATGGGCAACTCTTATATTAGTAAAAATCTATAGTTCATGAACTTAGTTGATAGCCACGATTGCATACGGAGAAATAAATTTAAATACGATGAAACGCTTGAAAATTAGAAAATTAAACATTAGCTCTAGCCGGTTGCGCGAGATCGCGACCTGCTTCTAATGGGATGAAAATTGTAGTCATTGATGCTTTTAGTTTGATTCATCGGGCTTATCATGCTATGCCTGGATTCACAACGAAAACCGGCGAATCTTCCGGTGCGATTTACGGATTCTGTTCAATGTTTTTAAAAATGGTCAATGAGTTTTCTCCTGATGGCGTGGTGGCTTGTTTTGACCTAAAAGAGAAGACCTTTCGGCACGAGCTTTATTCTGAATATCAGGCGCAAAGAGATTCGAAGCCGGATGATTTTTATTTTCAAGTTGAGAGAGTGAAACAGTTTCTGGAGATCCTTGGCGTAAAAATCATTTCTTTTTCTGGATACGACGCCGATGATGCCATAGGTTCTGTTACCGAGAAGATCGTGCGGGAGAGCAAAAATGAAGTCGTGATTTTATCCGGTGATAACGATATGTTACAGCTGGTTAAAGATCGAATCCGCGTTTTTTCTTTGCGCAAAGGTATTACCGATACCGTAGTTTACGACACCGAAGAAGTAATAAAAAAATACGGTTTCGAGCCGGAGCTTCTGCCTGATTTCAAAGCTCTTTCGGGAGATGCCTCGGATAATATTCCGGGAGTTTCTGGCATCGGTCCTAAAACCGCGACAAATTTGATTCAAATATACGGAAGTTTGGAAAATATTTATAAAGCCGCCGAGAAGAAAAAAATAAAAGATTCTTTGGCCAAGAAACTTCTGGAAAATAAAGACAAGGCATTTTTGTTTAAGGACCTGGCAACCATCAGAAAGGATTTAAATCTTGATGGCTATGAGTTTCCTTTTAACAAAGAAAAACTGAACGATATAGAGACAATCCGGTTTTTTGAAGAGTTTGGCTTCAAGTCTCTTTTAAAAAGAATTGGAATCGAACCCGTCCATGACGAAACAAGTAAAATCGAAAAAAAGTTAAAACAAATGACGCCAGAGATATTTTTTAAAAAAGTGGCGACTTTTAAAAAGCTTTTTATTCTCTCGTGGCAAGAACAATTTATTGTTTCTGATGGTTCAAATAAGGCGGTTTTTCCAGCCAACGATTTCAAGACCTTTTCTTCTGAGGTTTTTAAAAACAAAAATGCTGAAAAAATCATCTTTGATTTTAAAAGTTTTTTGTATAAACTTGATATTTTTTCTCATGACAAGCTTTTTGTTTCGGCGCCGATTTATTCAGGTCCGATCTGGGACCTGAAAGTTCTTGCCTGGCTGGCCGATTCAGGGCTCCAAGATTATAGTCTGGAAAGGATCTCTAAAAGATTTCTCAAAAAGGAGATTTCTGAAGGCATGGAGATTGAGAGTTTTATTGGAATCTTCAACGAACTTTCTAAGATTTCCGAGGCGGTGAGGATTTATCAAGAAATTGAAGCGCCGCTGACTTCGATACTTTTTCAAATGGAAAAAAATGGTATCAAGCTTGATGAAAAAATATTGGCGAGGTTTAGTCAGAAGCTTCGAAAAAAAATCAGCGATCTTGAGAAAAACATTTTTATTTTGACAAAACAGGAATTTAACCTGAATTCACCCAAAGAATTATCCGGAGTTCTTTACGGGGTACTTGTTTTGCCGACAAAGGGGTTGAAAAAATTGAAAAGCGGCTATTTTTCGACAGATTCTGAAAGTTTGGAAAAAATCAGAAAAGAACACAGGGTTATTGATTTGATTCTTGAATGGCGTGAGTTTTCAAAACTCATGAATACTTATGTCAGCGTCTTGCCGAGCTTTATTGATCAAAGATCAAAAAGATTACACACAACGTTTTTACAAACCGGAACTTCGACCGGCAGGCTCGCCAGCGAGTCCCCGAACGTACAGAATATTCCTAAACACGTTGCTTGGTCAGATGAACTACGTGAATCGTTTGTGAGCGAATCAGATCGGAGCCTTATGGCTTTTGATTACTCCCAGATTGAGTTGCGCCTGGCGGCCTCTCTTTCTGAAGACAAGAATATGGTGGATGCATTTCTGTCCGGTCAAGATATTCACAGGAAGACCGCGTCTTTAATCTGGAATATTCCTTTTGAAAAAGTTTCCAAAGAACAAAGATTTCAAGCCAAGGCTTTGAACTTCGGTGTTTTGTATGGTATGGGGTCAAGATCGTTGGCCCAAACAGCCGGGGTGTCGCAAGAGGAAGCAAGAACGTTTATTGATGATTATTTTCATAATTTTCCGGGATTGAAAGATTATATTGACAAGACTTTGAATTTTTTGAGAGAGAATGGCTACGTCGAAACAGTTTTTGGCAGACGGAGATATTTATCCGGGATTTATTCTGGCCGGCCGCAACTTGTGGCTCAAGCTGAAAGAATGGCGTTAAACCTGACCCTGCAGGGATTGGCAGCAGATATTATTAAAAAAGCCATGATCAAGATAGATCAAGAAGTGCTGCCAAAATTTCAAGGTAAAGCTAAGATGATTCTTCAGATTCATGACGAATTGTTGTTTGAGGTTAAAGATGAGATAATTGAAAAGATTTTACCGGAAATAAAAGAAGTTATGGAAGGGATTTACGAAGCCAGTGTGCCGATTTTAGTGGAAAGCCATGTTGGTAAGAATTGGGCCGAAGTGGATTAGTGTCGAGAAAAAATAATTAAAAAGAACCGATGCTCTTTAAGCTCCAGCGGCTTAAAGCCATCCGTACTCTCATCCCGACAAGTCGCCAGTGGCGACACCGAGCTTGTCAGGATTCCGAGAACCTCTTTTTAATAATTTTTTCTCTTTGGATATTGAAGAAAGAATTAAGGGTTTTATGAATTATGGGATTTAAAGTTGAGTTTAATTCGATTGTCAGAATAGGTGTTCCGGAAAATCTGGAGGTTGGTAAAGAGTATGAGTTTCAAAACGAAGGCAGCCGCGTTTATTTTGATGAGATTCCTATTTGGCTTTTGAAAAAAGACTGGACAGCTGTTGGTGAAATTCAGATAGTACATCAAGAAAGATTAGGGGGGGGGCAGTATAAAAGCGAAATATAAAATTCTTTACCTATACAATCCCGAAGAATCTGAGTTTTTGACGACAATGTTCAAAAGAATGTATGGTTGGAAATAAAGCACATTAATCCTTTAACTCGTTAATTATTTAATCTTTTTGTGAATCGCCTTATCTCTTATTTCAATCTTAGAGAAATGAAGTTGCCAAAGTTTTTTTTGGCAGTTCTTTTGATTGAAGCGATCATTGTGTTTATTTGGGCACCGATCCTGGTTGCCTGGCTGATTTTCTTGACGTCTTTGTTTTTTCTCGTTTGGTTGACCTTGAACGCGATTAGCTTAGCGAAAATTAATTTTGCTTTAAAACTTGGTGAAAATCAGAACGGTGCAATTATCAACAGTTTGGCAGAAGGCGTAATTGCTTATGATCAAGAGTTTAATATTTTTTCCATGAATGATGGAGCCGAGATTATCTGCGGCATCAGGAAAGAAGAGGTTTTGAGTAAAAAAGTCACGCCGGATTGGGCTAATAATGATAAGCTCAAAGTAATTGCTTCAATTATCTTCCCGTCCCTGGCCCCAACCTTGATCAAAAAAACCGTTGCCACCTATCCCCAAGTGGTTGACATTTCTTTTGCTACTCCACGTGAATTGTTTCTTGAGGTGACGACTAATCAAATTTTTGATAATCAACACAACCTGCTGGGATTTATTAAGATTGTTCGTGATCGCTCTCGGGAGATTCAGCTTTTGCGTTCAAAGTCCGAGTTCATTACTGTTGCCGCTCATCAGTTGAGAACGCCTCTGGCTGGTTTGCGTTGGGCGGCCGAATCAATGGCTAAAGAAGAGCTTGGGCCACTAAACCCGGATCAGAAGCTTATCTCTAAGCAGAATCTTGAGGTTATGGAAAAGCTGGTCAAGCTGGTTGACGACCTTCTGGATGTTTCGAAGATTGAAGAAGGCAAATTCGGTTATCAAATGGAAAAGGCTGATCTGGCGTCTTTAGTTCAGGATGTTTTGGAATCTTCGAAAGAAAATACTTCAAAGCACAAAGTGAGGTTGGTGTTTTATAAGCCGGAGACGCAGTTGCCGTTAGTCAAGATGGATAAATCAAAGATCATGATGGTGATGCAAAATTTAGTTGATAATGCGACAAAATATAATGTTGAAAACGGCGAAGTGAGCGTCAAGATTGAGCAATTGCAAGACAAACCTTATCTCCAGGTGTCTGTCGAAGATACCGGCATGGGCATCGCTCCGGAGGACATGCCGCGTCTTTTTACGAAATTTTTCAGGGCTTCTAATACGTTAAAGAAGGAAACTGAGGGCTCTGGCCTGGGACTTTTTATTGCCAGGAATATTGTTCGTCGGCATGGCGGTGATATTTCCGTGAAGTCTATTGAGAAGCGTGGCTCAACGTTTTCCTTTATCCTGCCGACAGATGAAACACTGATTCCGCCGGTGGAGATGGAGGCGGAAGAGTTTTAACACACTTATTTTTAACTTTTATGAACAGAAAATTTGATCAGCCCGGGAGTGGTAAGGGGTTTAAAATAGATAACGTTGAGATTGGAAGTTACGGCTTGGAAGAAAAAGAAAAGGACTTAAATTCTATACATCTTGATAAAAATGTAGCGATGAAGTTAGTTGCCGCTTATTGCCATGCAAATAATATTAATAAAGACCGTCGATTCTCTAAGGGCGACAATGATTATGTTGTTCCTAATAAAAACTCAATAATTGCGTGGGTCATGAAAGAATTTTATGACATAGAGCCAGGTGAATAACTGTTATGGTTCTTTCTAAATCCTTACAATCACTTCTTGATGAGCAAAGAGCACGCTATGGCGAGCTTTTTTGGTATCAGCTCGCCGGCAATAAAATAATTCTAATGATTGAAAGGTTAGCCGAGCAGGCAAGAAATATTTTGGTTGAGGAAAATGTTGAAAAAATGGAGATTGTTTCGTTTGAAAACATTGATTCAATCGGTGAGTTTTATCTGGTAGAAGCAGAGCAGGTTAATCTTGAAACTCGGCCGTCAAAGCAAGAGTTTCAGAGCATTACAGATGAAGATTTGAAAGCTGATTTTACTGATCAGATTAATGATGTTTCTCAAAACCAGATTGTTAGAATTTTTCAGCCAGAGGGATATAAGGATTATTGTCTAGTGGTTTTGCATTCTTTTGGTAATCAAACGCCAAAACAGATTGGTTGGATTAAAAATTTAAATGGATTAAGGAAATTAATAGATCCGAGAATTAACGAATTATTGAAACCGAAAACAGAAAATCTAATTTCTTTTAAACAAGCGTGTCAAAAATATGAAGGCGTGAAATATCAGATTGGCGGCGGGTCTTTCAAAAACGGTTTTGATTGTTCAAGCTTGGTGCAAAGAATTTTTTATGAAACAAAAGGTATCTGGCTGCCAAGGAAAGCCAGGTGGCAGCAAATGGTCTGCGAGAAAGTTGGGTTGAAAGATCTGAAGCAAGGCGACTTAGTGTTTTTCAATAAAATTGGTAAAGATAATGACGGCACAGACCATGTGGCCTTGGTGCTTGAGTTGCAATCAGGAAAACTTCCGAAAATATTTCACACCAAAAAAATTCTCGGCAGAGCCTCGTTCGAAGATTTGAATAATGTAAAGTGGCTTTTCTCTGAAAAAAATCTTGACGGGCAATGGGAGGTAGATGGATTCGGCAGGGTGAAAGAGATTTGAAAATCAAAACAGCGCGGAATGATTCCGCGCTGTTTTTGATTCGTTTAGTCAGGTATTCCATCAAGCATCATCTTGAAGGAAAAGAATCCACTGATGACACTGAAGATGAAGAAGAAAGCGGCCGCCGTGTTGGTGTAGTCTGGTGACGTGGCGACTATGCCGTTGATCACGGCCAGTGCCGTGATGACGAGGTAAATGTACATCAGTGTTCGGTCTTTCTCCCAATAGTTGGCGAAGCCATTGATGTACCATTTGATGGCATAGCCAATGGCAACCAGGAACATGGCGGCGACGATTAGGCCGCTTCCGAGCATTAATGTGTCGAGAACGATTTCCATCTGAACTCCTTTTGATTTAAATTATAAGAGGAAAAGAGTTAGTTGTCAATCATGCTTCGTTAAAACTTCATGGTGGCTAATCCCATAGCTTTAACGTCGGGGGTTGACTTTTTCACACCCCTTGCTATAATTTTTAACACAATTCATGGTTAAAAAATTAATTCTCAGAAGGCGAAAAAGAACTTAAGCAGTTTTTTGTGCTGAGTTTTTGAACCGCTTTCGGAGAAAGCGGATTTTTTTACCCTAGACTTTGATTCTTCGATTCAATTCAGGATTAAAGTTCTATAAATAGGACCTTAACAATTTAAGATGATTGATAACCATTCATAGTAACTTAAGGTTTTGGGACCTAAAGAATATTTAGTCTTTTCGTTTTTCTTATGGTCAAACGCACTGCTTAACAAAACCGATCTTTAAAAAAGAAATCACTATGAGTTGCATTAAGTTTGGTTTCCAAGATCAAACTTAATGGAGGTTTAAGCAGGCATTCGCATTAATTAAGGGCAGATGGTGGATGCCTTGGGTAGAAGAGGCGATGAAGGACGTGGTGTGGCTGCGAAAAGCTTCGGGGAGCTGCTTAACAAGCTTTGATCCGGAGATGTCCGAATGAGGAAACTCTATTGAGACAAATCTCAATAACGCTTCGATATAAAATCGGAGTGAGCGCACCTGGGGAAGTAAAACATTTCAGTACCCAGAGGAAAAGAAAACAATATAACACATTTCACTATCGCAACGCGTGACGATTGTCCGCCAACCGGCGGAATCAGACATTTCGCGATAGTGAAGTGAGTTATCCATTCCCTGAGTAGCGGCGAGCGAAACGGGAAAAGTCTAAACCAGAATTTTTCGCAAGAAAAACTTTGGGGTTGCAGGGCCAGAAAACACGTTTGTTTTTTTGTAGAAAAACGTTTTGGAAAGAACGACCAAAGAAGGTGATAGTCCTGTATTCGAAACATAAAAACAAATTATTTTGGTTCCTAAGTACCTCGACAAACGAAAGCGTCGAGGGAATCCGCGAGAACTATACTCGCAAGACTAAATACTCTTCTACACCGATAGTGAACTAGTACCGCGAGGGAAAGGTGAAAAGAACCCCGGCGAGGGGAGTGAAATAGAAACTGAAACCATTATGCCTACAAGGAATCGGAGCCCCGGTTACGCAAGTAATCGAGGGTGACGGTGTGCCTATTGAAGAATGAGCCAACGAGTTTTTCTTAATGCTTTATTTAAGTTCCCGCAGGGAACGAAGGTATAGCGAAAGCAAGTGTTAATAGCGCGTTGTAAATATGTTTTCAAAGCTTTGAGCATATTTACGTAGCATTAGGAAAAGACCCGAAGCCAGGCGAGCTACTCTTGGACAGGGTGAGTCCTCTCGAAAGAGAGGAGGAGGCCCGAACTCGTGAGTCGTTTAACGCTCTGGGATGATCTGAGAGTAGAAGTGAAAAGCTAATCGCGCTTGGTAATAGCTGGTTCTCCTCGAAATAGCTTTAGGGCTAGCGGTTATTAAAACTAATTATGGGGGTAGAGCACTGGTTGAGACTGTCAGGGAGAAATCTCGCTGTCTCAGTCAAACTCCGAATACCATAATTTTCGATAACCAGTCAGACTGTGGGGTCTAAGCTCCATAGTCAAAAGGGCATGAACCCTGACTCCAATCTAAGGTCCCTAAATTCTTACTAAGTGTTAAAGGTAGTGATCAGCCGAAGACAGGCAGGAGGTTGGCTTAGAAGTAGCCATCCTTTAAAGAGTGTGTAACAACTCACTACCATATCCGCCCTCGGGTGGATTGGCTGGTCGCGCCGAAAATTTAGCGGGGCTAAGTAAGATACCGAAGCTGGAGATTCTTTGCTTTTAGCAGAGAGTGGTAGAGGAGCATTTTGCATGCAGTGAAGTCGCAGTCGCGAGACGCGATGGAGCGTGCAGAAGAGAGAATGTTGGCATGAGTAACCTGCAATTGCGGTGAAAAACCGCAAGGCCGAAAACCCAAGGTTTCCTGGACAACGACAATCGGTCCAGGGTTAGTCGGTCCTAAGTCGATGCCGAAAGGCGCAGATAATGGACAGCTGGTTAATATTCCAGCACTTCTTATTGAATCGACGGAGTGACGGAGGAAAAAAGGTAGAGCGTATTAATGGATTTACGTTGTTGTTTTTCAGAGCTGACTGTTTAGTAAATCTGGCAGTCTCAGGTTTGACCAAAAGTTCGGAAAATGACTGAACAGCCGTTTAGGCGGCTGAACTTTACCGAAGAGCCTTCCCAGAAAAGCTTCTAAGATTATTCAATGAGAATCCGTACCAAAACCAACACAGGTAGGTAAGGCGAGAAGCCTAAGGCCAACGAGTGATTCGTCCCTAAGGAACTAGGCAAAAAAGCTGGGCGTAAGTTTGCAATATGCCCTGACCACAAAGCCGCAAGGTAGCGTGGCCCGCAGCTAAAGTTTGCTTGGCGACTGTTTACCAAAAACACAGCTCCCTGCGAACACGTAAGTGGATGTATAGGGGGTGAGACCTGACCGATGCACCAAGGTTAAACCCGGCGCTGACTGCAACGCAAGTTGTAGAAGGTGACTGGGCGAAGCCCGTGTCAATGTCGGCCTTAACTATAAGGGTCCAAAGGTAGCGCAATTCCTTGTCAGGTAAGTTCTGACGCGCACGAAAGGTTTAACGACTGAGCAACTGTCTCAGGGACGAGCTCGGTGAAAATGCGAATCCAGCGAAGACGCTGGGTACCCGCGGCAAGACGAAAAGACCCCGGAAGCTTCACTGTATCCTGATATTGATTTAAGGATCAAGATGCGTAGCGTAGAGGGCAGGATTTGAAGGTTTGATTTCGGTTAGACTGGATCCGACAATGAAACACCCTTCTTTTTGATTTTTAAATCTAACCATGACGGCAAAAACGTTAAGGGACAGTGTTTGGAAGGCAGTTTACGTGGGGCGCGTTCCTCCTAAAGAGTAACGGAGGAGTTTATTAAGGTCGGCTTGGGCAGGATGGACATCTGCCTGAAAGTGTAAAGGCATAAGCCGGCTTAACTGCAAGGTTGACAGACCGCGCAGGTGCGAAAGCAGAACTTAGTGACCCGATACGTCGTTGTAGAAGGCGTAAAGACACCGGATAAAAGCTACTCCGGGGATAACAGGCTGGTTTCGTCCGAGAGTCCACATCGACGACGAAGCTCGGCACCTCGATGTCGGCTCACCACATCCTGGGGGTGAAGAAGCTCCCAAGGGTTGGACTGTACGTCCATTAAAGTGGTACGCGAGCTGGGTTCAGACCGTCAAGAAGCGAATTTGCCAACTGGCTGGCTTTTTGACCGTCTGAATCCCGAGGAAAGACAATAAGCGGCGGCCTCTGATAGTAATATCAGATGTGCACAGTCAACTCATATCGGTGGAACTGTATTTTCTTGACCGGAATTTACGGCAATCCCGAGGGAAGTCATCCTGAGTTTATCGAAGGATTGACCCCGTAGAGACTACACGTTGACTACCCCATAGCTTTATGCGAAGGGGTAAAGGTATAGTCCGTGCAAAATTTTCGAAAATAGAGCGAAAAATTGTATGCGCAAGACAGGTCGGTCTCTATCTGCCGTGGGCGTTGGATATTTGAGGGGAGCTGTCCCTAGTACGAGAGGACCGGGATGGACAGACCGCTGGTGTACCAGCTTTCCTGCCAAGGGAACTGTTGGGTAGCTATGTCTGGACGTGATAAGCACTGAAAGCATCTAAGTACGAAGCATTCCCCGAGATGAGATATCCTTATAGATCACTGGAAGACTACCAGTTCAACCTTGTGCTTTGCACAAGCGATAGGCGTTAGGTGGAAGACTGGCAACAGTTTGAGCCGAGACGTACTAATTGATCGAATATGCGAGTGCCTACTTAGACCTTTGGTTATCAATTATCTTTTTAAACTCCAATGTTTTAGTCGGAGCTCTGATCGAAAGCGTTGGGGTTGTTGTTATTTTCAGACGTTTTTAAAATGGCGTTTGGAAATAATCCCGTGACAATAGTTTTCCGTGAACCACCTGTTCTCATTCCGAACACAGTCGTGAAAGCGGTAAACGCCGATGATACTGAATGGGAAAGTAGGTATTGCGGGATTATTTCTGGACGCCATTTTTGTTTTGCAACTCAGATATTAACTTTTTCATAATTGTAGTAAGACGACTGCTCGTCGTTAATGAGCGAAAAGTTTCAAATTGCCCGCTGTTGAAAACCGACAGTGGGTTTTGTTTTTGTATGGGGTTATTACTTTAAGAATTAAAAATTCCGAGGTGTACGCACCTCGGAATTTTTGTCACCACAGTTTCCAAGCCGTGGCGATCAATGTGACTAATCCAAGACTCCCTATAATTTGATCGCCAAACGGTTTGGCAAGAAAAACTTGTGGGTTGATAATCAAGCCGATTACTATTGCTGTCGCGAAGGCGGCGAAGATTATCGAGAAGACTCTGTGGACCATCTTAGTAATTTTTTCCATTCTGACTCCTTCTTTTCCTATATTATAACATGTTTTGTATAGAATTTCAAGTGCGTGGTATAGTATATCTTATATTAACTACTGATATAATATTTTTATGCGTAAACCTGAAGATATAAAAACCAATGTTGAAAAACTCAAAGATGGGTTAACGGTAGGCACGGTGTCTCCCGAGAATTTCTTAGAATCAGTGCTAGCTCTAGATCAAGCGGATAAAAGTTCTGATAATTCAATACGCAACAGAGAGGTTTTATTAAGCCATGAAGTCAAAAAGATCTTTAGTGATCAAGCGTTGACACAAAGAACGAGATATCTTTATTTTAGTTTGTTATCCTTGGTCTGTTTTCATTTGGGACAAGACCTAGCCATTGTGGGTAAACATGAAGAGGCCGTTATTCATTTTAAGGAGTCGCTTGAGGCAGGGGAGAACCGTCAGCGCGTTGAGGCAGGGGAAGAATATCAAGATTGGATCTTGTATATTCAAGGGACAATTGCTTATTTAGAAAATAATCTTGTAGAGCTAGAAAGGTGTTTTAATGAAATTAAGGAAACGAATAAAGATGTTTTGGAAAGGTTGTTAAACGGTTTGAATCAACGAGGTAAACCTGACTATAAAATAGATTACATAAACGTTTTCAAATAAGAATCTATGGAACTAATAAAACAACACGTTTTAAATTTTCTCAAAACGAATAAGTTGATGAGCGTGGCAACTTTCGGCAGTTATCCGTGGATTGCGAATGTTTATTATGTTTTTGATGACGAGATGAATCTTTATTTTTTGTCAGGAGAGAAAACTTTACATTGTCAGCAAATCTCGCAAAATGAAAAAGTGGCTGTCGCGATTGTTGACTCGCATCAAGGATTTCATGATAAACAGATTGGTTTGCAGATGTGGGGTATAGCCAAGAAAGTTTCTGATCTTGAGAAACTGCGTTATGTTTTGGGAATGTGGAAACAGGCGTTGAACGAGAAAGACGATAATTTGTCAGCGGAGCATATTATCAACAATGTCATAAAAAGTAGAGTTTATCGCATCAGCCCGAAACGGATTAAGATATTTTCCAAGCAACTTTTCAGTGTGCCAACGGGCGAAGAACCAGTGCTGGAATTATAAGAAGAGATTTCAGCAAAAGTCGTTTTTTGAATATCGGTTTGTTTGGGCTTATAATATAAAAAAAGAGTAATTATGAGAAATGTATCTAAAAACTTGTTTCGTGGCAGAATTGGTAGGAGAGATTTTTTTCTAGCCTATCTAATTTTGCTCTTGTTGTTATTCGGAATTTTCTTGCCACTTAATTTTGAAAGCGTAGCATTGGGTTTGTATCTTTATTTTTTCATCCCTATCATCTTGGTTTTTCTTATTCTTGGGATTTCCTTGCAAGTCAGAAGGCTTCATGATATGAATTTTTCCGGACTTTTTATTTTCGTTATGGTTATATCTATAATAATGGCGAAGTCAGGGAGTGATTGGGGAAGAATTTTCTATTATATAGATGCGTTATACTGGGCTGTTTTATTTTTTAGTCCTGGTAAAAACGAGAATAATAAATATGGGGATGTGTCTTCCAAAAACTTTAATTTGGTTAGAACGTTTTTCAACATAGGTAGATTCTTTTGATTTATATGAAAAGATTATTTAAACAATTCATAATTGCTTGTGTTTATCTCCTGATTTTTTCAGGGTTTTCGTGGATGATGTGGGGTGTATTTTATACGCCAACGTGTTCAGATGGTTTGAAAAATCAGGATGAAGAAGATGCGGATTGTGGCGGGCCGTGCGCCACTTGTGAGTTAAGAACGCTTTCTTATCCGTCAGTGTCTCGGAAATTATTTTTCATGGATCCCAATGGCAACGCTACTGACGTGGCGATTCAGATTAAAAATCCTAATTCTTCTTGGGGTTTAAAAAGTTTTGATTACCGTGTTGATTTTGCTGATTCAACCGGCAAAATTTTACCGGGCTCGCTTTACGGCAGGTCGTTTTTGATGCCGGGAGCGACACAATGGATCATGGAAGCGGCAAGATTTTCTTCGGCTGAGTTGAATGATGTTGAGTTCAAAATCACAACTTCAACAATCGATTGGAACAAATTGAGACCGTATGTTTCTGAAAACGAGTTTGTTATTCGCGACAAACAATATAAATTATTAGCGCCACCAGCTTCAGGATATGCGGAACTGACCGGCGTGATCGAGAACAAGTCTTCTTTCAGCGTCAATGAGTTCGAGGTTCAGGGAGTATTGTATGATAAAGAAAAGAGAATTATTGGATTTGGCAAAACCAAGGTTTTGTCTTTGAGGCCCGGCCAAGTGAAAGAATTCAGGATTTTTTGGCCAAGACAATTCACAAACAGAAACCCCGTGGCGAATTTTGATGTTTTTGCCAATATTAATTTCTTGGCTGATGAAAGCTTTTTGCAGAGATATAAGCAGTAGATAAGTCAAGGGTCAAAACTCAAAAGTGAAAGTTAAAAATCAAAAATATGAAAAAAACAATAAAATTTGATGGTGCGTATAGAGATAATTCTAGAAGGGGGCAGATTGAAGCAATGATGCTGCCGCTTGAAACAGAAATAAAACAAACAGAACAAGAAATCGAAAAAGAATAGGCGGCGCTTGCGGTAAATAGAAAAATTTTTATGGTATTGGGCTTTTTGATAACAAGAAAATCTCCAGAAGGAGTTGATATGCGTTCTTTACTAGAAGAGATTGATAAAGAAATCTGGAGATTGGATAAAGAAGATCAAGAATATTGGCCGAACGTTAAAGCAGATGTTGAAGAGATCTTAAGCAGTGAATAATTTATGAAAGTTATTTTATACATCGCGACATCAATCAACGGCTATATTACTTATGGCCTTGAAAACTCTGATTGGGTGTCAAAAATTGACTGGCAAGAGTTTGACGCTTTGAAAAACAGGTGTGGGGTTTTGGTCATGGGTCGGAAAACTTTTTATCAAGCCGGCAGTAATTTTCCCTACAAAGGCGCTTTGAACATTGTTATGACACATAATACAGAGCTGTTGAGGAACGAAATCGCGAACGCGCTTTTCACGGACAGAACTCCAAAAGAAGTTATTAAGCTCTGCGAAGAAAAAGGATTCAAAGAGTTAATGCTTGTTGGCGGCATGGAGCTGAACACGTCTTTTTTGAAAGATAATTTGATTGACGAGATTTGGCTGAGTATTCATCCGCTTTTGATCGGTGACGGTCTGTCTTTAGTGCAAAAATTCGATTATTTCAAAGACTTAGAATTTTTGGGTTTAAAACAGCTTGATCAAGGCTTGGTGCAGTTGAAGTATAAAGTGAAATAACGAAGCCTTGGCTCAATGTTTTTTATACAAGTGCTTTGAGGATTTTTTGGAGCAGTTGAGAGTTTTAGGCGTGAAAGTTTAAATAGTTTTTGAACTTATTCCTCGTGTTAAACTAAGTTGAATAAACTTTTGGATTTTTAATTTAAATTTTGAGTTTTGCCTTTTTCTACCAGAGGCAGATCCGCCCTTGGCGGAGAACTTTGAATTATTGTTATGTTAAATAAAATTGACAAGTGGTTGATTGCCGCAGTTCTTATTCTGGTTTTTATCGGCTTGATCATGATTTATTCCTTGGGCACGACCAGGACCGAGAACCTGAAATATTTTTGGCGGCAGCTGATTTGGCTTGGTGTTGGTGTCTTAGCATTTTCAATTTTATCCTTAATTGATTTCCGGGCGTTTTCAACCCACCCGTTGTTTTTGTTGGGTTCGTATCTCGGCGTGATCTTGCTTTTGGTTTTAGTTCTGGTGTTTGGCAAAACAATCTCCGGAAACCGAGCCTGGTTTAGTATTGGCTCTTTTACTTTGCAACCAGTGGAGTTTGCTAAAGTTGTCTTGGTTTTATATCTGGCAAAGTATTTTTCTGAAAAAAATATTGAGATCTGGAGAATTCGACATGTTTTCATTTCTGCAGCAATTGTCGGGCTGGTTGTTTTTTTGGTTTTTTTACAACCGGATTGGGGTTCGGCTTTAGTACTTCTAGGAATCTGGTTTTTTATGCTATTTGCTTCAGGGGCGAGAACAAAACAGATTTTAGGCTTGGCAGTTTTGGCATTGTTTTTTTTCGCTTTATCTTGGCAGTTTTTCTTGACAGATCAGCAACAACAAAGAATTTTGAGTGTGGCCGGTATTGCTAAAGATCCCCTTGGCGTTTCTTACAGTCAAAATCAGGCTTTGATTGCTATCGGTTCCGGTGGTTTTTGGGGTAAGGGTCTTGGCCAGGGGACGCAGACTCAACTCGGTTTTTTACCGGCGCCGAGAACTGATTTTATTTTTGCGTCAATCGGAGAGGAGCTTGGATTCATAGGTGTCTCTGCGGTTTTGGTGAGTTTTGGGATTATTTTTTGGCGACTCTTTATTTTGGCTTCGACGGGAATAAATAATTTTGTTAAGCTCTTTTCTTTGGGCTATTTGTCGTGGCTTTTTGTTGAGATTGTCATTAATGTTGGCATGAACCTTGGCATCACACCAGTGATTGGCATCCCCCTTCCTTTTGTCAGCTATGGCGGTTCTCATTTGTTGGCGCTTTTCATGGGGCTCGGGATCATTAATAGCATACAAATCTACAGTAAATAAATTTACTGTGATAAAATAACAAATTACAAACTCCGAATCTCAAACCGAGTCAGACTCGGTCAAATAAATTCCAATATCAAATTTCCGAATTCTCAGACCTTCGGTTATTTGAATATTAATAATCTTAAGGTTGTTTGTTATTTGGTGATTGAAATTTGGAATCCTCAAATCTATGGCTAAAATTCCCATCTTAACTTCAGAAGAGCTCGCGGTTTTTATGAAAAAAGAAAAGATCGGACTTGGATTAATCCTGTTTTTTTGTTTTATCCCGGTTTTTGTCTGGACGACTTCAATTGTCTGGAATTTTTATCAGGTTTTCGAGATTCCCGAGATTAACGTTGTTATTAGTGAGGGCAAGGGTTTTCTTGATATCTCGAATCTTTTGAAAGAAAAAGGAGTTATCAAAAACTCTGCTATTTTCAAAATTTACGTTTTACTCTCGGGGAAAGCCGAAAAACTCGGCTCCGGCGTTTTTGATTTTTCCGGAAAATACACTTTGGTTTCTTTGGTTGACCGATTGATACGCGGACCAGAAGACGCTTCCGTGGTTATTCCAGAAGGTTTTAATATTTATGATACTGACAAGCGGCTGTCGGAATTCGGCTTAATCAGCCATGGCTCTTTAATTGAACTGGCGCAAAAGCCTGAAGGGTTCTCGGGAGAATATCCCTGGCTTCCGATTAGCGAGATTGTATCCCTGGAGGGGTTTTTGTTCCCGGATACTTATAGGTTTTCACAGAAAACTGATGCCAGAGAAGTAATAGAAAAGATGTTGGATAACTTTAATGAAAAAATATATCAAAAACTTGATCCCGAATTGATTTCCAGCCCAAAATCTTTTGGTGATTTAATTAAGCTATCTTCAATAATTGAAAAAGAAGTTCCTGGCGAAGAGGATCGGAAAATTGTTTCCGGCGTTCTTTGGAGGCGACTGGAAAACGACATGCCGTTGCAAGTGGATGCTACCATTGTTTATGCTTGGAAAACCTTGAATCCGGAATGGAAACCGCAAGACCATTCTTTGGCCGCCGGTGACTTAAAAATAAAATCTCTTTACAATACATATTTATACAAGGGTTTGCCTCAGGGCCCGATCTCTAATCCTGGCTGGGAGGCGATAAATTCTGCCACGAATCCGGAAATGACTGATTATTTGTTTTATTTATCAACCGAAGATGGACAGACGATTTTTTCGAGAACCCTGGAAGAGCATAATGCCGCGGTCAGGAAATATTTGAGATAATGAGCTGGGTGTCGTCTGTTAGTTTTTCATGATTTTTTGAAGGATTTTGCTATAATAATTTTAGCAACCTCACACATGACCCCTTCGGGCTTAGCCAATGTTCCTGGATACGGATTTTGGCTGGACTTACAGCGTTGCTGGTAGCCTACTTCTTTCCAGGCGATGATTCTGGAAAAGTTCAGTAGGATATTTTGAACTTTTCACGTTTGGGTATCCACAAACAAAGGACGGCGCTCAAAGCCGTCCTTCAATTTTTGTTATACTTTAGTTATTATGTTCAGGTTTTTTTACAAAATATTCATTAAGCCAGTTCTGTTTTTGTTTGACGCCGAGTTTGTGCATGAAAATATGCTCGGTTTTGGCGAGTTGGTGGGTGGACTTAATCCCGACGCGAGGTCGGGACCCCGACAGAATCGTCGGGGAATATGGTTTTTAAAAAAGATTTTTGGCAGAAAATATTCTGAATTGAAACAAAATATTTCAGGCATTGATTTTGAATCGCCAGTTGGTTTGGCAGCGGGATTTGATTATGAAGCAAAGCTGACTCAGATTTTACCGAGCCTGGGTTTTGGTTTTCAAGCCGTTGGCACGATCACTAATCAGGCTTATCCAGGCAACCCAAAACCGCGTCTCGGCAGGTTGCCGAAGTCAAAGTCCTTGATGGTCAATAAAGGTTTCAAAAACAAAGGCGCAAAGTTTATCTCAGAAAAATTGAAAAATTTTACATTCAGCAATGCGATTGGTATTAGTATCGGCGTGACAAACACAGAAAAGATTACGACTATTGAAAGCGGAATCGAAGATATTATCCCTGCTTTTAAAATATTCGAATCAGGCGGGATAAAGAATTCCTATTACGAGTTAAATATTTCTTGTCCGAATCTGAAGGTGAAGATTGATTTTTATAATCCGGAAAATTTGAATAAACTTTTACAATCTGTCAATCAACTTGGCATAAAAAAGCCGATTTTTATCAAAATGCCGATTAACATTGCTGACGATGAAGCTTTGGTAATGTTAAAAGTGATTGCTGAAAATAAGATGGCGGGGGTGATTTTCGGGAATCTGCAAAAGGATAGAAACAATGAAGTTTTGAAGCATGAAGAAGTGGCTAGATTCCCGGTCGGCTATTTTTCCGGCAAACCAACAGAAAAACGTTCAAATGAATTAATTAAACTGGCGTACCAAAATTTTGGCAAACAATTAGTGATTATTGGCTGCGGCGGCGTTTTTTCCGCCGAAGATGCATACAAGAAGATTAAACTCGGCGCGTCTTTGGTGCAGTTGATAACGGGTGTGATTTATGAGGGTCCGCAGCTTGTTTCGGAGATTAATCGTGATTTGGTGAAGTTGTTGAAAAAAGACGGATATAATAATATTTCAGAAGCAGTTGGGACAGAATCTAGAAAGTAGAAAATGGAAAATAAGAATAAGAAAGGCAGGGACTTGCTTCTAGAATTAGAAAGGACGGGACAATATGTTTTTCATGGTTCAGAAGACGGAGAGATTGAAGTTTTTGAGCCACGTCAAGCCTTTAATTTTATTGGAGGAAAGAAAGTTGAAGATGATAAACCCGGAGTGCACGCTACTCCAGTTGTTGCTGTTGCCATTTTTATGGCCTTGTTTAATGGTAAAAATTGCCCCCAGGGGTTTTCCAGTAGTTTTGTTTGGGATAAAAATAAACATAAAGTCATCTTTAGCGCGACAAAACAAGGAATAGATCAGCTGAAAATGGGAGACGCTAGCGGATACGTATATATTTTTGACAAAGGTCTTTTTCAGTGGAGAAAACATATTGAATATATTTCATATAATGTGGCCAAGCCTATTAAAAAGATCAAAGTCGATTTTAGTGATTTACCAGAAGATATTAAGATAATATCGGATTTTGGAAAATGATCTTTCATTTTTACGGCAAAGACAGGTTTTTAACGAAGCTTGAAGCTGATAAGAAAATCAGCGAGTTTGTGGACCAAGGATTTAAAAAGATTGTCTTAGAAGGTATTGAAGGTTTGAAGCAAGCAGTAAAATCAGATTCGCTTTTCTCAGAGAAAATAGTTTTTGTTTTCATCACGGAGAAATTAAGAGAAGATGAAAAGAAAGTTTTTAAGGAGATCACATTTGCAGATGAAAACGACCAAATTTTTATTTTCGTGGAGAAGGGCGCGACGCCAAGCCTGCTTTTCGGGCGAACTAAAGTGAATAAAGTTAAAATCAGTGAGGTTAATGGAAAGTGGCTGAAGCAGCAAGCGAAAGAATTCGGAATTGAAGCCGAGAAAGATTTGGCCGACTATTTTTTTTCTGATCAATTCAAGGAATTCGATTCGGGATTTTTTTATTTTGAGCTACTCAAGCTGTCTTTATACAAACCTGGCGTTAAAGTCGAGCTGAAGGATTATCTTGAGATCAGCCAAGGTAAACAAGAACTGAATTATTTTGACTGGATTAAAGCGGTTTTGATAAAAGACACGGCTAGGGCGTTGGAATCCATTCCGGACAACGAATATGAAGCATTGGGTAGGCTCAAGTCTTTGATTAATATTTTTGAGTTGATTCTTGTTGCCGAAGGTGAGGTTTCTTTGAACGATAAACAAAAATTTTTATCAAGAAACAGTCCGTTTTGGGTAAAAAATATCTGTCAATGGGCAGACAAAATGAGCTATCAGCAAAAAATCGAGTCTTTGGAAGGGCTTTTGAATTTTGAGATTCAGGTGAAAACAGGAAAGTTGGGAGCGATAGGGGCAATTAAATTATTCGTGATTGGTTAAATAATTAACGAGTTTGAGGTGATGTTCTCGACCTTGCCCCCCTGCAGTTCGTCAACTGGCGGACGAAGTGGGGCTGACTTATTCGACGGGTCCGGGGTTAATTGTGAGCGGGAGCCGAACCGTTGACAACCTTCTCTCTCTCTCTCTCTCTTATAATTGAGGGGAAATTAATTGTATAAAACTATGGCAGAGACTATAAAAAGTGTTCAGGAAATGGAAAAAGAATTTAGAGCAAAAGCAGAAGCCGGGATGGATATTGAAGATATGATAAGAGAGGCTGAAGTTTTTTCGGTCATGCAAACAGAAAGGGATATGGGTGGAGCTAGGCCCTGGGCTGATATTTTGAGAGGAGCGCAAGCAGAAGGACTTTTCGAAACTAACTGGTGGAGAATTGCTCCATCAGATAAAGAAACGGGAGAGATTTCGGACTTCCCGTTCCCAGCCCCGAATGGCTATGAATGGGTTGACTCTAATGATTATTGGGCACTGAAGAAGAAAGAATAGTTTTTATAGAAAAGATCGCTGTATCAAAAACAGGCCGCAAGGCCTGTTTTTGATACCTACTCTATTTTGATTTTGAGATTTTTTTTGATATCCTGCTTTTCAATCGTGCCGCTTTATTCTTGTGAATCACTTTTGTTTTCGTGGCCTTATCCAGGGCTTTGAAAAATTCAGTCAGTTTTTTCTTTGCCGTTTCTACATCTTTCAAAGAAATGGCTT
>MHHX01000004.1 GCA_001817215.1 Candidatus Brennerbacteria bacterium RIFOXYC1_FULL_41_11 | reverse complement strand
GAGCGGATGGAGTTTTCTGAGGCTCTAAGATTTTTAGCTGATAAAGCGGGCATTGTTCTTGAAAAGCAAGACCCGAAGCTTTTGACTTTGAAAAATAAAGTTCTGGATGTTTTAAAAGAATCTTTGAGGTTTTATCAATTCCACCTTTCAAGGGGTGCTGGGGCGCAAAAATATTTGAGGAGTCGGGGATTACGTGATGAAACAATCGGTTTTTTTAGTCTTGGATTTGCTCCTCTTGGCTGGCAGAATCTTTATTTGTTTTTGAAGAAACAGGGGTTTGATGATAATGCCATTGAACAATCAGGCATGGCGATTCGTAGTCATTTGACGGGTTCGGCGAGCTCACCGCAAGTAAATCAGACGAGACTTTATGATCGGTTCAGATCGAGGGTGATATTCCCGATTTTTGATAATAATCAAAGGGTGATTGGATTTTCTGGAAGGATTCTTCCCGCGTCTGATCAAAGCCAAGATACCGAGGCAAAATATATTAACACTCCCGAAACTGTTGTTTATCAAAAAGGTAGAGTTCTTTACGGTTTTTCTCATACTCAAAATGAGATTCGTGCAAAAGAGCAAGCTGTTTTAGTGGAGGGCAATCTTGATGTTTTAATGGGTTGGCAAGAAGGCTTGAAAAATATTGTTGCCGTATCTGGGACTGGTTTGACCGAGTTTCAACTGAAGAATCTGGCTCGATCATGTAAAAAGCTGGTTTTAAGTTTCGACATGGACAAGGCCGGAGAGCAGGCGACAGATCGATCAATCGGGATTGCTTCGCAGTTGGGGTTCGAGCTTTCGATTTTGCCACTTCCTTCCGATAAAGATCTGGCTGATTATGCGAAAGATTTTCCGGAGAAAGTTTCAGAGCTTCTGGCTCAATCAAAGAATGTGATGCAGTATTATTTTGATAATATTTCGAATTCGCTTGATCTTAGTTTGCTTGAGAATAAGAAAAAGGCTTTAGCTTATCTTTTGCCAAGGATAAAATTATTGAAGAATCCGGTAGAACAGAATGAGTGGCTTACAAGATTATCGTCGCAGATAAAAGTTCCGGAGAGAATGATTTTTGAGGAGTTCGAAAAGACAGAATCTTTGCTCGAGGCTGGTTTTGACGGAGACGACTTAGCGAATGATGTTGGCTCCGGGATGTTTATGAAAACCAGACAGGAGCGGTTGGCGGAAAAAATTATTGGTTTGGCGGTACGATTTCCGGAATTGGGTCAAAAGATGAAAGATTTCTGTGATTATTTTCCGTTTAGATTTAAAGGTCTGGCGCGGTTTTTAAGCGAGTCCCAAAATGTCACTGACGATCTTGACTCTGGCAAACAGTTACCCTCTGCTTTGGCGGAGCTTGGAGAGAACGGCTTGGGATATTTTTACCTTCTTGGTGATTACGAACTGTCTTTTTTGCCTGAGAAATTTTCACCCGAAAATGAGATGGAAAGGTCATTGTTTGAGCTGAAAAAGACAGCCTTAAGGGCCAAGATATTTGAATATAATTTGGCGATAAAAGAAGCGGAACAGTCTGGCAATATTCAAAGGTCAGACATGCTTTTGAAAGAGATGAGTTTAATGCTTTCAGAGCTTAAAAACTTCGAAGACTAGTTAATATTTTGAAGGGTTTGAATCGCGGTCCTAAAAATGTTAGCCTATTCTTTAGTTTGCAATAAAACTTTCTAATTTTTATGGTAAAAAAAGAACTCAAGAAAAAGACAGTCAAAGTAGCTTTAAAGCCAAAAATATCATCTGTCAACAAGAAGGCCAAGGGCTTCTCTGCCTTGGTGAAATCTTCTAAAAAGACAAAAGGATCTGTCAAGAAACCTTTTTCTGTATTGAAAAAATCTGGCAAAACAGCCCGTGTTTCAATAAAAGAAAGACGTGTCCTGGATAAAAAAATCGAAAAAGAAACTCTTGAAAAGATGACCGCTCTTTTGAAAAAAGGTAAATCAAGAGGATTTATCACGGAAGAAGAGATTTTGAAAACCGTTCCCGAGCTTGAAACAAACATTGGGCTTTTGGAAGAATTCTACGAGCAGGTGTTTTCTTCAAATGTCAGGATCGCCGGTTCAAAAAATCTTTTAGAGATTCCTGACGGGCAGGTTTCAGATGAAGACATCAACAAAGCGATTTATTTCGATGATTTTTCTCAGTTGCCGGATTCTGTTCAGGTTTATCTTCAAGAAATCGGCAGGATTCCGCTTCTGACTTTTCAACAGGAAAAAGACCTTGGCAAGAAAATCGAGGCTGGAGATAGAGAAGCTAGGCAAAGATTAATTAATGCTAACCTACGATTAGTGGTCTCGATTGCCAAGAAGTATATTAACCGAACTCCGAACCTTTCTTTATTAGACCTTATTCAAGAAGGCAATATTGGTTTATCCCGTGCGGTTGACAAATTCGATTATAAACGAGGCTACAAGTTTTCAACTTACGCGACCTGGTGGATCAGGCAGGCAATCACTAGGGCAATTGCTGATTATGGCAGGACCATCAGGATTCCGGTTCACATGGTGGAAACCTTGTCAAAGTTCAGAAATGCCAGAAGAAGGTTGCAAGCCGATTTGGGTCGCGAACCATTACCGGAAGAGATAGCCGTTGAAATGGGGGAAGAAGTTTCTAAGATTCATCATTTGATCAAAATCGCGCAAGATACGGTTTCTCTTGATCGTCCGGTTGAAGAAGATGACCAGAGCACCTTGATCGGCGATTTTGTTCAAGACGAATCAACGCCGACTCCGGACGAGCAGACCTATGCAAAAATTACTCGCGATCATCTTTGGAAAATCTTGAGTGACTTAACTGACCGAGAGAAAAAAATCGTTGAGATGAGGTTCGGGCTTTTGGATGGCGCGGTTCATACCCTTGAAGAGGTCGGTCGTGAGTTTGTCATTACTCGCGAGCGGGTGAGACAGATTGAAGCCAAAGCCTTGGAAAAAATGCGCTTGCACGAGCGGATGAAA
The DNA here is from genome assembly GCA_001817215.1 of Candidatus Brennerbacteria bacterium RIFOXYC1_FULL_41_11. Taxonomy (GTDB): domain Bacteria; phylum Patescibacteriota; class Minisyncoccia; order UBA6257; family Brennerbacteraceae; genus UBA10122. The sequence goes on along the minus strand of MHHX01000004.1, from coordinate 6,121 downwards.
AAAATAAAAGGGGAATAAAATAAAAAATTCATGTTGTCGCCTGTTAAATTAACAGAAAGAGCTCCAAGCCCATTAAATTCCTTGCGAAGACTTGTCTTTGAAGAGGCTCGGATTAGAATTTATGAAAAGTCAAAAGACATGCTTAATAACATATCTTTGGCTTGCCAATCGTGTGGCATTGAATCTAATCCAGGAAATCACGATGTGAGAATGAATCCTAAAACTCAAGATGCTATTTGGTTTTGCAAGAATGAATCATGCAACGGCAAGATTAATAGAGTCGTTTTGGGAATAGCTGAGGAGGAAATTTCTCACATAGTAAGGACTTTGATAAATGCGGTTTCTGTAAATGAAGATTTTACTGAGGAGGCGGCAGCCAGTGACCCCCAGGGCGTTTACATAAAAATTCTTGAGCTCATGTTTATAAGCGGACACGAAAATAGTCAAGACGATATGCAAGACTCGATCCTTGAGGTGGCCAAGAGAGCAGCAAATTTAGGTCTTTCAACTTCTGCAGAAGATAAAAAGGAAGAGCTGAAACACATTGATCTTCCCCGGACACTTGAGCGCGGGGCTTCAATTGCAGATATCGTGGTCTCGTTTGGTTATATTCAAAGAGTGACGATGAAACAGATTCCAATGTTTATCAGTTTGGGAAAAAGCGAAGAAGTCATGAAAGGAATTGATGCAATTGGGGTAGTGATCTCCGGGATATATAAATTTTTAAATGCTGGTTATGGGTCAGAACAGGTGACTCTCTTATTTAAAGAATTAAAGAACAATTTCAATAATTCAGAAATTTCACAACTTTTGATTAATCTAGCTATCTGGAAAAAATCTATTGAATTTACAGTTGATACGTTACCGGTGGCTGAAAAAAATCAAACAAAAATAGATAGTGAGGACGGTCGAACTCAGATGGTATCCCGTCCAGAAAAACCAGTTGTTGATCGTGATGATGTCGTGCGACAGCTAGCTACGACCGAACAACAAATTCAGGCGTTGATAAAAGCATTAGCCCGGGAGTTTTAGATGTTTTTTTATATTGATTTCGATTTGGCGATGAAAGATTCGAGAGTTTTGGAATACCTGACTGATTTGTAACTCATTTGATCCCCAAGATTCTTCCCAGAAGAATCATTTTTTCACCGCTGAGATTTAGTAGTCGTTCAAGGATGTTTCTTCCGGAAACATTGATTTCGATCTCTGTGTCTCGATAGTTATCGGCTTGATCGAAGACGCGAATACTCAAGTAGTATTTTCCGGGAGCGGTGAAGGGGATAAAAAATGTTGATTCAACGGGGAAGTAATTTCGATTATTAATTTTTGCGTAAAAAGACTGGACGCCGCTGGTTATATCGCTTCCTGTAAAACTAACCCTAATAAGATCTCCAACTTTAACATCGCGATTGGTGATTTTCAGTTTTACTGGCTCTGGTGGGGTTGTGTCTATCCTTATTTTTAATTTTGATTCCGGACCTAAAACTCCATTTTTTTCGCCGATAATGTGAAAATAATTCTCTCCATCTTCGAGATTGGATGTTTCAATTTCGTTATTTTTTGTTTTTTCTGAATTTTCCCAGTTCTTTATGGTATCAGCGTTTTTATTAATCAGCCATTGATATTGATTATATTCATCTTCAACGGGGATCCAAGTGATTCTAACTTTTTTATCGTTATACCAACGGGTTTGGTTTTGATGCGAATCAGAAAAGATCAAAATTTCAGGAAATCCTTGTTTTTTTGATTTTTGGTCGATGACCTGATAACTACCGCCCCTGGTTGAGCGAAGAACTTCAGTGCCAAGCCCATCGCTGGCAAATACGTTTGAGTCTTCTTCAAACCTCAAAACATAATCTCCTTCTCTCAGGGTTCTTAACTTAAACCCAGCTATCTCTCCTCGTGAACCGTTGAAGCTTTCTTTGAAAATAACGCAACCAATTTTTACTAATCCCTCTGTCTGATCAATTATTTTTTCAACGAATCCTTCTTTTGAACAAATGGAATTTCCGATGTTGATCTCTGAGACAGCAACTATTTCGGGGTTATACTTGATGTTAAAGTTGGCGGCGTTAATTTTTTCTCCGGCAGTATTGATAATGATTTTTACTTCATGCTCGGTGTTCTTTTTAAAAACTCCGGTTTCAGGTTCGAGTTTTGCTGTTGAGTTGTAAACAATTGAACTGTCATAGTCAGGGTTGACTGGTTGCAGGCTTTTTATCTTGGAAGATGTCTGGACACTGATTAAATCAAAAATTAACCAGACAACTAAAAGATAGATAATTCTCTCCGTGCGTTTTTTGATAATTAGGAGGAAAGAAAAATAGGCAATTAAGGTTAAGGTAATGAATCCAGAAAGATACAGAATTATTCCTTGTTGATTGAAGCTGCGGTGGAATACCAACATCCCGCCCGGAGAATGCTCGAGTCCTTCAAATACAATGTTCTTGATGTGGTGGTATTGGCTGTTGATGATTCGGATTTTTTCGATATCTTCTGACCCCCGGCCATTTTTAATCCACTCAGAGCCTTCGTTAAAAAAACGCTTTATATTGTTCTCGTCATCTTGATTTTCGAAGGAACTGGCGAAGATTCCCTCTTCTTTTGTATAGAAAGCAACTTCAATATTGTTTCGTGTTTCAAGGTGCTTGAGTTCAAGTGTCAAGTCTTTATCTACCTTCTCTCCGATAAAGATCCCAGCCATAAAATTTCCATCTTCGTCGAGAAGGGGAGAGCCGGCAACTGAAATTAACGGCATGAGGCCGCTTTTCTCAATCGTTGTTATTTCTTGACCCTTGATAACTGCGCGCCCCCATGGATTATTGTTATAAACATAATCTCCGATGACATTTTTATTTTCAGCTCGGAAGATAACTATGCCATTATTGTCCGTCATCAACCCTAGTTCAAATCCTTCCTTTCTTGTTGTTTTTTCAAAAAATTCCCGAATTTTATCTATTTCTTGGGCTTTGACGATAGCATTTAATTCCTCAGACTTTTTTATCCTATCGAGAGAGCTTCTCAGGTTCTGGAGCCGGTCGTTAAGATGCGCCTCGATCGTTTGCGTATCTTTTTCAAGGTGCTGTTTTGTCAGGTCTTCAAGAAGATTAGTCGTGAATAATGAAAAAAGAATTGAGGCTGTAACTGCAAAAGTTATTCCGGCGAGGACAAGAATATTTTTCAGCGCTTTAGGGAGAATTTTTTTCATTTAATTTTAATCAAAAATTGATATCAAATAGCTGTCGATTTCCCGTTGGTCTATGCCGTAAAAGTAGATTTTGCGGTTATATAGTTCGGTTGCCAGTTTGATGCCGACAAAACGCCAGTGCCAAGGTTCAAAAACATAATACTGGTTGTTTTTTGGATAGGAAAGAACAAAGCCGAATCGATGGGCGTTTTCCTGCAGCCATTTGTAAGCCTGAGTTGATTCGAATTTCGAAAATGGAACATTGTCTTTGGTTGTCAAATCAACAGTGGTCCCAAGTTGATGTTCGGAAAAGCCTTGGTCAGCGGAAAATTGGTTGGCGCCGGAACCGTAGATAATCTTGTAGCCGAGTTTTAAAGAGGCTTGCTCGCCAAAAGAACGGTAAGCCGAAACCGTTTCCATGGAAACATTGCTCGAAGAAGCTGCGCGGAGCATTTGATAAAGATATGGTTGAACTTTGGTGTGGATCTGATAGATTTCTGTCTTGTTGTAGGTATCGTTTTTGTCAATGACTGAAAGGTTTTCCGGAATATAGTGTTCGTTTAAGAAATAAACTTTTGAATATTTTTGCAAAAGTTCTTTGTCTGTTTTTGAAAGTTTTTCCAGAATATTGACCGTGCCTTGGATGCCGGAGATTTGTTGGGCAAAATATTCGTTTTTGCTTTTTTCAGAAGAAAGCAGATTCGACAAGACAGCTTTATCATTCTTCTCGTTTGAGAGTTTAGTTTCAAGATCATGGACTCTATCCTGGAACAAAGCCAATGTCCCGGTCAGAGTTTCTTGTGAACTTGCTAATTGTTGCGCTAAAAGCACATAGAAATATCCGTTGCCAAGGATCAAGGCCATTGATACTAGTGTGATAGCAGAGATTATTATTTTTTTATTTTGCATTTTTAGGATATAGAAATTTTAACATAAAAACACCCATCCTTACTCTTCAATGAGCCACTGGACCCTGCCGATCGAACCATCGATTAAACTGACTTTAATGCCGCGAGGATGATTTTCACGTGGTGAAAGAATATTCTGGACAATGCCTTGTTTGTATTTATTTGTGCCGTAATTTTCTTTTTCAATGATCCAGACGGTAGAACCTGGTTTTATCTGACTTCGTTTTGGTGGGTTTTTATTATCCATAAAAAAGATTATAACAAAAAGAGCCAGAAACTTACTCTGGCTCCTGCCCCGTTCTGGGATTATTCGTCTGGGTCATTTTCAGTTTCAAATTCTCTCAAACTTTTGATCCAGAAAGTTTTGTGGCATCCTGGGCATTCAATTTCAACTTCACAGTCTTTCTTAAACGCCATGAGTAACGCCATAAATCCCGCTCGGAACAAACGGCCGCAATTCGGACATTTCAGCAAAAAACCAAGAACATCACCTCCTTTTTGCCGAAGATTAATTTTAGTATAAACCAGATCAACTGTTGTGTACACAAAAACAGCTCCGAAAAGCTGCCTTGTTTATGTTTTCTAGGTGAATTTTTAAGACTTTGGCTTGTCGAGTTGGTCTAATTTGAGTGTTTTCACGCCGTAATACACAACCAAAGCGATAATTAAAAAGTCAACGATAACGCTGATAAAATCTCCGTAAAGTATTTTGGCTGAGCCGATATTGATTGAGGCTGTTTTTAATTCTCCGGCCGCGCCAAGGATGATGCCAAGCAGGGGATTCAGAATATCAGACACTAGGGCGGAGACTACTTTTGAGACTGCGCCGCCAAGAATAAAGCCGACAGCCAGACCGACGACACCTTGTTCGCGGATAAAATTGATGAATCCTTTCATGTTTTTTTATTCTTAATTCTTATTGATAAATTATAATAACAAACATTAATCTTTGCGCTCAACCCTCTTTAGTTCTTTCATCGTTTTTTTGATTAGTTTTCCGAACTGGCGATTTTTTTCTCTTTTTTTAAGATTGTTCATTTCTTGATATCTAGCTTCTTTTTTGAGAGTGAGATAATTGGTATACTTCTCTTTGCTTAATTTTCCTGATTCTAAAGCATTTATAACCTCGCAACCTGGTTCGTGGATGTGCGCGCAGTTGGTATATTTGCATTTTTGTGCCAAGGCAGAGATCTCGTCGAAGACAGTGTTAACTCCCGGGTTGCTGTCGGTTATGTCGACTTCGCGTATGCCGGGATTATCAATGACGATGCCGCCATTTTCCAAAAAATACATTTGCCTTGATGTGGTGACGTGCTTTCCTCTGTTCGAATAAGAACTGATGCTCCCGGTTTTTATTGTGTTTTTTTCTAGCAGGCGATTGATCAAAGACGACTTTCCGACTCCTGACGAGCCAAGAAAACAGTAAGTTTTGTCTTTTTCCATATATTCTTTAAGTTTATCCAGGCCATCTTTATTTTTGGTGTTGGTTAAAATTATATCAACATTTGGGAATCTACTTTTTAGCTGACTTAATTTTTCATCTAATAATTCTTTTTTTTGAAGGAGATCAATCTTATTCATAATAATTGTTGGTTTGACTCCGCCATCTTCTGCGATGGAAAAATATCTTTCAAAACGATTGGGGCTGTAATCGCGGTCAATTGATTGGACGATGAAAGCGGTATCAATGTTGGTAGCGATAACCTGTATCTTGTCTTTTCCGCCGGCTTTATTTTTGTCCCCGTATTTTCTTTTGAGCATTGTTTGCCTTGGCAAGATTTCTTGAATGACGGCGCGGTTGTCTTCAAGTTTTTTGATCGCCACCCAATCTCCGACGGCAGGATAGTTTTCTCTGGATAATGCTTGAAACATTTGCTTCCCGGTTATTTTTGCAAAATATTCCCCATCTTCATTTTTGGCTTTGTATATTCCTTTTGCTTCAGAGATAATCCGGGCAACGGGAAAACCGTCCAGCTTCAGTTTGTTTCTGCCGGCTTCAAAAAAATGATTATATCCGAGATTTTCG
>MHHX01000003.1:41033-43433 GCA_001817215.1 Candidatus Brennerbacteria bacterium RIFOXYC1_FULL_41_11 | reverse complement strand
GGCAGAAAAAATGAAGATTGCTGTGGTTTTACAAGAAATGGTAGATGCCAGATGCGCTGGCGTGATTTTTGGCGCCAAAGCCCAAACAGGCAATACTGATATTGTTGAGATTGAAGCCAATCAAGGGCTTGGCGAAGCGATTGTGTCCGGTCAAGCCAAACAAGTTGAACAATATAAATTCTCGCGTTCTGAACGTAAAATTATTGAAAGAAAAGGTCCGGAGATTTTGTCTCAACCCGAAGCGAAAGCTTTGTTCATGCTTTCGGAAAGATTGCGGCAAGAGTTCAATGATACGCCCCAAGATATTGAGTGGGTGATTGATCAATCTGGTCAGATCTGGGTTTTGCAATCAAGAGATTTGTTTTTGGGAAGATGATTGGTGTAAATAATCTTACACGGTCAAAGGTCAATGCCGTTGAGATGAAGCGTCAGATTCTAAAGATTCTCAAAATTCTTAAGATAACCAAATATCATTACCTTGATGTTGTTTTTGTGACGCCGAAAAAGATTTCAGAACTTCATAAAAAGTATCTTGATAAATCCGGTGCGACAACGGTGATCAGCGTTGAGTTTGGTAAAGATTTTATGGTCGGCAATTTTTCTGGCCTTGGAGAAATATATCTTTGCCCTGCCGAGATTAAAAAATCAGGATTGCCAAACGAATATTTTTTAATCCACGCTATTTTGCACCTTGTCGGCTTTGATCACAAAACAGAGAAACAGGCTTCAAAAATGCTTGCCAAAGAAAAAGAGATTTGTGCTAATATAGGAATATAATTTTGTTTATTTTTTCATGTCTTCACAGAATCTTTTTTTCGCTTTAGACCTTGGCAGTCATTCAGTAAAAGGCGCATTAGCCAATATCGACACAAAGAGTAGGGTTGTTGACGTTATCGCTAAAGCTGAAGCCAGGTCTCAGGGAATCAGGCGGGGGATAATTTTTGATGTTGAGGATGCTTCGCGCGCCATTGGTGATGTGCTGCGACAGCTTGAAGAAAGTTCAAAAAAAGAGATAAATCAGGTTAATATTCTGCTTGGCGGTCCGTGTCTGGAGACTCGTTTTGCCAAGGGTTCAATTCTCACTTCTAGGCCGGATGAAGAGATCGGGCAGGAAGATGAAAGGAGGATTCAAGAAACAATCGAAACTTTGCCAACACCTCAGAATCGGACCGTGCTTCATGTTATTCCGCAGTATTATCTGATTGACGACATTGATAAAGTGAAACAAGTAGTCGGTATGCGCGGTAGCCGCTTGACCCTTGAGGCAACCGTGATTGATGTGTTTTCTCAGGCCGTTTTGGGTATGAATAAATCTTTGGGGATTGTTGGTTTGCATTCCGGATTGATTGCGGCTAATCCTTTGGCAACTGCCAAAGCTTTGGTTCCGAAAAGAGATAGGGAGCAGGGAGTTTGTGCGATTGATTTTGGCGCGGAAACAACTTCGATTACCGTGTTTGAAGAAGATAATCTGTCTTATCTTTCTGTGATTCCTTTGGGTTCGCAAAATATTACTAATGATATCGCTAATGCGTTGCAGGTTCATTTTGATACGGCCGAAAGAATCAAGCTTGGTTTCGGGCAGGCCATGGCTTCAAAAATCAGTAAGAAAGAAGAGATTGAAATGTCGCGTTTTGCGGAGGGCGAAGAATCAACCGTTTCAAAAAAATATCTGGCCGAGATTATTGAAGCAAGAGTTTCAGAAATACTGGAATTTGTTAACGCCGAGTTGAAAAAACTTGGTAAGGCTGGAAAATTGCCTGGTGGTGCGGTTATTTATGGCGGTGGGGCAAACTTGCCGCACCTTAATCAGCTGGTGAAAAAAGAGTTGAAACTGTCTGTCAGGAAAGCTAATTTCGACCATCTTCGGAATTATTTTCCCGAGGATGTTTCCCCGCAGTTTTTCAGTGTCTATGGTTTGATTTTATGGCAGATGGAGTCAGTCTTTGGATCAAGGACTGACAGTTTTGGTTCGGGCTTGTCTGGAATTTTTAAGAAGGTCTGGGATATTTTCGTGCCTTAATCTTTTGTAGAATGAAAAAAATCAAAAAAATAAAATCTAAAAGCAGATTGATCAAAAAGACTGCTAAAACACGAGCAATCAGGATTGATGCTAACGTTGATTTTCAGGCAAAAGCAGCCTTCTCGGTGCCTAAGATTAAGATTGTTGGCGTTGGCGGGGCCGGCGGCAACGCTCTTTCAAGAATCGAATCAATCATGCCGAGCATAGAAACAATTGCTTTTAATACTGATATTCAAGATTTGAGGGGTTGCAAGGCGAAAAAAAAGATTCAGATAGGCAAGGAAGCGACTCGGGGTCGTGGTTCTGGCATGGATCCCGATCTTGGCCGGCACTCTGCGGAGGAGAATAAAGAGGAAATTTTAAAATCGCTTGAAGGGGCA
>MHHX01000003.1:38786-41004 GCA_001817215.1 Candidatus Brennerbacteria bacterium RIFOXYC1_FULL_41_11 | reverse complement strand
CGGGGGTACTGGTTCCGGAGCCTCACCGGTTGTCGCCGAATGCGCACAATCGCTTGGAGCGATCGTCGTAGCTGTCGTGACCATGCCTTTTTCTTTTGAAGGAAAAGAAAGAGAGCAAGTGGCTTATCGCGCCCATCAAAAGCTTTTGGAAAAAGTTGATGCTTTGGTAACCGTGCCGAATGACAGAGTTTTCAATATTATTGACACTAATACATCTTTGAAAAAAGCTTTTTGGCAAATTGATGAAATTTTGAGAGAGGGGATTCAGGCAATTCACGATTTAGTTGTCAAGCCGGGTTTGAACAATGTTGATTTTGCTGATTTGAAGGCAATCATTAAAAATTCAGGAGAAGCTTTGCTGGGTATTGGTTTTGGCGACGGCAAAGACAGGGCGATCAAAGCGGCCCAAAAAGCAATTCAATCTCCTTTGCTTGACATCACGATCAATAACGCCAAGGGTGTCCTCTTCAATGTTTCGGCAAAAGACGATCTGACCATGATCGAATTGCAACAAGCAGCTAAGACGATCACAGAGCTTGTTTCCCCGGAAGCAAAAATTATTTTTGGCACAAGTTTTGATAGTCGTTTATCAAAGGGCAAGATGAAAATTACGGTTGTGGCGACTGGTTTCAATAAGGATAAGGAAACTCACTCTGCTCTGCCTTTTGATTATTCTCAAAGCAATTATTCTTCTTTTGATAAAACTCAAGGAGGACAGGGAAGGTCTTTTGGATACTCGCAAGATAGGAAATCAGGAGTTGAAGAAAAAGATTCTGAAATCTCATCTCATGCCAAAGATGTTTTAAAAGAAAAAATCAAACCATTCGAATCTTTGGAAGACGAACCGGCATTTTTGAGAAAAAAGAAATAATCTGAACCGTGGTTTTTGGTAACGGCGCGGTCGATCATCGTGCTATGCCGATTTGAGCTCTGTCATAAATGACGTGTTGAGTCAAATTGTTTTTTCTGATCTCAGGCTCATTTGACCTCTTTTAAACTTGTTGTTTTCTCGTGTTTTTATCCACAGAGGTTTTATTCTTGGGTTGCTAAAATCTTTCTATAAAAATTAATCTTGATCTTCAAAATAAATGGCAAAAATATCGCGGGCATCAGTGGGAAAAGTGATTAATGTTGCTAACGAAAAACAAAGAGTGACTCAGGTTGCTGGTTTGAAAGTTAGAATTCCGGAAATCGTGGTCAAAAGAGATGGCCGGCGCATGGAGTTTGATCAGTCGAAGATTAAATATGCAATTGAGCGATGTTTTGCAAGTTTTCAGAGAGAACCGAATGTGCCTCTGGAAGAATTAGTGATTCAGGTTGTGAATCTTGTATCAATTAAATATCCAAACCCACATGTTGAACAGATACAAGATGCTGTCGAAACCGTGTTGCAGGCAGTTGGCGAATATGAGGCAGCGAAACATTACATTCTTTATCGTGCTCAGCACGCAAAGTTGAGAGAGACGAGGCCGATTCCGGAATCTGTCAGGCAGGCCTTTGTTGATTCTGATCAATACTTTCCGACCGCGATTCAGAAATTTCAGTTTTACGATAAATATTCAAGATTCAATTATTTGCTGGGAAGACGGGAGACGTGGGTGGAGACGGTTGATCGCGCCCTGGATTTTTTGAAAAAACTTTCGCAGAACAAACTTGATCAGCAAGTCTACGAAAAAATCAGACTATTCATTCTAGAGATGAAAGCCTTGCCTTCGATGAGACTTCTGGCCATGGCCGGAGAGGCTGCGAGTCGTAACAACATGGCGATTTACAATTGTTCTTATTTGACTGTCGATTCATTAGACGCTTTTGCCGAGGCCTTATTAATCTCCATGGCTGGTTGCGGAGTTGGTTTTTCTGTTGAGAAGCAGTATGTTGAAAATCTCCCGCGGGTTAAAAGGCAAAAAGCTGGGTCAAAGCCAGAAAAATTTTTGATCGAAGACTCTGCCGAAGGTTGGGGTGAGTCATTAAGGCAAGGACTTGATAACTGGTTTTCTGGTAAAGATTTGTCTTTTGATTATTCATTGATCCGTTCAGCCGGAGCGCCGTTGAAAATTAAAGGAGGCAGGGCTTCTGGTCCTGAGCCGCTGAGGAAGATGCTGGACTTTGCGAGATCAAAAGTACTTTCTCGCCAGGGAGGTTTTTTGAGACCGATTGACGCGCATGACCTGATGTGTGCTGTCGGCGACGCCGTGGTTTCCGGTGGTGTTCGGCGAAC
>MHHX01000003.1:37767-38773 GCA_001817215.1 Candidatus Brennerbacteria bacterium RIFOXYC1_FULL_41_11 | reverse complement strand
CTTTTTGATTTTGATGATCAAGAGATGAGGGTCTGTAAGTCCGGAGATAATATCCGTGGCAATGAACAGCGCTGGAACGCTAACAATTCAGCCGTCTGGCCGGATAGAGAATTAAGCCAAACAGAAGTTGCAAAGTTTGTTATTGATGCTGACGAATCTCGGCGTGGCGAACCGGGTATTTTCAGTCGTTTTGCTGCTCTGAATACCATTCCCGAACGCAGAAAACCGGCTGAGTTCGGATGCAATCCATGCGGGGAGATTATCCTGCGGCCTTTTGAGTTTTGCAATCTCTCTATTGTCGTGGCGAGAAAAGAAGATGATTTTGAAAGTTTAGAAGAAAAGGTTGAGGTGGCAACGATTATCGGCACGATCCAGTCTCTGGCAACAAACTTTCCCGGCCTGCGACCTCAATGGAAGAAAAATTGCGAAGAGGAAAGATTGCTTGGGGTTGATATCAACGGACAGATGGACTGCGTGGCATCAAGAGATGAGGACAACATGAGAAAATTGAAACAGGTGTCAAAAGAAACTAATGAGAAATATGCCAAGATTTTTGGGATCAATCAGTCGGTCGCCATCACTTGCGTGAAGCCGTCCGGAAACTCAGCCCAACTTTTAAATTGTTCCTCCGGCGTTCACGCCAGATGGTCGGAGTATTATATTCGCAACATTCGCGTTGGTGCTCATACGCCAATTTTCAAAGTTTTAAAAGACGCCGGTGTGCCCATGGATCCGGAAAATAATCAGTCTCAAGAGACGGCTACGACATGGGTGGCCCATTTTCCGGTTAAATCTCCCGACGGTGCTATCACCAGAAAAGATATTTCAGCCATTGAGCAGCTTAAATATTGGTTAAAATCAAAAACAAACTGGACAGAACATAACCCGAGCGTGACGGTGACTTATTCACCGGACGAGATTTTCGATATTGCCAAGTGGTTATGGCAGCATCAATCAATGATCGGTGGCTTGACGCTTCTTCCGGCTTTTGATGCTCAGTATGATC
>MHHX01000003.1:34891-37724 GCA_001817215.1 Candidatus Brennerbacteria bacterium RIFOXYC1_FULL_41_11 | reverse complement strand
TGTCACGATGTTCCCGGAAATAGATTTTTCCAAGATTTATCGTTACGAAGAAAAAGATTTAACAACCGCAGCGCAGGAAGTGGCGTGTCTGGGGGGAATCTGTGAAGTGACGCTGTTGTGATTAAAAAATAATTATCATGGAGCTTCAAGTCGGCGTAAAGGTTTTGTTGAAAAATAAAATAGGAGAGTTTCTATTTATTAAACGAGCCGATGGCCGTCAAAAGGGAATGTGGGATATAGGGGGGGGGGCAGAATGAATCCCGGCATTCCGCTGTTTGAAAATCTTCAGAGAGAATTAAGAGAAGAACTTGGTTTTGAGATAAAAAAACAACCAAAGCTTTTATTCGCTCAAGATATTATTCACGATAACGAAAAACACATAGTTCGACTGACTTTTGGGAGCGAAGAGGTTTTTGACATAAGTCCGGTTTTGAGCGAGGAACATTCAGAATTTATTTGGCTCGATAAACAAAAGGCCTTAGCATTACCGGGCCTTGACCCATTAATAAAAACTGTTCTAGGGTCTCTGTGAACTGTTTTTTTGGAAATCAGCCCCATGCAAAGAAGGGTAATCCGATGGCAAATTGATTTTTAGTGATTTTTGAGCTAAAATAAAGAATAAATTTAAATTACGCGGAAAAGCGCATTTTTTCTTATGTCAGAGATTATTTTACAGGTAAAAACAAGAGAGATTGAAAAAGAAAGTAATAGTGATCTGAGAAACCGGGGCTTTATTCCTGCGGTTTTATACGGTCCCGAGACAGAGAATCTGAATCTCTCTGTTTCTGAAAAAGAGCTTGATTCTTTTCTCAAATCCGGTCATAGAACAAAACCTTTCGTTTTGAAACTTGACAGCAGTAAATCAATAGATAATGTTTTGCTTCATGAGCTTCAGCGGGATAGTTTAAGAGGGAAGTTTTCCAGCGTCGACTTTTATCAATTTGATGCTTCAAAGAAAATCAAAGTGAGCATTCCCATTGTGTTACAGGGTAAGGCTCCAACTCAGGATTTTGGTGGCGTAGTTGTTTTGAACATGAACGAGATTGAGATTGAGTGTTTGCCGGTGAACATTCCCAACAGTGTTTTGGTTGACGTGAGCGTTCTTTCGGATTTTGATGCGACAATTTATGTTAAAGATCTAAAATTCCCTGTTGGGGTTTCTTGTCATATTGATTCTCAAACGTCAGTGGTTTCTGTTTCTGAACCACTGAAAGATGAAATTCCCTCTTCGGTTGCGCCTGTAGAGGCGGCAGTCGTTGCGCCTGTAGAGGCGGCAGCGGCCGAGGATAAGTCGGGTAAATCTTCGTAAACAGGGATTTGCCTCGAGATTAATTGAGATTAGATGACAGATATTTCTAAATCTCCGGTTGTTGATAAAAATATTTTTCAGAAAAAAATCCCATCGTTGAGAGAGCGTTGCAAAAACAGCTTTTATTTTTTTGATATTGCCAAGTCGATTCTTGTCGGCTCACTAATCCTGTTTTTTGTCGGTTTTTCAATTGATCTGGTGTCTGCGCCGATCTCTGTCTCTTATGCCGATACCTTGGAAGATAAAAAGGAGCTAGAAGCTCAGTTGACAAAGCTTGAGTCAGATATTCAAGGGTATGAAAGGAGTATCCTTATCATTCAGGGAGAGAAAAAATCTTTGGCCAATGAGATTAAAATTCTTGATAATACTATGGCGAAGATTAACCTGCAGATAAAAGCAGTAGATCTCGAGATCAGGCGACTCGGCCTGAGAATATCCGACGTTAATATTTCGATTAAAGATTCGGAAGAGAGAATTGATTCGCAAAGGCTTCTTCTGACAGATTCTTTAAAGGCTGTTTATGAGAGCGGGCAGCTTTCTTTACTTGAAATTTTGATCAGTCGAAATTCCTTATCTGATTTTTTCTCCGAGCTCAACGCACAGACTTCAATCCAAAATCAATTGCAGAAAGAGTTGGTTTTGATTCGCGATTTGAAAGAGAATCTTGAAGTGCAAAGAGTGAACTGGATAGACCGCAGGGAAGATCAGCAATCTCTACTTGAAATCCAAGAGTCTCAGAAGAGAGAACTAAACTCAAGGAAGGCGGAAAAAGATAAACTGATGTCCGCGACAAAAGGAAAGGAAACTGCTTATCAAAATCTTTTGAAAGAGTCGAAGAAAACAGCGGCCGAGATTAGGGCCCAGCTTTATAAGCTTTTGGGCGGTGGCGAGATTAATTTCGGCGATGCTTATGGGTATGCCGAATCTGCTTCAAAGGAAACGGGGGTGAGGTCTGCTTTGCTTTTGGCTGTTTTGGATAAGGAGTCTGCCCTTGGTAAAAACGTTGGCAGATGCTCTTGGAAAACGGCGATGCACCCGACTCGCGATCAGCCTGCGTTTGTTGAAATTACCAAGGAGCTTGGCATCAGTCCGGACTCGGTGATGGTTTCTTGCCCGATTGTTTCTGACGGCGCTTACGGAGGCGCCATGGGCATTTCTCAGTTTATTCCTTCAACGTGGATGATGTATAAAGATAGAATTAAAAAGATAATTGGTGTTGTGCCGTCTCCATGGAACCCGAGAGATGCTTTTTTGGCGACAGCGTTGTATTTGGCAGATGCAGGTGCGGCTAATGCCACTTATTCTCAGGAAAAAGCCGCCGCCGCGAGATATTATGCTGGTTCCAGGTGGCGTTATTATCTCAATTCTTACGGCTATAAGGTCATGAAACTTGCTGATTATTACGCTGATCAGATAAATATCCTTAGACAGGCCGGACTGCCCTCTTCAATATCAAGTCTTTAATCTTTACGGTCTCTGTGCTATAATTTTCCTCCGAGAGGAGACCGAACAATCGGGCGCCAG
>MHHX01000003.1:0-34867 GCA_001817215.1 Candidatus Brennerbacteria bacterium RIFOXYC1_FULL_41_11 | reverse complement strand
GAAAGTCCGGATACTATTTCTCAGCTAATAACTGGGTCAAAAACGTAGCGGGTAATACCCGTCTCCGTCAACATCTGTCTACCCGAAATGCTACGCACATGCGTTGCAGACGGGTGCAGTTGTAGCGGACGAGGTGCGAGCAGAGACGTCCGGATTCGAAAGAATCTCGGAATATCTTTCGAAAATAGAGATCTAATTTTTGAAAGTATAGTCCTGGCGGTGACGCTAGGAGTGAAACGGCTAAATCCTTGCGGAGTACAAGACCGTATCCAATGCGTTCCATTGGGGGAGTCGCTTGAGCCCGAAAGTAATTGAGGGCCTAGACTAATGATTGTTTAAAAACAGAATCCGGCTTACGAGTTTCTTCTCGAATGTATTCTTGTTGTTTTTATGAAAAAAGATATTCATCCTCAATACTATTCAGATGCGAAGATTAAGTGTGCCTGCGGCGCTATTTTTGAGGTTGGCGCTACTAAACCGATGATTGAAGTTGAAGTTTGTTCTCAGTGCCATCCTTTTTTTACCGGCAAAGATAAATTAATTGATGCCGCCGGTAGAGTTGATAAGTATCAGGCAAAAGTTGCGAGATCGAAACAGCTGAAATCATTGAAACCCATAACGAAAAAAGAGAAAAATCAGACCCGAGTCAAAGAAGCAAAGAAAAATAATACAAAGAAATAACGATTTTCCCCCGGCGGGTTTTCTTCTTGTTTGATTTTTGTTGGTTCGAAAATTAAACTTAGGAAAGCCTTGCGGGGTTTTATTTTTTTAATAAAAAGATGCTTAATGAATTCCAAAAAATCAGAGAAGAGTATCAAGATCTTTTGGCAAAAGTTTCCCGGCCTGATTTTATCCGCGATCAGGAGGTATATGTTAAATCTTCAAAAAGACTCTCAAGGCTTTCAGTGATTTTGGAAAAAATCGATGATTTGGAAAAGCTTTCCAATAACATCAGCCAGAACAGGATCATTATTCAAGAATCATTGGACAAAGCTTTAGCTGATCTTGCCGAAGAAGAGTCGGGGATATTGATTCCAAAGGCAGAGGAGCTTAAAAAGGGATTAAATCTTTTAATACAACGACTTGATGATCCGGAGGCGCAGGACGAAGAAGGAATAAAAGAAGCAATACTGGAGATTCGGGCTGGCACCGGCGGTGACGAAGCGGCTTTGTTTGCTGCTGATCTTTTTAAAATGTACCGTGCGTATACTGAAAAAAATAATTGGGAATTCAAGATGATTAGCGAAAGTAGGGATGAGCTTGGCGGCTATAAAGAGGTGATTTGCGAAATAAAGGGTAAAAGAGTTTTTTCATTGTTAAAATATGAAAGTGGCGTTCATCGTGTTCAGAGGATTCCAGAAACAGAAAAGGCTGGAAGAATTCACACTTCAACAGCGACCGTGGCTGTGATGCCAGTTTTGAAAGATGTCAAACTCGAGATCTCGGAAAAAGATTTGGAGATTGTCTTTTTCAGATCTTCTAGCGCCGGTGGGCAAAATGTTAACAAAGTCGAA
Organism: Candidatus Brennerbacteria bacterium RIFOXYC1_FULL_41_11; assembly: GCA_001817215.1. Taxonomy (GTDB): domain Bacteria; phylum Patescibacteriota; class Minisyncoccia; order UBA6257; family Brennerbacteraceae; genus UBA10122. The sequence goes on along the minus strand of MHHX01000003.1, from coordinate 33,353 downwards.
ACCGCCGTTAGAATTAAGCATTCGCCGTCTGGCATTGTTGTTTCTTGCCAGTCTGAAAGATATCAGCATCAAAATAAAGAAAGGGCCCTGGGAATATTAAAAGCGAAGCTTCTTGATATTAAGCGTCGAGAGCAAATGGAAGAACGTGTTTCTGAGCGTCGATCTCAGATTGGTACTGGCGAACGTTCGGAAAAGATCAGGACTTACAATTTTCCTCAAGATAGAATTACAGATCATCGGATTAACCAATCTTGGAAAAATATCTCTCGGATTCTGGCCGGTGACTTGGAAATTATTAATGACGAAGTGACAAAGCAGCTTGGATAAAGTTGGCAGACGGCTCACATTTTATGTTTTGGAAATCTAAAGAAACTTCAATCGAGAAAGGTGCCCTGACGGTGGCTTTGGTTACTATTGTCGGCAGTCTATTGGGAGTTTTGAAGAACACGCTTTTGGCGTCCAAGTTCGGTGCCTCAAGAGACCTTGATATTTATTTTGCAGCTTTCCGGATTCCTGATTTCCTTTATGGTCTTCTTGTTTTCTCAAGTTTATCCAGTTCTTTTATGCCGGTTTTTGCCAAAGCGATCAAAAACGGTAAGGAAGATGTTTGGTCGTTGATCTCAAGAATCTTTTCTATTTTTATTTTATTTTTCGGTCTATCTGCTTTGATAGTTTTCTTTTTTTCCGAAAAATTAGCCTTATTGATTGCACCTGGTTTTTCTCTTTCGGATATTGAAAAGTTATCCTCACTTTTGAGAATATTGATGATCCAACCGATTTTCCTCTCTCTTTCTAATTTATTTTCCATAACTCTTCAGGGTTTTAAAAAGTTCTTTGTTTCGTCTTTGGCGCCGGTTTTTTATAATGTCGGGATTATTATAGGCGTGGCTTGGTTTTCAGATTTTTGGGGCATATCCGGAGTTGCCTGGGGGGTGGTTTTTGGAGCCTTATTGCACCTTCTGATCCAGATTCCTGGTTTGAAAGCACTTGGTTTCAAGTTTCTTTTCAATAAAACCGCGGTTCCGTACCTCAAAGAAACTATTTTTCTGATGATCCCTAGATCAATGACGATCTTGATGAATAACGTTGTCCTGTTCTGGGTCACCTCAGTTTCTTCTCTTTTGGCGGTCGGTTCTTTGGGGATTTATAACCTGGCTGATTCCTTGCAGTCTTTACCGATCACGGTTGTGGTGATGTCTTTAGTCACAGCTTCTTTCCCTTTTATTTCTCAGAAATGGGCTGATTATGAAACAGAAGGATCGCCGGAGAGAAAACAAGATTTCATTAATAGTATTGACGAGGTCTTTTCAAGAATTGCGATTATCATTGTTCCCATAACGTTGGCCTTTGCTGCTTTCTCAAAAGAGATTGTCGGCTTGTTTCTGGGTTACGGAAATTTTTCTTTTGCCGATCAGATGTTGACTGGCTTGGTATTTTTGGTTTTTGTTTTATTTTTGCCGTTTCAGGCATTTACTATGTTTTTGATTAGGGCTTTTTTTGCTGCGACTGACACGAAAACGCCATTTTTGATCAGAATTGTTTCGGCCGTAGTTTTTCAGATTCCCCTGATCTGGTTGGCTTCAAAAACGTTCGGCATTGTCGGCTTGGTGTTTGGATTGAATCTCGGCTATTTGATAGATTCTTTGCTTTTGTATTTTCTTTTCAAAAAGAGAATCGGATTTTTAACTTTACCCCTTTCGAAAAAGAACTTGTTCCTCGGGCTGCGTTTTGGTGGCCTTTGTGTCCTGCCGGTTTTAATCTTTAATCTTTTGGATTATCAATTTTTTAATTTCGGGCTATTCGGCCTTTTGTTTCTCAAGGGATTTTTGGTTGTGGTCGCTTTCGTGTTTGGTGTTCGTTTCGGTTATCTGAAGCTTCCCGAACTTAAATCTGTTTTTAAAGATGGAATCTAAAATCAGAAATTTTGTTATAACGGCCCACATTGATCATGGGAAGAGTACACTAGCCGATCGGATGCTGGAGATAACGGAGACGGTTGAAAAGAGAGAGTTTCGCAATCAATTTCTCGATCAGATGGATCTTGAACGTGAACGGGGAATAACTATTAAGCTTCAACCGGTCCGGATGGTTTATCGCCATGGTGAATCAGAACTCATTTTGAATTTGGTTGACACTCCCGGTCACGTCGACTTTTCCTATGAGGTTTCGAGATCTTTGGCGGCTGTCGAGGGTGCCATTTTATTGGTTGATGTGACCCAGGGGATTCAGGCTCAGACCTTGGCCAACCTTCACCTTGTTCAACAGCAGGGGTTGAAAATCATTCCGGCAGTAAATAAAGTTGATCTTGCTTTCTCAAAAGATTTTTTGTTTGACCTGAAGAAAAAAATGAGTGAGCTCGTTGGTTGTCTTCCGGAAGAAGTTTTGGAGGTTTCCGCGAAAACGGGCAAGGGCGTTAAAGAGTTGCTGGATGCGGTTGTTGAGAAGATTCCGGCTCCTGAGGTAAATGATTTGAAACAACTGCGAGCCTTGGTTTTTGATTCTGCTTTTGATGCTTATAAGGGAGCGATTGCTTATCTTAGGGTGGTTGACGGCAGGGTAGACAAAAACGATCGAATTAAATTCTTTGCTACTGATACGGAGGCCGAAGCTTTAGAAGTTGGGATTTTTAAGCCCAAATTAACACCGACAGGTTTTTTGCGCGCTGGTGAGATTGGTTACGTGGCTACTGGGATAAAAAACCCGGGGTTGGTAAAAGTCGGCGATACTGTTTTGAATCTTAAATCTCAAAACTCAAATCTAAAAACCGAAGCGGTGAAACCCTTGCCGGGATACAAAGAGCCCCAGCCGGTTGTTTTTGTTAATTTCTATCCGGAAGATGCCAGTAAATTCGATTTATTGGAACTGGCGCTTGGAAAGCTGAAATTGAATGATGCGTCTTTGTTTTTTATAAAAGAGAAACAAGAGGTTTTGGGTCAGGGTTTTCGTCTCGGTCTTTTAGGCACCTTGCATCTTGAGGTTGTAAGGGAGCGCCTGAAGCGTGAATATCAGCTTGATCCCGTTGTGACAATCCCAACTGTTTTGTATAAAGCGGTGTTGGATGATGGGGGATTGAAAAATGTTTTTTCACCGAGCGACTTGCCGCCTGCAGACAAACTGATCGAGCTGCAAGAACCTTGGGTTCTGGGCGAGATTATTACTCCGAATTCTCATCTTTCGGGGATTCTGAATTTGGTTCAGTTGAGTCGGGGTGTTGCCGGAGATATTTCAAATATCTCGGAAACAAGCATTTTGATTAACTTTGTTGCGCCACTGTCAGAGATTATTGTTGATTTTTACGATAAGTTGAAAAGCGTTTCCCAGGGCTATGCTTCTTTGAGTTACGAGATTTCCGATTGGCAGAAAGGAGAGTTGGTGAGACTTGATGTTCTGGTCAATAATGAAAAAGTGGATGCTTTTTCAAGAATCGTTTCGAGAGAGAAATCTTATACTTTGGGTAAGTTGACGGTTGAAAAGCTCAAAGAGATTTTGCCGCACGAGGTTTTTCCGGTGCCGCTTCAGGCGGCTATTGGTTCGACAATCATTGCCAGGGTGACGATCCCTGCTTCAAAAAAGAAGCTTGGCAATTTTGGTAAAAATGGTGGGGATAGAACCAGGAAAATGAAACTCTGGAAAAAACAAAAAGAAGGCAAGAAACGCCTTTCGCAGTTTGGTAAAGTAAATCTTGAACCATCTGTATTTTTTGAAGTGTTCAAGGCCACAAAATAATTGATAAGAAATAGTTTAGAATCTCTAAGGCACAGAGCTTTCCAATTTTTGGTCGTGGTATTATTAATCTAATGATTATTAACTCCGACGTCCTTCGGAGTCGGAATCCCGACCGAAGCGTCGGGATTATAATTCGAGTTGAGACAGAGAACTTTCGGTTGGATTCTAGCAATGTTAGCCCCGTTTTTGGCGGCTGGTTTGGTTACGGCTTGGTTGAGACACAATGATTTGGTTAAGCGGCAGAAAGCGCTTGATATGGAAGCTCGCACTTTGGTTCGGGACAATGAGGCTTTGGATAGTGTGCTGGACTTGGTGTCTTTGGATGTTTTTAAAGAGTTTGAGGTCAGAAAAAGATTAAACTTCGTTAAGCCGGGAGAAAAATTAGTAATCTTTATTTCGCCGTCGCCAATGCCGAGTACGCCTCCGGAACCGAATTTTTTCGAGAAGATAAAGTTATTTTTCAAGAGGGATTAGTATAGCTTCGACGAGAAAGTCGGGGGAGCCGGCAGAATCGTCGGCTTGGTAGCAACTTTTTCGCGCGGGCGTAGTACAATGGCAGTATACATGCTTCCCAAGCATGAGACGTGGGTCCGATTCCCATCGTCCGCTCAAATTAAAAACAAAATATGTCTCAAGATTTTTTGGATTTTTTAAAAAAAAGAGAACCGAAGCTCTGCGTTTTGGCGACCAGTTCCCTAGACAATCAACCAGCATCTGCGGTTATGGGCTATGCTGTTTTAGATGATTTGACAGTGATTTGCAGCACGGATAAATCGAGTCGGAAATGGAGTAATCTGATGCAGAATCCTAAGGTTGCGCTAGTTTTTGGCTGGGGTTTTGATGAACTGAATATTCAGTATCATGGCATGGCGACTCTGGTTGAGTCTGGAGATGAGTTTAAAAAATGTGAAGAAACGTATTTTAACTTCCACCCAGAATCTCTGGAGTTCAAAGGCATTCCCGAAACTGGCTATATAAAGATCAAACCAATTTGGACGAGGATGTCTGATTATTCATCTGATCCGCCGCTAATTCAAGAAGAGAGTTTTAATTAAATAAAAAAATTGATGTTTGAAAAACTTTTTGCTGTTTGTTTGTTGGTTAAAGATCTGGAAGTCTCAACGCGTTTTTATAAAGATATCCTTGGTCTTGAATTAAACTCTCAAGACGATGGGTTTACCGATTTTAAAATGGAGGGTACATCGTTGGCGATTTTTCAAAAAGATAAAGCCGTGAGTATGTTTCCCGAAAGATTTATGGGTCAGACGGGTGGTTGTGTTCTGGCTTTTCAGGTCGAAGACGTTAATGAATCGTGTAAACAATTAAAACAGAGGGGCGTGGAGATGTTTGAAGGCCCTAAAACTACTTCCTGGGGGCAAGTAGTGGCGTATTTTAAAGATCCAGATGGCAATATCTGGGAAGTCTCTGGAAAATAAATATTATGACGCAAGAACAAGAAATAAAATTGATTCAAGCGGCGCAAGAAGGCGTTAAAAATGCTTTTACGGGCACTAATCAACCGGGAGATTTCAGGGTTGGTTCTGCTGTTTTGACAAAAGATGGCAATATTTATTCTTCGGGTCAATACGCTTCGGATACTCATTCTTTGACTTTGCATGCCGAACAAGCGGCTTTGGCGCATGCCGCGGCTCATGGCGAGTATGAGATCGTGGTGATTGCCACGACAGCTAATGAAACAGCCGGCGGTGACAAACCGGTTTATCCGTGCCACATGTGCAAACAACTTCTCTGGGAAAGCTATATCCGCTCAAAGCAGAATGTTGAAATTATTATTGTTAGTAATAAAGGCGAGGTTTTGGAAAGATTCAAGTTGCTGGATATTATTGATCATCCTTGGCCGACAGCGTGATTTTTATGAGCAAGACGATTAAACTGAAGCTGCGGAAAACATTTTTTTTGAAGCCAACAGCGCCGTTTAGTTTCGATAAAACAATTCACAAGCCTGATCATTTTACTTCCGGAGACAACATCTGGCAGCCAGGAATCCGTTGGCAAACATGGCGGTGGCGAGGCGTGCCGCTTGGTCTGAAAATAGAAAACAGTGGCAGTGTTAATAAACCATTGGTTAAAATTGGCATCTATACATCGCCTAATCTATTCTTAAATTCTCAAGAATTTAAGAATAGATTCTTCAATGACTTGATAGGAGAAGTTTCTTATTTTTACAATTTTAATTTAGATTTGAAAGAGTTTTATAGACTTTTCGGCAAAGACAGAAAACTCGGTCCGGTCATAAAAAGAATGCGCGGAATGCGGCCCGGCCAGCCGAGCTCTCTTTACGAGTATTTGATTGTTGGCATTGTCCTGCAGAACGCGTCTGTCAGGCGGTCAATTAATATGTTCAGAACATTATTGGAAAATTTCGGTACGCAGGTTAAGTTTGGCAGGAAAGAGCTCTGGTGTTTTTGGCCGCCCGGCGGATTAAAAAATGTTTCAGAATTAAAACTGCGGAAATTGAAACTTGGCTATCGGGCAAAATCAATCAAGAAAATTGATGATTATTTCGGAAAGAAATTGATAAATGAGTTTGAATTGCGCGAGCAACCTTGTGAAACTCAACGCCGAGAATTACTTGCGCTTTACGGAGTCGGTCCAGCTACTGTTTGGTATATTTTATTTGACGTTTTTCACCGTTGGGATGTGTTTGATCACATCTCGCCGTGGGAGCAGAAAATTTATTCTAAGCTGTGGTTTGGCAAAGAGACAACAAATCCGGTTTCAGTTGATAAACTTTTGCGATTTATCAATAAATACGGAAAGTATAAACATCTGGCTGTGCATTATTTTTGGGAAGATTTGTGGTGGCAGCACAAGGAACAACAGATTGATTGGTTGCGTAAAGAGATTCGTGCATGAAGTATCTAAAAGTCAAAAACAAAAAATACAAACTGCCGATTTTTTGTCCGGATGCCACGCGGGCTGTTGTGCGTTCCGTTGACACTAAAGACCTGATTAACGTTGGCATTGACGGCGTTTGCGTTAATACGCTTCATTTGATTCATGATCCTGGCAAAGCGGTTTTGAAAAAGTTTGGCGGTGTCAGGAAGTTCATGGATTTTCCCGGATTGATTATTTCTGATTCTGGCGGGTTTCAGGTATTTTCTCTGATCTATGCTCGGGGTAAGAAAAAAGGAGGTCGTGTAATTGACGACGGAGCTATTTTTTATACAGGCGGTTTGAAAAAACCAGTCAAGAATTTGCTGACTCCAGAAAAAAGCATCCAGATGCAGTTTGAGATTGGTTCAGATATTATGATATGTCTTGATGATTGCCCGTCGTCAAATATTTCGGAAAAACAGAATAAAACTTCAGTTGAACGGACAATTTCTTGGGCTCGCCGATGCGAAATTGAGTTTGAAAAACAAATTTCCCTCCGTCATTTACCAATTATCAAGCGACCTTTATTGTTCGGTGTTGTTCAGGGAGGTGACAACAAGGATCTGAGAGAGTTTTGTCTGAGCGAACTATTGAAGATTGGTTTTGATGGCTATGGTATGGGCGGTTGGGTGCCGAATGCTGGCAATCCCTTGCAAGTTGATCTTATCAAGTGGCTGGCAAAGATTATCCCTGATAAATATTACAAGTACGGCCTTGGCATTGGTAAGCTTGAAGATTTGATTGTTTTTACAAAAGCTGGTTATCAAATTTATGACTGCGTGTTGCCGACGAGGGATGCCAGACATCAAAGGCTTTACGAGATCAAAAAACCGTTGAAAAACTTAATAGGGGCGAGAGTTCCAAAATCTTTTTTTAGATATTTGTACATCAATAAGCAAAAACACCAAAAAGAAAACAAGCCAATCTCAAAATACTGTGATTGTCTCGTCTGCAAAAATTATTCTCGAGCTTATCTGAATCATCTTTTCAAACTCAACGAGCCATTGGCCATGAGGTTGGCGACTATTCATAACTTGAGAATCTATGCCATGGTAATCAGACAACTTCGAAAAGAAGTTAAATAAAGAACGAGCAGATTGTTTCCGCTCGTTCTTGTCTTTATGTTTTTATGCTCATGGCTTCTTCGCTTGCTTCTTTGTAGATCATTTCCAGAAGCTGGACGCCGATACCACCAGCTTCTCCCTTGACCCAGTTTTTTATTTGCCCATTATTTAGCCACTGGGTAGCTCCGATTTTGTCCAATGCTGCAAATTTTGTGTCTTTGCAGGAATGCCGGTTGCTATCTTTTGTAAACCAGATATTCAGCCTGGCTTCTCCAATGGTGTTCATTGAAAAGATCAGTTGAACTCCGCTTTCCTCGTTCTTTGCTTGTAGCAGCATAGTTCATCTCCTTTGTTTTTATCTTAAAACACTTTTCGTATTTTTTCAATTTTGTATGTATCTAGCAATTTTCTTCAAATTATTTTAAGATCTTTTAATGCCTCTTTAGCTCAATGGTAGAGCGACGGTATCGTAAACCGCTGATGTCAGTTCGATTCTGACAAGAGGCTCATGTTATTGTCTGATTCAATAAAAAACACGACAGGACTTTGTTCTGTCGTGTTTTTTGGCTACATTACGTTGCCGATGAAAATTGAGCTGGCGGCGCAGAACTTTTTTTCGATCAAGTAATCCTTGAGCCCCTCTGTGTGCTGGATGTGGCGTGGCAGATGGGGGATCTCCCTGACTGCTTGTGTAACATTGTCTCGCCAATCTCTCGCGATGATTGCAGTTCTGTTGTCGATGACGATCACCGCCTCTCGGATCATCATTGCTTCATCGGGGACAGAGAATTTCTTACTTCCGTATACTACGATCAACATTAGTGCCTCCTGCACAGTTATTTATTTGGCTTTTTAAAAGCCTTGAACCGTACGAGGATTATAGGATAACATTTTTAAGTTATTGTTCAAGATAAGGATAATCTTTGTGTCACCGTGTCTTTCTGTGGTCATTGGAACCCGCGGGTCTTAGATTTGAATGGAGATGAAAAATGCCGTGGCGCAAGACCAGCCGTGCTCTGAAACTTCGATGGTTTCTGAGAGTTCCGATGGCAGTGTGTTCATCTGCCTTGCCTTGATGTATGGGAATTACTGGCAACAGATTCACTGGCCAGCCGTTACTGGCAATTCGGCTGATCTAAGCACTTCGCAGTGGAGTTTTGCTCCAGGTACTGAGGGTACACCAGCGCCGTCAGTAGATTACTGGCCCACGAATGCCTCAAAAACCATCTACTCCTATTTCGTGACTGAAGATGGGGACGAGATGTGGTCTTTCGTGCCGTCAGTTGGAGCGATTGGTTTGGCTGAGTCGTTGTTTGCGGCAGAGACCGTTGTGGTGGTTGAGGCGACAGGATTGGCTGCTGCGGAAACAACAGCTGTGGCAGCTGGTATTACGTTGTCGCCGGTTATTATTATCGGCGCGCCACTGACTGGGCTCTTGATTTTGTGTGTTCTGACATCATCAATGCCCGATGATCCCAAACTAGCCTATTACAATGATCTGGCGCGTCAGTCCATTGAAGCTCAAGCCATGAAACCTCACCGAGTCCACTCTTCGGATGAGCACAGCCCATATGTTTCAGGAACCTTCGCTAACCTAGCGACGAACGCCTTGATTGACCGTTTTGCCAGGGCCAAGGCCAATGTGGCAGCGGGCGGTTCCAGTAATGGTGGGTGGGATGGCGAACCTCCTGTTTGCGGGGCGTACGTTGACGCCAATGGAGTTGTTCGTCGCGTCTGGTGGTGGATTCACACCCTGACACGTGATTACCAGGATATCGGCGTGATGATCTGGGCGTATGTTTACAACGGCATGCCCGGAAATTTCGGTGGCGCTTTTGATGGGAAATATAAGAACGCTTTGCCAAAAATCCCTCCGGATCTTGCAAACAGAGGTTGGAGGGTCAAGATTTACAACTCTTGCAGTGAGGCTGAGTTCGAGCCAGGAGAGTTCAACTCACCGCCTAGGTAAGAGTAATCTGTAATAATAAAAATGTCGCAACCGTAAGGTTGCGACATTTTGTTTTTGTGGTATGTTATAAATTATAGAAAGGAGGCTTCCATGCCTAATCTTTTTGTTCACGACATTGGTGTCGCTCGTGATTTTTTGGAGGCCGCTGGCGCATCGGGCTTGAACATCAAAAGCGGGCAGCATTATGGCAGAAAGCCTGTTGTTTGCGTAAAGGATGCTCATATCCCTGATGGTGCGTGGCTTATGCAACATGGGCAGGTCGCCATTGTTCAAACAAGGGGTGGGGTTACCCTTCTTTCCAGCCAGGACCTTGGGTTCTGGATTCAGTTCGAGGGTCCTGATTATCATCAGGACCCTTTTTTATTCTTGTTTTTTTTCATATCTTTTGCTATACTTAAAAAGTCGCAGAAAACAGGTTCTTTCTGATTAATAGAGGTTTTCTCTGCCTGTAGAGACAAAGTTTTTTTGATATTTCTGCGGCAACGCAGAATTTTCATTTTTGGCAAAGCCAAAAATGAATCCCGAGCGCAGTCGAAGGATGGATTTTGTAATTTGGAATTTTAAAATTTATGTCTATTACGTGGCAAAAGAAAGAAAAAATTGTTAGTGAGCTTAATCAGATTTTAAAAGATCATCAGTATCTTTATTTTGTTGATCTTGCTAATGCTAAAACTCTAGCTTTGACTGCGTTTAAAAGAATGATTCTTGATCTTGGAGCTAAATATAAAGTTGTCAAGAAAAATCTTTTGAAGATTGGTTTGAAAGAAAATAAAATTGAGTTTCCTGGAATTGATGATTATTCAGGCTCGTTCGGTGTTGTCTATGCAAACGGAAACGAGATTGATATTGCCAAAGTCATTGATAAGTTTATTAAAGAAAACAGTCCAAAAACTAAAATTAAAGATTCTCTTTCAATCTTGGCTGCCATTTTCGAAAAAGCTTTTATCAAACAAGACGATGCGAAAAAACTTTCGAAAATCCCTTCCAAAGAAATTTTGCACGGTCAGCTCGTGAATGTTCTTGTTTCGCCGATAGCTGGACTGGCGTATGTTTGCTCGGGAACGATTCAGAAGTTTTTATTGACTTTGAAAGAAATTGAGAAGACAAAAGCCAGCAATTAGAAAAAGATAACTTGTCCCGTAGAGTATTTTCGACAGATTTTCTAGAAACGAAGTTTTGTCGAAAATCTTCTACCGGGGGTCGAGGAAATTATTAATAAATAAAAAAATATGGCCGATAAAATGGATAAAATTATCAAAGAAATCGAAACTCTTTCGGTTTTGGAACTCGCAGAGTTGGTTAAAGCTTTGGAAGAAAAGTTCGGTGTTAAGGCTCAGGCGGCTGTGATGGCGGCTCCGGCAGCCGGTGGTGCTGGTGAGGCTGGCGCGCCCGCAGAAAAATCATCTTTTGATGTTGTTTTGACCGCAGCTGGTGAGCAAAAGATTGCTGTCATTAAAGCTGTTAAGGAAATCACTGGTCTGGGTTTGAAAGAAGCTAAAGATTTGGTTGATGCTGCGCCGAAAGCAGTTAAAGCTGGCGTGGCTAAAGAAGAAGCTGAAGCTTTGAAAAAGCAACTCGAAGAAGCTGGAGCGAAGGTTGAGTTAAAATAAGTATTGTATTTTAAACATAAAAATCCCGTTTTGGCGGGATTTTTATGTTTATTGCGTTTCTTTAAGAATGTTGTAAAATTAAACTATGAATAAATTCTCCCCAAACAAATCAGAAGCAGCAAGCGATTTTCTCAATGAACAAAGAGTTGCGCCAGAAGATCAAAAAGATAAACCTTATACTGGGCTTGATTTAGCTCGGGATGTTTATGGAAAGAACAAAAGTGGAGTCGACGAAGATGAGAAACGACGCGCTGGTCTAAAGAAGAACTTAAGCTCCTCTAAACTAGCTGCTGACAAAGCTTTTGTTAATGCACAGCAGGAAGCAAGAAAAAAAGTCCAAGATTTTTTGAAAAATCTGGGGAATAAAAAGCCAGAACCGGAAATTATATCAGAGCCAGAAATAAAACCAGAGACCGTTGCTGCTGTTGAAGGTGCTGGTGAGTCTGTGGCTGCTCCCGGGATGATTCCAGAAACCGTCGCTGAAAAACCAAAGTTCCCGCACGATTTTTTACAGGCCCTTTTTGAATGGAAGGCAAGTGCAGAAAGTTGTGTGATCCAAGTTTACAAAAATGAAGACGGCGATGTTATTTTAAAGTTAACTAATAGTTCCTTGGCCGGTGATAATTTTGAAGAGATCTCTATTGAAAAACTCTCGGAGCTAAGCAGAAAATTCATAACCATTCCTTCTCTTACGAATTCTGATAAAAGAGGGAGGTTTTTGAAAGATTTAAGCATGGCGATTTTTAGCACTTTCGCATTAAATATCCCTAAAGTGGAGTTTGTGAGGGAAATAAAACAGGATTCGTCAGCAGAAGAAAAAGAACACCCCGAGACAGGAGCGCCTGTTGTTCAGCCGGGTTCTGATATGCCGGCTTGGTTATCTTCTGGTGCAGATGACAAGATAGTCGTTTCTGATAAACCGATAAGAAAACCATCTAGAGTTGCGATTTCTTCAGTGCCAGCAAATTCCGTGATTTTTCAAGATCCGGTTCCCACACAAGTTCGTATGGCAGAATCTGGCATGAATGTTCCTGTTTTAAAGCATCAACAAAGAGAAGGCCTACCAAGTCATTCCTTTTTTCAAATTTTATCTTCGCTTAATGGCAGGTCGAAGTATTATCAAATATTGGTTAAGGCTGATGGTCCGAATACGGTAATTACGATAGTCGACCGCGATCCTGATTCTGATAATAAAGGTAAAGAAGTTTCTAGCATTAAGGTGGCTGAGTTTATTAATTTATTGAAGATCCAATCACTAGCTACTCCAGTTGCTTCCGGAGAAAAGGGAGCTGTTGATTTCAGAAGAGTTGAGTTTGAAAGAGGATTAATATCTGCGTTTCGAGATATTGGAATTCCAGAAGAGAGTCAACCGGAGATTGTTTATCAATAATTTTGATTTTATACCATCCAGCAAAAAACAGGCGTAAAGCCTGTTTTTTGCTGGATGAGTTTGTGGTATTATTTTTTCAGTAAAGGGCGCTTAGCTCAGCGGCAGAGCATTGCATTCACATTGCAGGGGTCACAGGTTCAAATCCTGTAGCGCCCACCAGACATGATTTTGTAGCTTTTTAGGACTGGCACGTCAAACGTGCCAGTCGCGCTTGACGTGCCGCTTCGTTCACATCGAAGAGGCCGTAAGTCCGATTCTTACATCCGCACGAAATAAAATTTGGTATGCATATTATGGGTCGTGATTGAAATCCCATAGTATCTATAGCGCCAAATTCGGATCAGCATTGACATGATTGCCTCTTAATGTTATGTTTTAGTAGTTTTCAGAGATCTTGCAAACTAAGATCTCAAAAATATCAGCGGCTACATGCCGCGCAGGAAAGGAGGTGAGTGTTATGTCCCGTTTTTTCAAATGGCTAAAGCCAACCCCGGTTGATGTTTTCGTGGGGGTACTGATTGCTGCCATATTTTATATGGTGGCGTTTCCAAAGAGTGAATATGCTTTTTGGGCAGAGATCACCTTATTCTTTTTGCTGAGCATTGCTAGCTTCTTAGCGACCTGCCTTTCCATTGTTTGTTTCTTTGGATCACGAAAGATTTTTGGGTTATCCTGGGTCAAATGGTGGTTGATTGGCGCCACTATTTCTGCGGTGCTCTGGCTATCGAATTTGGTTGGCTACGGGGTTGACTCGGTGTCCAGATTCTTCGTTTTGTTTCAGTGACCATGTCGCTCGATTTAGTCTCGGATAGATGCCGAGACTAATTTTTTTAGATTTTCATTTTTACAGTGAAGATAAAAAACTAAAAAGCAAGAAAAAGTTATGACCATTAATAAACCATACAAGTTTTACCGCTAAGATCCGGAGTTCAAAATGAATCTGGTTTTTTTCATTCTCGAAGAACAGTATCGGGCGATTTTGGAGAATATGGTTATTGTCACGACCGATGCCATGATCGTGGATTTTGCAGAATAAAGATTTATCTTGGCAAACGTACAAACTGGCCGTTGAAAGATTCTTTTTGGGGTTTTGGCGGTCGGAGGCTGGCGGGCGAAATTGAGCTCCAATCTATGAGAGGTGTTTTCAGCGGGAGACTTCGCTTTTGCTTGGTGAATCAAGGTTCAAGTTCGTGAAAACTGCTGATATTGTATGGAGCCATCGCGGGCATCCGTCCATGAAAAAGGCACTCACGTGTCTGTCTCTATTTTTTGTGTTGAGTTAACGCCGGAAGAAAAAGAAATTGCTGGGAATGGTTTAAACGATGAACATTATAAAGATTTTGGCATTAAAGGTTTTACAAGGGATGACCTGATCAAAAACAATGCTTTTGAAGCGTTGATTGATACCTATGACAGGATATTCCCATTGAAGAGATAGCGATTCAAACGCCGTCTCTTTATTTTACTTATTTTTGTTTCCACGCTAAACTGGTTTTGTCTTATTTTTTAAGTTTTTTTTCATGTCTTTATCAATCGGCATAGTCGGTTTGCCTAACGTTGGCAAGTCAACACTTTTTAACGCGCTTTTAAAAAAACAGCAAGCTTTTGCGGCTAACTTCCCGTTCGCGACGATTGAGCCGAATGTTGGAGTTGTACCCGTACCGGATGAACGACTTTTGAAACTGGCTGAGCTTATCAAGTCAAGTGAGTCGCTTGAGCGCTTGCCGCCGTTAGTGCCTTCAACCGTTGAGTTTGTTGATATTGCTGGCCTTATTGCCGGTGCGCACAAGGGAGAGGGATTGGGAAATAAATTTCTATCCCATATCCGTGAAGTTGATGCGATCTGCCATGTGGTCAGGAATTTCAAGGATGAAAATATCATCAGGGAGGGTTCAAGCGATCCGAAAAAAGATTTTGAAGTAATTGAAACTGAGCTGCTTTTGGCAGATTTGCAAACGTTGGAAAAACAGAAAAGTCCCGGCAACACGCCGGATAAAGATGCCAGAAAAAAATGGGATTTAATTTCAAAACTGAAAGAGAGTTTTGAAAAGGGAATTGTCGCAAGAAAGGTTGTCTTGACCGAAGAGGAGGGGGTGATCTTAAAAGAATTCCACTTATTGACACAAAAGCCGATTTTGATTGCTTTAAACTCAGATGAAGAAGATTTGAAAGATAGCGATTTAATTGAGAATGAGTTTGCTGGTAGATTCAATTTACAAAAAGACCAGGTTGTTTGTATCTGCGCCAGAACCGAATCTGAGCTGGCGGAACTCTCCGACGATGAGCAAAAAAATTATCTAGAGTCTTTGGGGGTGAAGTCCTCGAGTCTTGAACGCTTAATCAAAAAAGCTTTTGCCACGCTCGGCTTGATGTCTTTTTTGACGGCCGGAGAAAAAGAAATCAGGGCATGGACTATAAAACAAGATTTCAGGGCGCCGCAAGCAGCCGGTGCGATTCATACAGATTTTGAAAAAAACTTTATCCGCGCCGATGCGATTTATTGGCAAAAGCTTATTGAAGCCGGTGGTTGGGTGACCGCTAGGCAAAAGGGGTTGATCAGGTCAGAAGGCAAAGAGTATCTCGTTCAGGATGGTGATGTCTTGATTATCAAGCACGGCGCCTGACACTTAGTTGTTTGGATTCTTGGTTATTTATTTTTCCCCTGTCCACTATACACGCGATCGCGTGTATAGTGGACAGATAGTTTTTAAGGAATTTTTAAAAATTAAAAGACCGACGCGGTAACGCGTCGGTCTTCGAGTTTGGCCCGGCGATATTAGGTCTTGATTGGAGACAGGTCCAATCCCATAAAGAAAGGAGAGTCTATCGAATTTTTCCTGTTCCCTTCCAGCAAGGGAGCGTGGTCACGAGAACCACGTTACGACGCGTCCACTGCGATACAGATAGTCGTCTAACTCACAGACGAATCTGCATTCTGGATGTTCTCCAAGCCATGAGTCTCTGCCAGTAGCGAAGATTGAGGCCAGGAAGGACAGTCCAGATGGGGCTTCGAGATCGATCTTGTGGATATGGAGCAAACCATTGCCGTGGTTTACCATAGCCACAGGAAGCTTGTCTTTCTCGTAGCACTTTTCCGCCTTGGACTTGATCATTTGAAGTTCTTCTTCTCTCTTCACGGGGAGTCCTTTCTGCCGGGCCTCCTTATTTTTAAAGTAACATTTTGTGAATACGTGTCAAATTTTATAGGCGGGCATAAGATTCCAATGATTTTTAGTTATCCACAGGTTTTGGGGTATTGACCAGTGGGTTTATAGGACTAGAATATTAATAGAAGTGGGGGATTGTGGATAAAGGTGTGGATAAGTGGGTAAATCTGTTGATAACTTTTTAAATAATATTTTTTAACAAAAACGTGTTCATCGGAGAATTTCAACACAACATTGATCAGAAAGGGCGCATGGCAATACCGGTTAAATTCAGAGATGAATTAACAAATGGCGCCGTTGTCACGCGCGGGATTGATAAATGTCTGTTTATTTTTACTAAATCAGAATGGAATGCACTTGCAGAGAAAATTTCAAAATTGCCATTGGTTCAATCAAACTCAAGAGCGTTTGCTCGTTTAATGTTTGCCGGCGCGATAGATGTTGAGATTGACAAACAAGGGAGAGTCTTGGTGTCGGATTATCTGAGAAAGTACGCGGGTTTGTCAAAACAAGTTGTTGTTGCCGGGGTTTTCAATCGATTGGAAGTTTGGGATAAATCAAGTTGGCAAGATTACAAAATGAAAACCGAGAAAGAGTCCGGAGATATTGCCGAAAAGTTGTCAGAGTTGGGCGTCTGATCATGTTTGTCCATGTTCCCGTTCTTTTACAAGAGGTTATAGAATTTCTCAACCCCCAATCCGGTGAAAATTTTATTGATGCTACGGCTGGTGAGGGCAGTTATTCAAAAGAAATTTTGAGATTAACTGATCCTTCCGGAAAAGTTTTGGCGATCGATTGGAATGCTGAAGTTATCCCCGAGCTTGAAAGAAATGTTAGCTCTAAAAGATTAATTCCGGTTTCAGGAAATTTCAAAAATATTGATGAATTTGTCGAGCAATCCGGAATCAAGGAAATTCATGGCGTTGTTTACGACCTGGGACTATCCAAATTTTTGTTAGAAAAATCCGGAAGAGGATTTTCATTCAAGAGAGATGAGCCCCTGAAAATGAGTTTCGCCAGAGAATCAGAGCTTGAGGCGGACAAGATAATTAATCATTTTTCGGAAAGAGATTTGGAAAAGATTTTCCGTGAATACGGGGAAGAAAGATTTTCAAAAAGAATTGCTCAGATGATCGTCAGATCCAGACCGATAGTTTCGAGCAGCGGGCTGGCAAATTTGATTCAGAAAACCGTCGGCACGCATTCAAAGATTAATCCCGCGACCAGAGTTTTTCAGGCCTTGCGAATTGCGGTGAATGACGAGCTCGAGAACTTGAAAATATCTTTGCCCAAAGCCATAGAGTTGGTGGCAAGCGGCGGGAGAGTCGTGGTTGTTAGCTATCATTCTCTTGAAGACGGAATCGTGAAAAGTTTTTTCAAAAATTCAGAAAAGAATGGCAAGGTGAAAATTTTGACAAAAAAACCGTTGAAGCCGACTGAGCAAGAGATAAAGGACAATCCTTCGGCGAGATCGGCAAAACTACGGGCCATTCAAAAAATTTAAAAAATATTAGTTAAGAATTTCGGTTAAAAGTTAAATTTATGACAGTTATTTCACCTTATCAAAGACAGTTGGTATTTACTGGTTACGGTGCCGCTCGGAACAGTAGGAAAGTTGGGGTTAACTTTCTCAAAAGGGTAGTTGAGCTGGTATCTTTGACAAGAACGCTTGCGGTTCTTTTGGGGGTAGCTGTTTTTTGCGGTTTCGGATTCTTATATCTGGCGGTTGATTCAGTGTTTTTATCTTTCGAGATTCA
Organism: Candidatus Brennerbacteria bacterium RIFOXYC1_FULL_41_11; assembly: GCA_001817215.1. Taxonomy (GTDB): domain Bacteria; phylum Patescibacteriota; class Minisyncoccia; order UBA6257; family Brennerbacteraceae; genus UBA10122. Next base: position 15,772 of record MHHX01000003.1, on the reverse strand, counting down.
GGCGCTGAATAGTCAGATAGAAGAATACAAGATGGCAAAGGAAAGGATTGAGTTGCGTCAGGCTGATTTACTGTCTCCTGATTCTCTTAAAGACTTTGCTTTAATGGTACAATTAGAAAATCCCGGATCAATTATTTATCAGGTTAAGAATTAGCGGGATTTTCTTTTTTATCAAAAGTGAGAGCCATCAAAAAGAGTTTGAAAAATATTTTTTCACTCCGATCTTTTTCAATTCGGATATTTTTAACCGTCGGATTTTTTATTTTGGCCGTCAACACTCTGGCTTTTAGGTACTTTTCTTTACAGGTTTCGAAACATGATGAGTGGAAAGAAAAAGCCCTTGCTCAGCAGATTGATGTTTCTGAGTTTGGCCCGGAGAGAGGGGAGATGCTGGCTAGAGACAAAGATAATAATCTTCAGCCGCTGGCGGTTAATAAGCATGTTTATCATGCGGTTTTTAGTCCTCGTGATTTTGTCGGGGGAGAACCAGAAAAGAAAAAATTAGCCGAGTTTTTATCCGAATTGCTGTCTTTGAATTACGATGAGGTTCTGACGAAGATATCGAAAACAGAAGATGCTTATGAAGTTTTGAAGAAAAATATTATTGAAGAAAAGGCGGTCGAAATAAGAACCTTGGGGGTTAAGGGACTTTGGGTGGAAGATGAGGAGTCAAGATTTTACCCATTGAAAGAGTTTGCCAGTCATCTGATTGGATTTGTTGGTTTCAATGACGATGATCGACTCGACGGTCGCTATGGTGTTGAGCTTGGTTTTAATGATTTGCTTTCTGGTTCCGGACCGGACCGCCAAGCACTAGAAAAAATACTTTCCAAAAGTTCTTTTCTTGGCGCATCGGGACTTTACAAGAAAGATGGTTCAGATATTGTCTTGACAATTGAACCGATTGTTCAGCGTGAAATCGAAAAATTATTAGCCGAAGAAGTGAAAAAGTGGAACGCTAAAAGCGGCAATGTGATTGTCATGGATCCCAAGACAGGAAGGATTATCGCTCTTGCTGATTATCCGAATTTTGATCCGAATCTTTATTCAAAAGAAAAAGATCTTTCTGTTTTTTTGAACAGTGCGGTCTCTTTAAGGTACGAGCCGGGTTCCGTTTTCAAACCCTTTACTTTAGCCGCCGGTCTTTCTTCGGGGAAAATAAAACCAACAACGGAATACTATGATTCTGGAGAGAAAAAAATCGATGGCGAGGTAATTAGAAATGCCGGGGATTCGGCACCAAAAAAAATGATTTCTATGAGTCTTTTCCTCGAGAGGTCTTATAACCTTGGAGCTGTATTCATTCAAGAGACTGTCGGCGACTCTTTCTTCCGAGATTTTATTTTAAAAACGATGGGGTTTGAAGAAAAAACAGGAATTGATCTTCCTCAAGAGATACAATCTTCTTTTTCCAATTTTTATGCGCCCGAAGGCAGGAGAATTAATTTTGCCACGGCTTCTTTTGGTCAAGGCGTAGCCGTGACGCCGATAAAGCTTTTGCAAGAATTTTCCGCTTTCGGCAATAGTGGTACGATGATGAAGCCTTTTGTAGTCTCTGAGATTAGGGGAAAAGGCGATAAGGTGAAAATAACAAAACCGGAAATTGATAAACGAACCATGTCAAAAGACGTTGTTGATCAGGCCTTGCCGTTATTGGAGAACGTTATTTCCGGAGAAAAAGGATCTGGAAAAGCCGCAAAAATTAAAGGATATCGTATCGCCGGCAAAACCGGCACAGGAGAGATTCCCAGGGAAGACGGCAAGGGCTATTCAGAAAGGGTTAATCATAGTTTTTTAGGTTTGGTTCCTGTTTCTGATCCTCAGTTTGTGGTTTTAACAAGAATCGAAGATCCTAAAGGAGTTCGTTATGCCGAGGCTACGGCCGTACCGCTTTTTAGAAAGATTATGAGCTTTATGCTTAATTATTACGCCGTGCCGCCGGACAAGCCAGAGGAATTGAATTAATGAAAGAAAGTCTCTTTTTAAACCAGTTTAGAGCCGCGGACGGAGTGGCAACGGCTCTTGAAAGTTTTTTTCGGACGGAACGACATAATGTCACGGGATTAGATTGTTTACAAGGAAAAAGCAGTCAATCTTTGGTCAGGAAGATTTGTTTGCCGACCGTAGCTTGCATGGCAATTAATTTCATTTTTGATTCACGAGTTATCGGCGATAAAGATGGAGACATTGTCGTCGGAGATTTTTATAGAATAACGTTGCCGTTTCACAAGGTTGAGCCAAGCGGATTGCCAAAGCCTTATGATATGGGTTGGCGAATTGTTGATCCACTGGGGAATACTTATCATCATGCGGTTGCAGCATTTTTAAATATTTTTGGCGTCAAGGTTCATTCTTTACATAACTTTTCCGGTATTGACCAGCTTTTTGATATGATTCCCGGGAAAAAATCATTTTTAGCCTTGTCTCTTGATAACCGTTTTATCTTGGAACAAACTCTTGATAGCGGAGAAAAAGAACTTCTGAAGAAGCTGTACCCAGATTTTGGTGTTGAGAAAGGCAGGCACGTGGTGCTTCTTGATGGTTTTGACAGTGGTTCGGTGTCGGTTGTTGACCCGTTTCAAGTTTTGAAAGACGGCGAGCCTCCGAAGAGTAAAATCTTGGCATGGAACGTTATGGATAAATATTTTCAATATCAATTTTCCGGACCGAAACAAGCTTTGGTTTTTTCTCAAGAAGAACTTGGCTTTCCGAAAGAAAACCTGAAAAATATTTTTATTCCGGAGTATGTCGAAAAGGATATTGAAGTGCTGAAAAAGAGATTTTTAGAAACACAAATACTGTAATCGATTATTATGAAAAGAGAGCTAATAAAAAAAGTTTTTAGTTTTTTGACAGGATCGATTATCAAAAAGTACCAGCCGAAAATTATTGCTATTACCGGTTCGGTCGGGAAAACTTCTGCCAAGGAAGCCGTTTATTTGATTTTTTCAAGATATTTTCCGACAAGGAAAACAGAGAAGAATCTGAACACAGAAATAGGCTTGTCCTTGGCTTTTATCGGCGGCGTGGAAGCAAAATCAAGTCTATTTTTATGGTTGAAAAATTTCGTACTGGGTTTCTGGTTGATTTTGTTCAAAGATGGGCATTATCCGCATTTTATTGTTTGCGAGATGGGGGCGGATAAGCCCGGTGATATTAAAAAACTTGTTTCTTTGGCAAAACCAAGGCTGGCGGTGGTGACGGCAATCGGTCGGGTGCCCGTGCATGTTGAAAACTACCCTCAGGGGACTGATCAGTTGATTAATGAAAAATCTGAGATTTTGAAAGGGTTAACGAAGAAAGATTTCGCGGTCTTGAATTTTGACGATGAGCGTGTCTGGCAGATGAAAGAAAAAACAAAAGCGAAGGTGATTAGTTTTGGTTTTAATCAAGGAGCAGATATGAGAATCACTGATTATCAAGTAAAAACAAAAATTATTGATAATGGTTTTGAACTGCCCGATGGGATATTTTTTAGAGTTGAACATCGGGGTAGCGTTGTGCCGGTGTGGTTGAAGCAAAGTTTGGGTCGACCATCGGCTTATGCGATTGCAGTTTCTTTCGCTTGCGGGATTGCATTTGATCTGAATCTTGTTGAGCTGGCGAATGTTGCCACTGATTTTCATCAAGAAAATGGCAGGATGCATTTAATTGAAGGCATTGCCGAATCTGTGATTCTTGATGATACTTACAATGCCGCGCCTTTGGCGATGCAGTCGGCTTTGGAAACTTTTGCAGACTTGCCTGCGAAAAGGAAGATTGCCGTTTTGGGGGATATGCTTGAACTGGGTCGATACGCGCCGGAAACGCACGAAACAATCGGCGAAAACGCTTCTGGATTTTGTGATTTAATGTTTTTTGTCGGTCAGAAAATGAAGTTTGCTTATGCAAAGGCATTGAGTCGTGGTCGTTTTAAGGATAACCTTGATAAGGTTTTCTGGTTTGAGAAATCAGTTGAGGTGAGCACAAAACTGAAAAATTTGATTGAACCAGGAGACTTGGTTCTGATTAAGGGTTCACAGGGGATGAGAATGGAGTTGGTTGTTGAAGATGTTATGGCTCATCCCGAAAAAGCCAAGGAGTTGTTGGTAAGACAAGAAACGCCTTGGAAATAAATTCAAATTGTTGTTGTGTACCAAAGGTGTATTGACGCAGGTTGGCGAATTGCTAGTTATGCACTTTACAAACTTTTAATAATTCTTTAAGTTATTAGTAAAGGAGTTGATGCTATGAAAAAATATCCAAGTCTTAAGTCCTGGGAAGATTATGATGATTCCAGAAACTTCGCATCTCTCGTGAATTCTCTTGATGTGAAGCCGCAGGGTTCTGATAAAAAAGAGAAGGATATTTGCGATTGTGGTTGCGATACCTGCACGGGTACTTACGGTCGAGGAAGGCATTGCCGTAATGCTCTGTCAGGTTGCAACGTGACAGTTTCCGGCATTCATGCCAAATAAAAACAGAGTCGCTAAATAGCGACTCTGTTTTTTTGTTGGCTCAGTTTTTGCTCTGGAAAGAAAATTTTCCGATAAAGCATACTTTTCGTCCAAAGAGGTCTTGTTCTGTTCCTCTAACGCCTGTGCAGATCAGGGTGCCATGTTCTACTTTGTTGGATTTTTTGACCAACAGTATCCCGGATTGTCCAATATCCAAGAATTGATCATCAATCTCCCGATAGATCCTATGCGCCTCATCTTTTTCATCCCAGATTAAAAAAACATCAAATCTTGGATTTGATAATCCATAGAGAACAAATTCTGGAATAGTCATTCTTGCCTCCTGTGGCATGTATTGAATGTTAGTTGCTGAGATATTTTTAATCTATTTTGGGGTTTTTGTCAAACAAAAGCACTGTCATTTTTGACAGCGCTTTTGTGTCTTTACGTGATTGAGATTTTAAAACCCTGCCTGCCGCCGACGGAGCTCGGATACAGTGAGAGCAGTTTGACGGTGAAATTATCGATCCTTACTCCACCTGGAAGAAGGCTTCCGTCATAAAATGGTCTGTCGATGTTTACGGATTCTCCGCTTTCGGAAAATAACATCCATCCTCGCTCGGGGTGATTTCTGGTCGTGATGATTATTTTATTGTCGTGATTCTTCTTGAGAAATGCGATAACAGCTTGTTGGTCCATCGTGCCTCCTTGGCAACAGTGATTTTTGGTTAGTATTTTTAACATAGTTTACTAATTTTTTCTAGTAAAGACCTTCTTTATGGAAAAGTGTTTTTCTGCTAAAATAGGCATAAATAAGCATGAGAGCGCCAGCGTAGCTCAATGGCAGAGCAACGGTTTTGTAAACCGTAGGTTGTGGGTTCAAGTCCCTCCGCTGGCTCAATCTAATTTATGGAAGAATCTTTATCTCAAAAAACGCTGAAAAATTCTCTCTGGCAGGTGTTTAATATTTTCTGGGTTACTGTCCTTAATTTTTTTGTCACCCCGCTCTTGTTGCATAAAATCGGGATTGAAAATTATGGGGTTTACATACTGATTTTGACGATTATTTCTTTTTTGTCATTGCTTGATCTTGGCGTGGGAGCTGCTTTTGCCAATTCTTTTATTGAATACATTGTGGGTAAAGAGGTTGAGAAAAGGAATAGGCTGTTGAACAGTTTTGTTTTGATCAGGACGGGTATTGGTTTAATCGGATTAGTTTTGCTTGTGGGGCTATCGTTTCTTGCCGATTCTATTTTCGGTATTCGGGGTGAGTTTTTACGTCAGACGCAGTATGGATTTTGGATTGGCGGTTTGTATTTTGTTGTTTTGATGGCAAGCTCGCCGTTTATGAGCACGGCGATTTCGATTCAGCGATTTGATATTTTGGGCAAGGCTGCATTTATTCAGAATACAATTTTAAACTTTCTTTTGATAGCCTTTGCTTTCTTGAGACCGAGCCTAACCTGGCTTTTGAGTTCTCATCTTATTGCCGGCCTGGCAAATTTTATGATTTGTTTTTTGATGGTTAAAAAAGCGATGCCAGAGATCCGTGTAAAATTTGAATTTTCCAGTCAAGAGCTTTTTCGAAAAATGAAATTCGGCCTCTTTAATTTTGTTAGCGGCCTTGCTAATAATTTTCTCATGCAGGTTGACAGATTTTTTATCTCTCAAATGCTTGGCAATTCTTTTCTTGCTTTTTATACAATTTCGAACAGCTTGGCCCAAAAAGTTTATTCTGTATCAGGCAGCTCAGCGGCCACTCTTTATCCAGTGGCCACTGATTTGTTTTATCAGAAAGAAAGACAAAAATTTGGCCAGAGTTTTCGTCGGGCCTTGAGGATCGCGATCACTTTTTCTGTTTTATCCGGAGTGGTGTTGATGATTTTTGGTGAGAGGCTAATGCGTTTTTGGGTTGGTCAGGAGATCGCGGACAAGGGTGCTCCACTTTTATATTTTTTTGTGCCGACCTATATTCTTTTTAGTATTTATGAAGTTTTGAGCGGTTTCTATTTTGGTCTGGGGAAATCAAAAACATTAGCTGTTTTTTCTTGTTTTATGGCTTTGGTAAACATAGTTTTTTTAGTTTTTTTAATTCCACTATACGGTTTGTTGGGCGCGGCGTTGGCATTTTTGTTGGCTTTGTTGCCGGTTATTTTTTTAATTTTTATCTTCGAGAAGAAAGAGTTAGATTTTACTGACAGTTTAAGATTTTATGCCGGTATCTTTCTTAAGTTGCTTTTAGTTTCTGCAATTTTGGTTGTCATGGCTAAGTATTTTTTGTTAGTCTTGGCAGTTGGACTTTGGCAGTGTCTGCTGTTAATCTTGTTTGGGTTTGCAATAGCGATTAGTCTTTTTTGGTTATTGGGATTTGTCGAAGAAGAGGATTCGGAGTTGATTAAATCTTTTTTAAAGAAAATAAAATGAGGAAAATACTTTTTTTGATAAAAGGGTTTCTGCAAAAATTGAATTTTCTCTATTTGAAAGTTTATATTCTCAAAGGTTTTTCTTATGAGAAAAAGATTGATTATCAGAAAAGATTCGTTGATTTTAAGATAAAACCGGACGATAAAATTTTGGACATTGGTTCTGGCGGCGAGCCGTTTCCTTATGCGACCCATCTGGCTGATAAATATCCGCAAGAAACTCAACACCGTTGGAATGAACTTGAAACACATGGGAGACAGTTTGTTCAGGCCGATATTGAGAAATTGCCCTTTCGAGACAAGGAGTTTGATTTTGTTTACTGTGCTCATGTGCTGGAACACGTTGGAGATGCTGCTCAGGCTTGTGATGAGATTATGCGAGTCGGTAAGAGGGGCTATCTGGAAACGCCCACAAGGATGTCAGATATCATGTTTAACTTTGTTGGCAAAAAAGATTTTCATAAATGGTACGTTTCCCAACTCGGTAATACCCTGATTTTTCACGAGTATCCGGATACTGAACACCGAGACACGGGCAGTGATGATTTTTATCATTTTGCCCATGCGAAGTATCCAAACGGGATACGGAAAATGTATCGCCAGAATAAAGATCTGTTCTCAAACATGTTTTTGTGGGAAGGCGGTTTCAATTACTATGTTTTTGATAAACAAGGAGATCTGATTAAATCTTTTGTTTTCAGAAAATAATGGCTCGTATCAAAAATCTTTTCAAAAATATTGGGCGAGGTTGGTTACTATATTTTTTTATCCGGTTAATCGGCTGGCAAGGGGAAAAAAGACGAGTCAATCTTTGTTCCGGAGCCAATGTTTTGTCTGATTATTGGAATGTTGATCTTGAGCCTAAAGCAGATTTAATTTTGGATCTCGAAAAATTTTTGTTACCGTTTCGTGACGACTCCATGGACGCGGTTGTCTGTATTTCAGCGATAAACTATTTTACGTATGATCGGGCGCAAAAAATCATGAAAGACGTTTATCGGGTTTTGAAACCGGTCGGAGTGGCAAGATTCGGCGTTCAGGACTTGAAAATTCTGGCTGAAAAATATCTTTCGCGAGACGAGTATTTTTTCTTCGAGAAATTGCCCGATGGACGGGATAGGTTTCCGGGCGCGACCGTTGCCGACAAATTTAATCAATGGTTTTTCGGGTTTGCAAGTTATGGCGGCAAAACTAGCAAGTATGTTTATGATTTTGAGTCCTTGGCATTATTATTTAAAAATGCCGGTTTCCGAACTGTCGAGCAGAAAAAATATCGGGAAAGTGTTTTAGCGGATATTGAGAAAATCGATAATCGTCCGGAGCAGATGTTCTTTCTTGAAGCAACAAAATGATTTTTAATAAACTCAAAAACAGATTCAATAAGATTTTGACTAAGCGAAAGTATCTTGGACTTCCGCGCCTTGATGTTGATTTATCAGAAAGATTAAACCTGGCAGCTAGTTGGTTAAAAATTGCCCACGAAAGTACAAGTTTTCAGGGCGTGTCAGCCGGGTATTCTCTTACGAGTAAGAAGTGGGAAAAAGCCTATCGGGAAACCACTGGTTATATCATCCCTTCTTTTTTGGCTTATGGCGTAAAGTTTGAAAAGCAGGAGTTCATTGACCAGGCGATTTTGATGGGCGAGTGGGAGGTCAAGGTACAGAATAAAGACGGTTCTTTTGGTGAGAAAAAAGAAGACGGTTCGGTCTCTCAAAAGGTGTTTAATACTGGACAGGTGATGCTTGGTTTAGTATCGCTTTATCGCTTTACGCACAAGAATGATTTTCTGTCAGCGGCAAAAAAAGCAGCCGATTGGCTTATCTTGATTCAAAAATCTGAAGGGTTTTGGATCGAAGCAGACGGTTTTGAGCCTAAAGCTTATCAAGCCAGAGTCGCTTGGGCGCTTTTGTTAGTTTGGCAAGAGTTCGGTCAAAAAAAGTATTATCAATCAGCCCAAAAAAATATTGAATGGACATTGTCTCAACAAAAAGATAATGGTTGGTTTGAAAATATGGCCCTAGATTCAAAAACAGGACCATGGACTCATCTTATGGGTTATACGATCAGTGGTTTATGGGAATCGGGACAGTTAATAGAAGACCTGGAATTGAAAAAAAGAGTTTTTCTATCGATCGAATTGTTTTTCAAAAATATTTTTCCGAAGATCAAAAATAATGGCTTCTTGGCCGGTGAGTTTGATGAAAGTTGGAAAGCTGATGTTTCTTATTCTTGTTTAGTAGGCAATCTGCAGTTGGCGATTATTTGTTTAAAGTTTTATCATAAGATTAAAAATCAAGAATATTTAAGAAAGGCGAATAGATTGGTGGATTACGTTTGCGAAAAACAGATAACTGGCGGCTCAAAAGAGTTTCTTGGATCTCTCCCGGGCTCTTGGCCCGTTGATGGCAAGTATGCACCGTATTTTTTACCGAATTGGACCGCAAAGTTTTTCATTGACGTTGCGCTTTTGGAATTATTCCCCGAATTAGAATCTTTCTCATGATCCAAGTGTTTAAATTTTTAAAAAGAATGAAAAGGATACATTCAGAGTATCAAGAAATATTTATGACGTGGCGTAACCGCCGATTGATCAAAAAACACAAAATATGTTTTATCGAACCGAACTATCTTTTTTTGCCGATTTTTAAATCCGGTGATATCATCATCGACGTTGGCTGTGGTTTTGATGCCGATTTGTCAGTGGCATTGATAAAAAAATACGGAATCAAATCCTTCGGGATTGATCCGACAAAAAAACACCAAGAACAGTTAAGGCGGCTTGAGTCGTATTATAAAGATAGCTTTTTCCATTTGCCGATCGCGGTTTCTTTCGAGAACGGCGAGTTTGAATTTTTTGAGAGTGAGGATAACGTTTCCGGATCATTGTTGTCGGAGCATAAAAATGTTGTCTCTGATAAGGTTAGGTCCTATAAGGTTAGAAGCCTGACTCCGAATGCCTTGTTGAAAGAAATTGGTTCAGAAAGAGCACAGTACCTGAAGCTTGATCTTGAAGGAGCTGAATACGATCTTATTTTCAGCAATAAAAAAGAGTTTTTCGTGCCTTTCCCCCAGGTTTTTGTTGAGTTCCATCACGGTACTGTTAGCCAATATTCTAGGAAGCACACAGGAAAAGCTGTGAGCATTTTAAAGAATTACGGATTTCTGCCGTTTACGGTTGACGGCAGTTCTTATTTGTTTTTTAAACCTAACACGACGCGATGAATCAAGCCCAGACGGAAAAACCCACTGTAGTTTTCGAACAAGGGTTAATTGCCAATTATCGCGTACCCTTTTTCAAGCGGCTAGCGGAAAGAGTCAACCTGGTAGTGGTAGCTAGTAAGATTACGAATCATGATGGCGTGATTGACGTTGATAGAAATTTGCCCTTTAATGCGATCAGATTGCAAGAAAATGATAATGGTTTTCATCCGGATATCTTTGAAGTTTTGGAAACATCACGGGCCGATGTTTTTATTTCTTTTGATGCGTCGCTATACCATATTTTTTCCCATCGGGAATCCGACTTAAGGCTTCGATCATTGAAGGTTAGAACTTTATGGATGGGTTGCGACGGTTATTGGATAGACAATCTTTATCTGGAAAAATTTTTGAGATTTGCTCCATGGAATCCTCGAAAGATATTAAAAGGAATAAAAGACTTGGTAGTTGTGCCGGAGGCGGATGGGATTATCGCTCATTCCAATTATATGGTTGATTATTTCAGAGTTATTCATAGTGTGGCGGCAGATAAAATATTTTTAGCCCATAATGCGGTAGATACAAGTTTGATCAGGGCCTATGTTTTCAGAAAAGATTTTGAGAAGAGATCGGGTGGAATTGTTTATGTGGGCAGATTAACTCCTGGCAAAAAGATAGACAGTTTGTTGCGGGCTTACAAGCAGATTGAGAATTACTTTCCAGATTCTTTTTTGACTATCGTCGGCGACGGATCTTTGCGTCCGTCTCTTGAAAATTACGCGAAAGAAATAGGTTTGAGAAGATGTTTTTTTGCCGGCGCGATTTATAATGATATAGATCTGGCAAAGATTGTTTGCGTTCATAGCTTGGGCGTTTTGCCTGGGCTCGGAGGCTTAGGCATTAATACTTTAATGGCTTGCGGCTTGCCGGTGATTGCCAGCCGGGCCGATGGAACGGGTTTAGATTTGATCAGGAATGGGGTAAATGGTTTTTTGTTTAACGGAACCGATAAAGATCTTCTGAAAAAGTTGACAGAAGCAATGAATGATCCACAAAATCTTATTAGCATGGGGGAGCGTTCTTTCGAAAAGATTGAAAATGAGTTTTCTCTCGATCAAATGGTCGATGGTTATTTAAGGGCAATTGGAAACAATCATGATTAAAAAACCGATTAAATCTTCATCTGGGCAGTATTTGTTGAATCTCGGTTGCGGCAGCATATTTTCATCTGAATGGAACAATCTTGATCTTTATCATTCAAAAGACGTTGTTTATCATGACCTGAATCGTGGTATTCCTTATGCGGATAATACTTTTGATGCGGTTTATTCTTCTCATGTTTTGGAGCATTTTTCTCGTGAGAAAGGTGGGTTTTTAATTAAAGAGATTTTTCGGGTGTTAAAACCGGGTGGTTTAGTGAGGTTGGTTTTGCCTGATTTGGAAGGTATTACTAAGGAGTATTTAAAAAATCTTGAAAATTATCATAAAGAACCGATAGAACAAAATTGGCAGCGTTATTATTGGTCTTTATTGGAGTTGTATGATCAAACAACGCGCAAGGTTTCCGGGGGCGAGATGTTAAAAACCTTGAGACAAGGTGATGTCGGCTGGGAATACATAGCCAGTCGCGTAGGAGATGAATTTTATGACTTTTATCCTTGGAATAAACAAAAATTGAACAAGATAAGGATCAAGCGGTCTTTGTCGCAGAAAGTTTTTAATCGCTTGAAATCTTTATTTCGTTCAAAAGACCCGGAAAAAATCGGCGAGCTTCATAAGTGGATGTATGATAGTGCTTCGCTCAGCTATCTATTAAAGAGTTGCGGATTCGCGGATATTAATAAGACTGACTGGAATGTTTCAAAAATCACTGGCTGGGTTAAATACAGCTTTGATGAATCAAGAGACAAAAATAAGCCGAGAAAGCCAGACTCGTTTTATATGGAAGCTAAAAAATTAATATGAAAATACTGCAAATCGGCACAATTGACAAAGCCGGTGGCGCGGCTCAGGTCTCTTGGGATCTGAAAATGGAGCTTGAGAAGAGAGGACATTTTGTTTCAATGTTTGTCAGCGACAGAGTTTCAGACGACAAAAATGTTTTTAAAATTCCGCCAACATTTCCAAAACAGCAGATTGTTAGCCGTGTTTTGGCGAACGATATTGATTTTTATCGAACGGATTATATTTTGAAGACCAAAGAGTTTCAAGAAGCGGATATTGTTAACTGTCATAATCTCCATTGTTATTTCTTCAATTTGGATACGCTGAGAAAGATTTCCGAGAAAAAACCTATTGTTTGGACATTGCATGACTTGTGGTCAATTTCTTCGCGTTGCGCTTATCCGTCGGAAGACAGTTTGAAAAACGGATTTTTCCATTGCGGAGATTTAAATCATTATCCGCCGATGGAATGGCATAATGAAAAATATTTGGCATGGAAAAAATCCAGAATTTATGCCAAAACCAGACTTAATTTAGTGACACCGTCTTTGTGGTTGAAAAATCTTGTTGCGCGGAGCGTTTTGGAAAACAAGCCATGTCAAGTGATAAACAATGGCATTGATACTTCTATCTTCAGGCAGCACAATAAACAGGATTGTCGTCAGGAACTTGGCTGGCCAGAGGATAAAAAAATCATTTTGTTTCTGGCGTCAGGTGGTAACGCTGATCCAAGAAAAGGCTGGCAATATACGCAAGATTTAGTTGAAACAATAACAGATAAACAAAGTTTTTTATTTATCTGTGTTGGCGGCAAACAAGAAGACAAAACAAGGGATAACCTTTGGTTTATTCCAAAATCTAGAAACAGGAATCTTTTGGCAAAATATTTTTCCGCTAGTGATGTATTTTTATTTCCGTCCTTGGCGGATAATTTTCCTCTGACTGTTTTAGAGTCAATGGCTTGCGGATTGCCGGTTGTTGGTTTTGATACTGGCGGCGTTACAGAAGAGGTCGAGCATTTAAAAACCGGCTATGTGGCAAAATACAAAAATATTGATGATCTTCGCAGTGGCATTGAGTATATCCTGCATCTTGATACGGAGAAATTATCGGCCATGAAACAGCAGTGCGTTGAAAGAGTTGCGGCTAATTTTACTGTCGAAAAAATGACCGACCAATATCTGTCGCTTTACGAGTCGCTTTTATGACGAGGCCATTAATTTCCATAGTCTCGGCCAGTTTCAATTCTGGAGAGTACATAGAAAAAGCCATTCAGTCTGTTTTTAGTCAGACATATTCTGATATCGAACAGATTGTTGTTGACGGCGGTTCAATTGATAACACTTTGGAAATTCTCAAAAGTTATGGTGAAAAAATCAATTGGATTTCTGAAAAAGATAAAGGAATTTACGACGCGTTGAATAAGGGTTTTAAAATTGCTAAAGGCGAGGTTTTGAGTTGGCTCGATACTGACAACCACTATTTAGTGGATGACATCATTGAAAAAGTAATGAATGAATTTGTCAGAGATGAAAATCTCGAGATGGTGGTTACAAATACAAAAGCGATTTACCCAGATAGGCCAGAACAACTCAATCAAGCTCCAGAAAATCCGAGTTTTGAAATGTTTTTAAACAAAGGCAATAAATTTGTGCCTGAAGGCGTGTTTTTTAAAAAATCATTATTCGCAATGGTCGGCGGCTTTGATATTCAGTACAAGCTTTTAGCAGATTATGATCTGTGGCTGAAAATCTTAAAGCTGAGGCCAAAAATCAGAAAACTTGAGATTATAAGCGCGGCATTTGTAGTCAGAAGTAATGCTTTATTGAGAAAAGATCCTTTCTTGGCTTGGCGCGAGACCTTCTTGATCGGCAGGAAATATGGCCGGTCTCAGCTGAAATATTTTAATTTTTATCTGCGGTTTTTGATTGAACGGTTAAGGTTTTTCCTGGCGCCGGCCTGGAGAAGAATTACCGGCAAAAAATAACCATGGCCATCAAGATTTTTTCCACCAGCCATTTATCAATTTTGCCAAGCCAGGCCGTCAGCCTGATTCGTTTGAATATTTTCAAAAGGCTGAAACCGGAGTTTTGCGAATACTGGACAACGGCCGACGATTTTAACGGTGACCCGGGTTCAATCAGGATTATTGAAACCCGGACAAAGTCAAGATTGTTAAGGTTCTCGGTTCGTTTTTTCTGGCTCTGGAAAATAAAACCGGAAATTATTCTCTTTACCGGCGAACCAATGGAAATACTGTTTTTGCTTTTCCACCCGAGAAAATCAAAATTGGTTTTGCACCTTAACGGCCCCGTGCCATATCATTTGAAAGATTATCCTTACCGTAACTCAAGTTTTGATCTACTCTGGCGTTCAGTGGTTTTTTTCATCAAGCGAGCTGATTGCATTCTGACAATTTCCCAATACGCGGCTGATTCTTTAAAGCCGTTCAAGCTTTCGGCCAAAATAGACGTCATTTACAACGGCGTGGATTTAAAGCAGTTTTATCCTGGAAAACGCGATAAATTATACTTCAAGAAAAAATTCGGCTTGGATGATTCAAAAAGAATATTTTCTTTTATCGGCGCTTTAATTTTGAGAAAACGGCCGCAAGTTTTTGTTGAACTGGCAAAACGCTTTCCTGAAATTCAGTTCGTTCTGGTCGGCAGAAACAATCCGGAAACAGATCTGTCAACGGAAATTTCTCAAACGAAAAACGTTTTTTGGGTCAAGGAAATGTCCAGGGATGACGTGGCCATTCTCTTAGCTTCTTGCGATCTGTTTATTTTCCCGTCCTTGTTTGAGGGATTCGGCATGGTTGTTGCTGAAGCCATGGCTTCAGGATGTCCAGTCATTGCCAGCTCCGGTTCTGGCCCGGAAGAGTTGCTTACAAATGAGTGTGGTATTATTGTTCAAACAAAAGACAGCCGGGAACAAGAGCTGAAAATGTTTGAGTCTTTAATCAAAAAATCACTGGCTGATCCGGAAAAACTGAAAAAAATGAGTTTGGCGGCAAGGAAACAAGCTGTGGCAAAGTTCGGCTGGGATGATTTGGCCGTGAAATGGCGGCAGCGTTTGGAAAAATATGTTTAAAGATTACCTCAAACAGACAAGGGCATATCCATTGTTAAGACTCTTGAAATCTTATTTTGAAGCGGTTTTGTGGTTTTTTGGTTCAAAACAGGGAGTTTCGCCTCCGGCATTGTTCAAGCGCGCAGTCATCAAACAGTATGCTAAGAAGTTTTCGCCGTCAATATTTATTGAAACTGGCACCTATCTGGGTGACACCGTGGCCGCGGTTAAAAATCTGTTTTCCGAAATTCATTCAATAGAGCTTGGCGAAAACTTGGCCAAAGAAGCGCGAAAAAGGTTTGCAAAATATTCGCACATTAAAATTCATCAAGGCGACAGCGCCATTGTTTTGCCGGAAATTTTTAAAAACGCCTCGAAAAAACCAACGCTGTTTTGGCTTGACGCTCATTATTCTGAGGGAATTACTGTCGGTAGTGACGATAACTTGCCATTGGTAAAAGAAATAAAGACAATTTTGGAGCATTGGCAATCTGGTTCGGTTGTCTTGATTGATGACGCCAGGTTGATGGGCAGGCAAAAGGGTTACCCCGGTTTTGAAGAGATAAAAAATCTTGTTGAAAAATATAATCTTGGTTTAAAAGTCGGACAAGAACTCGATATAATTAGGATTTATACCCCCACACTTTAATCTTTGACAATTTTTTGTTTAAAGAATTTTTTAATATGTTTCCAGGCAAC
>MHHX01000002.1 GCA_001817215.1 Candidatus Brennerbacteria bacterium RIFOXYC1_FULL_41_11 | reverse complement strand
TGAAACAATGGCAAAAAAGTTTTCAAAAGCCGGCCTTGAAGAAAAATTCAAACTGGCTCGGCACATTTTTGGTTCTCACGAAGCTGATTGGGCAACGCACAAAGACTGGTGGGGGGAGGGCAAATTCGGATTTGTCTTGTCAAAACTTGGATTTGAAGATATTAAAATCGAAAAAATCTCTAACATGACTTCAAAAATGATTCCTGATCGTTTGGCATCAATCGGTAAAATCATTCCCGGAGTTTCAGATTGTTTGGACAACGTGGTGGTTAAAGCCAAAAAATCAGGGATTGTTATAGACGAGAAGCGAGTTGCGGAAGAGATTTTGTCAATGTCTTTAATCGGTAAGGAAAAAGAGATATTAAATGTATGGTTGAATCGAATTTCAGGCTAAATCAGACGCCAAATCTCGGCAATTTGACTGTTTCAGCGGTCATCCCGAGTTTTAACGCCGGCGAGTATATCACCGAAGCGATTAACTCTGTTTTGGCGCAGACTTACAGGCTTTTGGAAATTATTGTTGTTGACGACGGCTCCCAAGATAACACCAAAGAGGTTTTGAAGCCGTTCATTGAGGCGCAAAAAATCAGGTATTTTTATCAGGAGAATCAAGGTCCGGGGGTTGCGAGAAACCTTGGCCTTTCAAAAACCTTGGGGGATTTAGTGGCTTTTTGCGATGCCGATGATGTTTGGCTGCCGGAAAAACTGGAAAGACAAGTTGTGTTGTTTAACAATCCACAAACATCTTTGGTTTATGCTGATATGGAGATAATGGGCGGCAGTCAAACGGGCGCGAAATATTCAGAAATAAACAAGATCAAAAGTTTTTTCCGCGGCAATGCCTTTAGTGAATTGGTGAAACAAAACTTCATTCAGACATCCACGGTGGTCGTCAGGAGGCGCGTGCTTGAAGACTGCGGTGGTTTTTCAAGAGACAACAAATTTTTCAGCGTTGAAGACTATGTTTTGTGGCTGATGGTGGCAAAAAATCATCGGCTTGATTATCTTCAAGAAGTTTTGGCCCGACACAGGATACATGATGCGAACATTTCTCTGCAGGACAAAAAACAGGCTTATCAAAGACTGGCTGATGTTTACGCTTATTTGATTTACAAATACGGCCCGTTGCCAATTGTCTTGTGGAAATACTTTGAAACGCGATTAAAGGGTTTGTTGTCATGATTAAAACACGCTTATTTGGCGGTTTGGGAAATCAAATGTTTCAATATGCTGTTGGGCGTGCTTTGTCTTTAAGATTGAAAACGAATCTTGGCTTAGATTCGTCCTGGTTCGACGACAATAAATATCTGGATACTAACCGCCAGTTTGGTCTTGACGCGTTTAATATTGCGTCGCGAAAGTTGGAACGCGTAGATTTGAAAGGCATTAAGCTGCGGAGATTTTTCTCAAAATTCGGCTTGAGTTCAAAAAATTATATTAAGGAAAAATATTTTAACTTTAATAAAGATATTGTCCATCTTTCTGATGATGTGTATCTTGATGGTTATTGGCAAAGCGAGAAATATTTTTCTGATTTCGAAGAGACAATCAAAAATGATTTTAATTTGAGATACCCGTTAAGTCGGGAGGCAGCCGGAGTTCATGAAATAATAATACATGCCCCAGTCTCTTGCGCCATTCATATCAGACGAGGTGATTATGTGGTCAACCCTGGAATAAATTTCTATCATGGAGCTTGTTCCTTGAGATATTATCGAGATGCTGTTGATTATATTAAAAAATATTCTTTAAGCACGGAGGTCAGTTTTTTCGTATTTTCCGATGATATAAATTGGGTAAAGAAAAATTTTATTATCGAGAAGGGCATCTTCATTGAATTTGAGAATCGTGATGGTTTTAAAGATCAGGAGGAGATGATTTTGATGTCAAGATGCCAACACCAAATAATTGCCAACAGCACTTTTTCTTGGTGGGGAGCTTGGCTGAATAAAAATAAACAAAAAATAATTTTGGCACCTGATAAGTGGTTTAATAACGTTTTGATAGATACAAAGGATCTCTTACCGGATTCTTGGATTAAAATTAAGAGGGATTGATATGAGAATATTATTTACCGTCGAGTTTTACGAGCCGCACAAAGGCGGGGCTGAAGAAGTCGCCAGGCAACTGGCGGAAAGACTGGTTGGATTTGGACACGAAGTTTTTGTGGCAACAACCAAGATTAATGGACGTCAGGACGGGACCATTAATGGCGTGAAAGTTGAGGAGTTTGAAATTTTCGGGAAACAGGTCAGGCACAATATTTCCGGCAACCAAGAAGAAATTAAGCGCTATCAGAACTTTTTGCAAAAAGATTGGGATATTGTTCTTAACTATGCCGCGGAAAACTGGGCCAGCGACCTGACCTTTGAAGTTCTGGATAAGATTAAAGCCAAGAAGGTTTTTGTTCCCTGTGGTTATACTTTGAAAAATCCTTTGTATACTTGGTATTATCAAAAACTGCCTGAGTTCCTGAAAAAATACGATGCCTTGGTTTATATGTCGCCGAATTATCAGGATAAAAAATTTGGGGACCAACATGGTCTTGGTGGGAAAGCCATGATTATACCCAACGGCTCTTCGGAGATTAGTTTGGACGATCCGATTTTCAAAAAACGTCATGGCATCAAAACAAGATACGTTGCTTTGACGGTGGCAAATCATTATCGTGCCAAGGGCCATGATTTCGTTATTAAGGCTTTTAAGAAAATGGATCGTCAAGATACAACGCTTTTGATTGTTGGAAATATTCCATCCATTGGCTGGAAGCGTTTAGGTCACATGGTTTTGGGGTGTTATCCATTTTGCAAACTAGCCGATCTTTTGGGAAAGAACATCAAGCTTTTGTCCGGCAATGATAAAAATCTTGTTTTGTCTGCGTATAAGACTGCTGACTTGTTTTTATTCGGATCTTCGTTTGAGTATGCGCCGTTGGTGATGTATGAATCTTTCGCCGCCAAAGTTTTGTTTATTACCAGAGACATTGGTATGGTGCGTGATCACGAAAATCTGCTGGAAATTGTCAAAACTCCGGAAGAAATGGCAAAAAAAGCAAATTTCTATCTTGATCATCCGAACGAAAGGGGTAAGATCATTGATACTGCCTTTTCAGAGTGGCAAGAAAAATATGATTGGGCAAAAATCGTCAAACAATACGAGTCGCTGTTTAGTTATTTGCTTTCTTCCTGAAATTTAACCATTCTAGCTTTCTTGAGAACACTAGAATGGTTTATAATAATTTAAATTAATAAAAAAGATGGCCAACACAACAAAAGAGGCTAAAAACTTTTATCAGTTAGAAAGAGTGACAAAGGGCTTTGCCAGTCATCGTCGTATACAAATCATGGAGCTTTTAGCGAAGGAGCCCGAACTTTCTGTCGAGGAGATTACGGAGAGATTGGAGATCAATTATAAGACAGCGGCGGATCATGTCAGACGACTGGCTATTGCCGGATTGATAATGAAAAGGTCTGACGGTTTTTCTGTCCGGCAAAAATTAACTCCCCGCGGGGAAACTATTCTAGCCTTCTTGAGAAAGCTAGAATAGTTGTTTTGTTTCCAGAATAGAAGAATGATTAAAGTGAGCGTAATTCTGCCGACGCACAACGGTGAAAAGTTTATTACCAATGCCATCAAGAGCGTTCAGGCTCAGGGTTTTTCCGATTGGGAGCTGATTATTATTGACGACGGCTCAATGGACAGCACGTATGTCGTTGTGGGCGGGTTGGCAAAAAATGATAGCAGGATTCTTCTTTTGAAGAATGAAAAAAATCTTGGGATTCAGAAGTCTTTGAATAAGGGCTTGCATGAAGCAAGAGGCGAGTTTATCGCCAGAATTGATGATGACGATGAGTGGTCCGATGAGAATAAGTTGAAAAAGCAAGTTGAGTTTTTGGATAAAAATTCAGACTGTGTTTTGGTTGGTACAGGAACGATTGTCTTTGATGATCCGTTGGCTGGTGGGGGAAAAGAAATTTTTAAATATCTGAATCCCGAAACAGATGAAAAAATCAGGAACCAGATTCTTGGTAAAAATTGTTTTACTCACACAAGTGTAATGTTCCGCAAGGATATTGTTTTGTCTCTGGGTGGCTACGATGAGAGTGAGGCAACTTTACATGTTGAAGATTACGATCTTTGGCTAAGGCTTGGTAAAAAAGGCAAGTTCGCCAATTTGCAGGTCCACGCGGTTAAATGGCGGTTCCGCGAAAACGCGTTGAGTTCAAAAAATCGAATTTTGCAGTTTAAAAACAGTTTTGGTTTGGTTTTGAAATTCAGGAAAGATTATCCGGGATTTTTGCGGGGATATCTGCGATCATGGTTAAGGTTGATTGCTTACTGCTTATTCAAGTTTATTCCGATTCTGAGAGTGAAATATTTTTTGTTTAGCATGGGGAAAAGATAAAACAAAAGAACGTCCGCGTTTGCGGATGTTCTTTTTGGTTTTGCGTGCCTTTAGGCATGACTGGCCGCAGAGAGTCGTTCCCCGACACTCTCTGGGTTGGCGATCTGGATCTTGTATTTTAGAGCAAATTCATTTATTTCAGCCAGGATCGTGTCTGGTTTCATGCTGGCTTCGGTTGTTGGGTGTTTCGGGAATTTTTTTGCTGCCCAAGTCGATCTCACCTTCTCTCCCACAAGGCCGACATACGATCCATCTTTGGTCTGGAGAACGAATCGTTTTTGATATTCTTTATTGAATACAATTGTAACTTGCATTATCACCTCCTTTGGGGTGAATCTTACTTGTGTTATAATGATTATAACTGTGGCAGACAGATTTGTAAATTAAAAAACAGATATTTTTTATGAGTATTTTTTTGATAGTTTTGGGTGCGGTTGTTTTAGGTGTAATCTTGAGCTTTAACGGGTTTGTTCGGATGAGAAATCGGGTTAAAGAGGCTTTTGCTGATATCGAAGTTCAGCTGAAACGTCGATATGACCTAGTGCCGAACTTGGTCGAAACCGTTAAGGGCTATGCCAGCCATGAAAAAGAGGTTTTTGACAGGGTTTCACAGGCAAGATCCCAGGCTATGGGTGCCAAAAACATGAAAGATAAAGCCGGGGCGGAAAATATGTTTTCAGAAACATTAAAATCGCTTTTTGCCGTGGCCGAGGCTTATCCGGAATTGAAAGCCAACCAGAACTTTTTAGAGTTACAACGAGAGTTGGTAGATACAGAAGACAAAATTCAATCAGCAAGAAGGTTTTACAACGGCGTGGTCAGGGACTTTAACACCTCTGTTGAAAGTTTCCCGGGAAATATTTTGGCAAAGATTTTCGGATTCAAATCCTCAGAACTTTTTGAGACTTCTTCAGAAGAGGAAAAACAGCCCGTCAAGGTAAGGTTCTAACTTCTTAACGCTATCTTTTAAATAATCCGGTGAGAATTTTTTTAGTTTCCGTCTCGTTCTAATATTAGAGCCTTGATTTTGTGTTGCCAATGTTGAGAATTAATTCAAAAGGAAAAAGTCTAAAGGTAAAAAGTTCGGAAAATCTTAGTTTTAATGTAATGTCCGAGCCAAAATCAAGCGACAGAATACTTCTGGTTGTGGCCCATCCTGATGATGAATGGTTATCTTGTTCGGGGTATTTGCAAAGAGCGGTTTTGAACGGAGCTCAGTTGAAAATAATCGTTGTGACTCTTGGCGAATGGTCTGCGGCGTACTCTTATTTGGACAGCGGGAGGTTAAAGAGTTTTTTCGCTTCTCTTGGTGCAAAAAGAGCCAAGGAAACCTTGTCTGCGTTGAAGCTTGTCGGTGGGATAAAGGAAAATACGATTTTTTGCGGTTTTCCGAGCGGGAACTTACATTTGCTTTTTAAGAAAAACTGGGCTGAACCCGTTTTTGTGAATTATTTAAAATCAGACAAAGTCATTTTTGATTTTGTCAAAGAGCCCGGGGTGGCTTTTTCCGGCAAGGAGTTATCCCGCATTCTGAGACATTCAATTCTTGATTTTGAACCAACTGCGATTATTACTCATGGCATTATCGATACGCATAAAGATCACCGAACTATATACTGGCTGGTTAAAGATTACCTTGGTGAATTGGAAAACAAAATCAAAACTTATTTTTTTCTTGTTCACTATCGTGGTTTTTCTTTCTCCAGTAAAAATTCCTTGAATCATAAACTTTCACCGCCAAAAAGGTTTATCGGCAGCGGATTTTTATGGTATTCTTTTGAGCTCAACAAGCAAGAACAAAAAATAAAAAATAAAGGAATGTTAAAGTATAAAACACAACTCAAGAATCCTTATCTAAACATACTTTTGAGGAGTTTTTGCAAGGGAAATGAGCTGTTTTATCAGGAGAAACAATGATGGGGGATTCTCAAGTAGCCAGCTCCTGGCTTCTAAGCTCTGCATTTTGACTTTTGGATTATCAATATGATTGTTTACAAACAAATCTCACAAAACATTTTTAAAACCTGGGTTTTTATTGCTCTTTTTATGGCACTGATCGTCAGCTTGGGATATTTCTTTGGTTGTTATTATAATGATCAATCGATCTTGGTTTTTGCTTTTGGTTTCAGTTTATTCAGTGTTTTCTTTTCTTATTGGTTTTCCGACAAAATTGTTTTGGGTCTAGCAGGTGCCAAAGAGATTGCTAAAAAATCAGAGTTCCCGGAGCTTTATAGAATTGTTGAAAACTTGGCAATTACTGCGGGCTTGCCGATGCCCAAGCTTTACGTGGTTGACGATCTGAGTCTGAATGCTTTCGCCACTGGCCGTGATAAAAATCATGCCGTTGTGGCTGTTAACCGTGGTCTTTTAGAGGTGCTTGATAAGGACGAGGTTGAGGGAGTGATTGCTCATGAGCTTTCACACATTGGTAATCGAGACATCTTATTATCAACAATCATTGTTGTCCTGGTGGGGTTTGTGAGTATCCTTTCTGATATGTTTTTACGTTCGCGACTTTGGCATGGTTCGAGAGATCGCGATGACCGGCGGAATGGCGGCGTTTTGATGATTATTGGCGTGGCGTTGGTGGTTTTGTCGCCGGTAATCGCATTTTTGATTCAAATGGCGATTTCCCGAAAACGCGAGTTTCTCGCAGATGCAAATGCCGTGCTCTTGACTCGGCACCCCGATGGTTTGGCAAATGCTTTGCGGAAAATTTCTTTAAGCCGAGTTAAACCGCATTACGCAAGTTCGGCCATGAGTCATCTTTATATTTCGAGTCCGTTGAAGGAAGATAGTGGCGTGAAGTTGCGTGAAGAATCTTGGTTCACAACTTTGTTTTCAACTCACCCGTCAATAAAAAAGAGAATAGAATTGTTGGAAAAAATAGATAAATGAAAACAGGAATATGGTAAAAAACAAGAACAAGGAAATACAAGAACTTGAAAAAGAGATCAAAAAACTCAAGAAGTTGGTTCATCACGATCAGATGACGGGTTTGTATAATCGGATTGGTTTTCGCGAAGATGTTATTGGTTACTTGAAAGAATTGGAAGTGGCGCATCGTCGCGGAGCGAAGAATAGGCGAAGTCTGCGGATCGGTAACCTGTCCATGGTT
Organism: Candidatus Brennerbacteria bacterium RIFOXYC1_FULL_41_11; assembly: GCA_001817215.1. Classification (GTDB taxonomy): domain Bacteria; phylum Patescibacteriota; class Minisyncoccia; order UBA6257; family Brennerbacteraceae; genus UBA10122. Next base: position 6,008 of record MHHX01000002.1, on the reverse strand, counting down.
TTTTTCGACCTTAATGATCTTAAAAAATTAAACGATAAGCTTGGACACGTGATCGGAGACAAGGCAATCATTGCTTTTGCTAAAGCCTTGAAACGTGGTGTTAGAAATATCGACATTCCGTGCCGGTGGTCTGGAGATGAGTTTGTCGTGGCGTTAATCGGTGTTGACAGAAAAGATGCCGAAATAATTGTTGAGAAAATAAAGCAAGCGGTTTCAAAGACAATATTTAACGGTTTTGTCGGCCGCCAACGCCAGATCTCTTTCAGTTTCGGCGTTTCTTCCGTTTTGGATAAGAATCGCAAGCCTAGTTTTGTGGGTGATCTTGATGAATTGATTAATGAGGCTGACGGCAAGATGTATGTTTATAAAAAGCGCTTAAAGTCTTTGTTGAATAAGCCACGTTCTTTGATTTAAAGCCTTGGATTTGTTAAATTAAGTTTTATCTCGGTGGGGTCGCATAGTGGCCTAGTGCGGTTGCTTGGAGAGCAGCTATGGGAGAAATCTCATCGCGGGTTCGAATCCCGCCCCCACCGCCAGATTACCAACTTTGAACCGTAGTGTTTCCAACGTTTTTTAGAATAGTGGGGTGTTTAGTGCTAAAATGTTTATATGTACGATAACGTAATTGCACAAAAAATAGCCAAGCAATATAATCAGCAACCCCTGACTGATTTTGCGAGCGTAAGACCGGAAACCTCACTTGAAACTCTAAATTTGAATTGGCGCGAGAATGACTTGCCGGAGCATCAACGAACAAAGCACGTTCATCGTTTACATCCATATCTCGGAAAGTTTATTCCGCAACTTGTAGAGATATTTTTAAGAAAATATAAACCAACTCTTGTTTATGATCCGTTTGCGGGGAGCGGAACAACTTTAGTTGAGGCAAATGCGCTTGGCATAGATTCGATTGGCACAGACATATCTATTTTCAATGTTTTACTGTCGAAAGTTAAAACGGCAGATTACGATATACCACTTCTTGAAAAAGAAATTTACGATATTTTGAAACGTCTCGATACTTACAAAAGCAAGTTTTCTAAAGATGACAAAGTAAATAAACTTTTTTCAACAAAAAATGAGTATATCCAAAACTGGTTTGCGCCGAACACGCAAAAAGAGCTTTTATGTTATTCACGTCTTATCAAAGATTATACCTACCAAGATTTACTAAGAATTGTTTTGTCTCGTTCGGCGCGCTCTGCTCGGCTTGTTACCCACTACGACTTAGATTTCCCTAAAGAGCCGCAAATAAAACCATATCAATGTTACAAACACCAACGGACTTGTCAGCCGGTTGAGGAAGCATATAAATTCTTGTCGCGCTACACGATTGATACATTAGATCGCGTAAAAGAATTTTCTAAAATTAAGACGAAAGCAAAAGTCATTGTAAACCATGCGGATTCGCGCGAGGTTGAGTTACCAAATGGCATTGATATGGTTTTTACCTCTCCTCCCTACATTGGCTTAATTGATTACCACGAACAGCATAAATACGCTTACGAATTACTTGGTCTAAAAAATAACGAGACGAAAGAAATCGGCCCTGCAAAAAATGGACAATCACAACAAGCAAAACAGGATTATATCAAAGGCATAAATGATGTTTTGCTCCATACTCGTAAATTCATGACGCCCAAGGGTTTGGCCCTCATCGTTGTAAATGACAAATACGGACTTTACAAAGCAGAAAACGCAGGATTTAAGGAAATTGGACGGGTTGAGCGTCATGTGAACCGCCGGACCGGAAGACGCGAAGGTGCATTTTACGAAAGTATTTTAATATGGCAAAAAATATGACACAAAAACAAGAAATGAAAGAAGCAATTCAATCCGTCATTAAAGCGATGATGGAGAGGGTTATGAACACAGTTTTAGTTGAAGACCCTTTTGTTAAAGAGGAGCACAAAGCTAAAAAGCCGCTTTACGCCGCTCTAGTGCCCGATGAAATATTTAAGGGTTCTCATTTTGAGCGACGCTTCGTTACTCCATTCGGCGGTGTTTGGGAGAAATTGGCCATAGTAGCGGCAAATAAAGGTCTTGGCTACGGCGAGAAGGGACGGACCATAACCGGAAAAGTAAATGCGGAACGATTACGCAGGATTCAAGAGGTACTGAATAATCTTGAACACGGAGAAAAGGGAAAGAAACGTATCAGACCAGATTGGGATAACGAATTGAAATATATCTTGGAGGGCAAAAGCACAAAGCTTATCCCCGTTACGGTTATCACTGATGTATATGCGGAAGACAAGAAAAATAAAAAGAAATATGCTTTTGAGTTGAAAGCACCACTACCTAACAGCGATCAAACGAAAGTAAGTAAGGAGAAAATACTAAAACTTTATAGCATGGAGCCGCTACAAGTTGATGGGGCTTATTATGCACTCCCATATAATCCCTTTGGAAAGCGAGAAAGTTACTCATGGGCTTTTCCGGCAAGGTGGTTTGATATGAAAAACGACGAAGTCGTTTTGATCGGCAATGATTTTTGGGAAAAAATCGGCGGGCTCGGAACATACAAAGCATTTATTGAAGCCGTCAATGAAATTGGCGAAGAATATAAAAATAGAATCTACAGAGAATTTTTAGGAATTGAACCGCCGCCGGCGGGGGTAAAAGAAGGCAAACTTTAATAAAATAATTTATGGACAGAGAAAATAAAGAAATAAATGCTGTTCACGAAAGAGATTTAGATAATCTTTTGCAACGGCTTGGAGTAAAAGATAAATTTGATGCTGGCGAATTTTTGTGCAAGTTTTGCAAAGAAGCGGTAACGAAAGAAAATCTCTATTCAATTTTGCCGGAATCCGGCGGGATAAATTTTGTTTGTGATAAACCCGCCTGCGTGATTGCTTTTACTGAGTACACAGCAGAAAAAGAAAAGAATAAACCAGAATAAATATGTCATTCGTTATAGCGTTATATCAATTTTTCGGTTTTCCAATAGGCGTAGGCATTACGCTTCTTGTTTGTTGGTATTTCATAAAGAATCCAGAAAAATTTGAGAAATGGGCAAGCATGATAGCTTGGGCTATTAGCCATATTTGGAAAACCGCTGATTATTTTGCAACGAAGTCAGAGATACAAGGTCGCGTGAATTCTTTTGTATCTGCGCTGGAAGCGAATACCACAACAACATTCCCTAGGATTTCTTTGCGGTGGACGGCACGCGGCAAAGACGAAATTGTATGGGAAGAGGGGCAAGCAATAATTGTAATGCGAGACCGCAATCATCGGAATAAAAATCTTATTCACGCGGCCTATCTTTTTACCGCCGAAGCACTACTCAAGAAATCAGCGAGGCATCTTTCCAAAACACAGAAAACTTCTCTCAATCTGTTTTCAACAAAATTGATTTTGGAAAAAGAAAGCAGATCATCGGTTGAACAGTTTATGAGCGAGTATTTTGTGCCGGAGCTTGATAAACACGAAGCGATACGAGAATTGATTCAACAGTATGTCCATATTGAAAGATTGGGTGCGTTTTTTCCAATTCTCATTCAAGAACTTACATATCTCGGCAGTAAAGTTTTTCTTTCCAAACCCTCATCTGAAATAATTGACGAGGTAAAATCAGTTGTAAATTTCCTTGAAAAATTTGCCCAAAGAGAAGTAGGAGACACGACAACGCCGGACACTTTTGTTGGGAAATATATGAGATGTGCCATTCGCATTGTTGCGTCCAGAGCTGTGCGCGAACGTGGCGACATCACCTCTCACAAAGAACGGATAAATTATTGCGTGCAGGGCAAATTTGAAAATATCTATATTATTGGTAACGGCGAGAAGAAAAATAGGAAATTTATGGATGATGTCGCCGGAGCGTGTTTATCCGAAAATGAGGGTTTGGAAAAAGTGCGAGATTATCAATTCAAAGGACAAATCAAAATTTCAGGCAACCTAACTAATGTCAGCACCTATCTGATCCATTTGCATAACCCAAGTGCAGTGAAGTATCTTTATGAAGCAAACGACATAGATACAGAGATTAGATAATGCCGCCGCCAAAAATCCCGTCCGTCCCCGCAAGAACACGGCGGAAGGGGTGTGTGGGGGGAATTCCGCTTTTCTCTTGCCAAATCAAAATGAGGCCAGCCCCGCCACCTTGCAATTCATTGCAAAACACCACAGAAAAATACTCTTTTCATTAGGAGAAGAAAAAATCCGGCGCGCGCAAAATGAAAAGAGCAAAGAGTATTTTTCTGTGGTGGTGCGAGCTTGTCGAGCAGTGGCGGGGCTGGCTTCCTTAGTGGGGGGTTTACTCAAAGAAAGTTCGAACTTCGTCCAAGAAACACCGCCAGTTAGGAAATGTCTTTGTTGGCTCGCCCTCTGCGAGGGCTCGCCAGCCGATTTTAAGCGCAAATTGGAATTTTTTATTGCAAAGGACTTTTAATATTTTTGAGTTTGGGGTTTGTAACGTGAGTATAAACCTGTGTGGTTCTGATATTCTGATGGCCCAGAAGTTCCTGAACATAACGGACGTCAACACCGTTTTCTAAAAGATGTGTTGCAAAACTGTGGCGAAGGCTGTGAAAAGTGGCGTTCTTTTTAATACCGCTTTTCGCGAGAGCGTTTTCAAAAATTTTTTGTGCTGTTCGTGTCGTTAATTTTCCGCCTCGTTCGCTTTCGAAAACATAAGCATTTTGGTTTTTTGCGGCAATTAGCTGTTCAAGGTCATTGACTAATTTTTCCGACAAAATACTAATGCGATCTTTTTGCCCTTTTGCTTGTTTGATATGAATAGTCATTTCTTCTAAATTTATATCTTGTGTTTTTAGGGTGACAATTTCACTTACCCGTAGTCCTGCGCCGTAGGCAAGTGATAAAAGAAGCTTGTGCTTTTTATTTGTAAGTGTTTGTAAAATTTTTTCAATATCGTTTCGCGATAGGATAACGGGTAGTTTTTGGGGTTTTTTCGCAGAATGGATATCGATTTTTTGGACATCTTTAGTTACGTTTCGATAATAAAATTTAATTGCGTTTAAAAACAAGTTTCTGCTTTGGGCGGAAATGCTACTTTGTTCGCAATATAAAAGAAAATTTCGGACATTATCTTGATTCAATGTTTCTGGATTTAACTTTTTAAAAGTAAAATACTTTTGTAGGCCATAGAGATAGCTTTTTACGGTTTTTGGGCTGTAGTTTCTTATTCTTAACTCTCGTTCGGTTAGATTTAACTGGTCTTGCATAATTATTTATGAAAGCTTAAAATTATTTAAGTTATTTTTCATATGGTTGAAAATTAACATAACTTCGCATAATGTACAATATTTAATGTATTTATGTAAACAATTCGCCTAATAACGAGTTATCTGCCATAAATTTTATTCTTTGTATCAATGAAGACGATAATACTTACATCAATAGATAATCAAATCGCCACCAGCGAATTAGATGAATTTTTGCCAAAGCCTCTCTCAGGGTCTCGGGTGCTATATATAACAACTGGCTTAAAAAAGTCATCTGATTTGGTTTACACAGAACAGCAAAAACAAATAATGAATAAGCTGAACTTTTCGTATATTGAATACGATATAAACGGCAAATCCAAAGAGGAGTTAAAAAAGGCACTCTCCAATGTAGATGTTGTATATGTTGTAGGTGGAAGTACTTTTTATCTTTTAAAATCTGTTAGGGAAAGTGGTTTTGATGAAGTCCTCAAGGAATTATTACCAAAAGGGCTTGTTTATATCGGGCTAAGCGCTGGTGCATATATCGCCTGCCCATCAATAATCATGAAGACGTGGTCTAACCGAAATAGTGAACGATTTGGAATAACAGATTTTACTGCTATGAATCTGGTGCCTTTTTTGGTAAAAGCTCACTATAGGCCAGAGATGAAAGAACTGCTTGAAGAAAAATCTAAAAGTCTGGATTTGCCTATTCGTGTTTTGAATAATGAACAAGCACTAGTAATAAGGGGCGAAAAAGTTCAGCTTATCGGTGGTGGCGACGAGATAATAATATATAGTGGTAATACAAAGACGAATAAAATTTACAGC
>MHHX01000001.1 GCA_001817215.1 Candidatus Brennerbacteria bacterium RIFOXYC1_FULL_41_11 | reverse complement strand
CAATATTTAATGTATTTATGTAAACAATTCGCCTAATAACGAGTTAAGTGAAATTTTACTCCGTCTCGGCAAATTTATATAGTATAAATAATATTTAGATTATTATGGCAAATTATTCAATAACGCTGAATTTCTTTTTACCGAAAAAGATAGTAGAAGCTTTGAAAGAAGTTAAAATATCTGGAAATTTTGTATTTGATTGGAGGAATTCAGATTTTTGTCATGTTACTGTCAAGGCAATCTCATTAACTGATGAAAAGCCCAAAAAAGACATTTTGGATGAATGGATTGCTAAATCAAAAAAAATATTAGATGAACAAAAATCTTTCAAGGTAAGTATAAAAGATGTTGCAAAATTTCCAACAGCACTTTTTGCAGGAGTTGAATCAAAAGAACTTTCAAAGCTTCATAAAAAATTATTCAAAATTTTGTCTAGCAGTCAACTGCAATTTGAAAATGAAAATTATGTTCCACATGCTTCAATTGGAGTTTTGGAAAATGATGTGGAACTTATTTCTGGCAAAGGGCAAGATTTTGGCGAGTTCGAAGCCAAAGAAATTCAGCTGATGATTTGGAATTTGAAAGATTTGAAAAAATCCATAATTTGCCATAAATTTAGACTTGCCGAGACTCCGTAAAACTCTCCTCGCTTCGTTCGTCGGGACGTTACACTTCTCACTCCTTTCGATCTCACTTAACAGGGCTTATGCGGAAACCTCGTTGCACTTCGGTTTCCCAAATTGCTCGCCAGGAGGTCGGAATTTTGTGGGTTGCCTCAAAATTCCTCCACTCGGCTCGCAACTTCGCATAAGCCCGATGTTAGGCGAAATAATATAAAATATTTTTTATGAATGAAGAATTTAAACCCGAAAGATTTTTTACCAAAGACAGAGATAATTTAGAGATGTTGCGACAATCTTTGGAATCAAAAGAAATCGATGAAGACATAATCCCAATTCTTAAAAAATTTTTTTCACTGCCGATTACTCCCCGCGAAAGTTGTTATGGGCATGCGGAGACAAACAAGAATCCATATTTGAGCTATGTTAATGATGAAACGAAAAATGAGCAGGAGCTTAGTATCCAAAGATTATTCAAAGAAAAAATTGCGGAATTAACAGCCAAAATTAACCAAAGAATCGGCAGTGAAGCCGTAAATATAGTTTTGGAAGAAATCGATCACGGCGGAGGACCAAAAGATTATACATTACGATTTGAAATAATTGATAAAAAAATTTTTCAAGAAAATGGTAAAAAATCATTAGACATTATTTGGGGCGAATTTTCCAAATATCTTGATGAGTTAAAATAAAGAAATATTTTATATTACATCGCCTAACAAAGTATATGAGGTTCAAGAAAAAGTGCGTTAATAATTTTCAAAGGTTGCACTTTTTCTTTCACCCAAATTTCGCCTCCTCTATAATAAAAATAAGGAAGTCGGCGAAACTTCTCATACACGCGAACGTTGTCCGACATACATTATTACTATTTTAAATTTTCAGCAAACTTTTTATTTATAAAAAGAGGGAGAAAAAATACAAAATATGAATTCAGTGATTTTTGCAACTTCACTTAAAAAATTATTATCATCGGATCCTAAAGCATTTTTTCACCCTTTAATTTTGCTTCACGGAACAAGCAAAGACAATCTTCATAAAATTCTCAACAATGGACTGAAGTCATATGATGGGTATTCAACAGTAACACTTAACTCCAATGTTGCTTATTCGCTCTATGCCGAACAAAATATGGCTTACGGGGCGAGTGACGAAAGAGAAGAATCAAAGGGGGTTTTATTAGTTTTACTACCTACGCATTATCCTGGTCCTGGTCATAATGCCGACGTTTTCTTAGATGAAGATAGTAAAAATATTGATGGGCAGATAAATATGTGGGCAAAAGGCAACTTGGGCTTCTACTTGTCAAAAGATTATAAGTGCAACCCCACAAAACAAATCATCATTGACCCTAATAGTATTATTGCGGGATTAAACATATCGGACCAGCTGGGGAATGGTTTTAAAGAAATAAAGAATGAGATTGGTAATGGAAAAATCAACATCGAAAAATGGGAAGATTATTTTTCTAGCTATCTTTCTGATCGAAAAGAGGAATTATTTCAACCAAAACAGAAACAGAGAATCGTGACAGGTTTAGTTGAAGCAACAATTGTAAGTCAGATAGTGGAAATCGTGAGAAGGACAGCACTAAGCCTGGCCTTTCATCAAGGATGGAATATTAGAGGAAGTGGCTTGGGTTCTGACAGAATTCAAAAGAAGTCACAGGAAAGTATTTCTGTCTTCTTCCCCGTTGAATACAAAAAAGGTTTGTCAGATATTACCTTGCCTACAAAGGAGAAGGCAATAAAACAGGTAACAGTTATTAGGCAACTGGCTCAAGTTGCAAATAATCCGGCTCAAAGTTACGCGGTTTCGGCTTTGAAAGAGTTAGAACAGCTTGTGCCCAATATTTAAAAATCTCAGCTCAACCCCCCCCCTTTTTTGAGCCGAAGAAGGAAATAAAAAGTTTGCTGAAAATGAAATTAAGGAAATAATGTACGCTAAAGCCACGTTGCACTCTCGCTCCCGATGGCCACTCGGGTCGGACAACACAGTATATGCGGTTCGAGCCTTGCAGGCTCTCACCCATACTCCGCTACAGCTTTTAATTTGATAAAATATGGATGTAGCGGAAGATCGCATATTCTGGAACGTTATGTGACAGTGGTCCTGTCTTGAATCAAAAATTTAGAAATGATGTTTTTGTGTTTTTCTGATAATATGGATTAGTTTTGATCCATATTATTTTATATTTATGAGCATTATTGGTTCATTTGTTCGTTCCTTTGACGACACCACGAGTTTTTCTTTAAAAAGCTACGCCGGCTGTGATCTTGGTATTTCCTCTATCCTTCTTGATAAGTTTTTGGAAAAGAATGGAAAACTTAATAGCGGGAAACGTTTAAAAGCGCACGAACTTTCCGGTAAGGAAAATGTCGAAGAGATTATTGTATTGAAAAACTTGAACCATGATCTTGGCGATTTAACTGCTTGGCAGGTTAAGGATATTTTGGACGATCTTGGTTTTAATATCGGGGTTCTGATTAGCCATGCTTTTTCGTCGGATTTTACCGTCGCCATGGGCATTGGTAAATTTAGCATTCCTTTTTACGGTTTAATCCCGAAACTTTTCGGAGTTTTTACTTCCCGTTTTCAGAAGCTTCTTTATTTCAAACTTTCTCCTGGTAAAAGAAGGCTTCATGCTCGTTTTTTTGAAATGCATGATGGTTCTTGGGCCGTTGTTGCTCATATTGAGAATAATATTTTCAGTCTGAATATTCTCAGAACATTAATGACACACATACCGGCGGGCAAAGGCGACTATGTTAATGGCACAAAATTGATGTTTGAGTTGCTGATGGAGTTTGATCGTTGTCTCAAAAGCCATCGAGTGGTCAGATTTGAGAATATAAAATCAATCGTTGAAAAGTATTGATCAATGGCGACCATGGAGAAAGAGATAACATTGCCGACTGGTGTGGTTTTAAGAGAACCCGAATCGAGTTCTCTTCCGGAAAGTCAAAAACATTTTTTGCTTTTCATCCCGTGGGATGATAAGTATCTGTCGAATGTGCCCGAAAAATATCGTTCATATTTTCTTGATTGTTTGCCCGAGCTTGGCGTGAGGACAACTGATGTTCATGTGGCTGTTTGTTTTTCCTTTTTTGAAAAATTGATTTTAGCTTACGAAAAAGAGATAAACGAGATGATTGATCGCGACGTTGTTGCTTTGGCATTTATACTTCACGATATTGGGTGGAGCAGGCTCAACGAAAAAGAAATCGCCGAGAGTTTGGGGATCAAGGGATTGGTATTGACTGGCAATTCTTTGACGCCGAAAGAAAAACACGCAATTGAAGGCGAGAAAATTGCCATAGAGAAGCTTTAATCATGGGACGTTGATGATCAGAAACGAGACTTAATCTGTGCCTGTGTCAGGTGGCATGACTTTCCGGAAAAAGTCAGTCAGGATGACAAGAAGAGATCCGAGGTGAAAATTCTTGTCGATCTTGATCATCTTTGGTCTTTTACGCAAGAAAATTTTTGGCAGGATACGTTGCGAAAAGGAGTGGCGCCAGAAGAATATATGAATAATCTTAGGCGCGACCTGCCAAGTTATTTTGTTACAAAAATCGGTATGGATTTTGCCAGAAGATTCCTAGGGGAAAGGGAGAAAGAAATTGCTTTGTTTAGCGTGTCTTCATGAAGTTTCATCCTTTGGTGGAAAAAATAACCAGTCTTTTGAAAGATAATGGTTTTTGGTTCGAAACCTTTGAGCACGAGCCGGTCAGGACAAGCGAAGAAGCTTCAAAAATTAGAATTGGATACAAACTAGAGCAGGGAACTAAGGCTTTGATCGTAAAGTGCTATAAAAATCATGATAGTTTTTTCGTCATGTTAATAGTTAGGGGTTCTGATAAGTTCAATGAGAAAAAAGTTAAAGATTTATTGAATATCAAAGAATTTCGTTTTGCCACGGAAAACGAAGTGTCAGAGATTACGAACGGGGTTTTGCCAGGTGGCGTGCCGCCATTCGGTAATCTCTTTGGCTTAAAAGTTTTTCTTGATAAGAAAGTTCTTGATAACGAAAAAGTCGTTTTTAATGCTGGTGATAGAAAGTTTTCTATCGGTATGTATCTGCCGGATCTGGTCAAATTGGTCTCACCAGAAATTGTAGAAATAGCTGCGTCGTCTTAAAATAGCCTTATTTTAGGGCTTATTTTTATTAATTCTTGGTTTTTTAGGATTTACAGCCGTTATTTTTTCCTCTATTCTCAAATTCTTGAGAATTTGAGAATAGAGGAAATGGCAGTATAATATTGACGTCATTGACTGAATTCTTATCTATGAAAACAATGTACCAATTTGAGAGGGTAGTGAAAGGTTTTGCCAATCATCGAAGAATTGAGATCATGTTTTTATTGGAAAAACAGCCAGAACTGTCTTTGGTAGAAATTTCAGAAAGTTTACGGATCAATTTTAAAACTGCATCTGAACACGTCAGGAGACTGGCGATTGCGGGCTTGGTTTTGAAGCGAAATGATGCCAACTCTGTTCGGCATAAACTTTCTGATCGGGGGAAATCTATTCTCAAATTCTTAAGAACATTGGAATAGGAAATAATCGGAGATATTCATTTTTTGAAGATGATGGATCATGTTGCCATAATGAAAAAATCTTGGAATTTACTTCCAAAGATTTTATCCGGTGAAAAAACTATTGAATCGCGATGGTACAAAACTAAGGGTGAGGCTTGGGGAAAAGTCAAAAAGGGTGACATGGTTTATTTCAAAAATTCAGGAGAACCAGTGGGTTTAAAAGCCGAAGTTGCCAAAGCTTTACAGTTTGAAAATCTTAAATTGGCAATGATTCGAGAGATTATGAAGAAATACGGTAAAGAGATCGGTTTAAGCGACTTTCACGGGTTTTATCAGTGGGCAAAAGATAAAAAATACTGCGTTTTGATCTTTCTCAAAGATGTTCGCGAAGTTGAGGCTTTTAGCATCAACAAGGCTGGTTTTGGCTTAGTGCGCGCTTGGTTGACAGTGAAAAACATAAAAACCATAAAGATTTAAGCACGAAGCGGAGATTTTGAATCCTTGGTATCAAGGAATGAAGCCCACCGGATTTGTTTACTTGACTACACAGAGATGGATCAACAAACTTACTTGCGGTTCTCTTGATCTGCCAATGCCAGAGTTAAAGCCGTTCCAATAAATTCTGAAGTTTAAAACGTGTTCCTGGGATAAGAACAGGGGACACAACACAAAACCACCCTTTTCCGGGTGGTTTTGTGTATAATAAAAAGCTGTTTAATCAGTCAAAATATTGAGCAGGATGAGGCATGATTTGATTTTTAGCCTTATCCATGTTATAATATAAGTCTAAGTACCTTAAAAATTACAGAAGTTGGTCAGGGCCCGGTTGCAAGGGGTCTTTGATAGCTTCTGCGTAAAAGATTTTTGGAAAGGCTGTCAATGTGAAATAGTCGTTGCCAGCGAATTAATACGCGGATGCTTTAAAGTTTTCATCACCAATCTCAATCCGGTAGCTAAAACTGCCGGAAATCCTGTTTGGAGAAAAAATGAAAAGTTTGTTTCGTATTTTTTCCATCACCGTCGTCCTGACGGTGATTGCGGTCACTTTTGGCGTGTTCGCCAAACCGGTTAGCGGGCAGACGCCTGCGGCTGGTACGGCCGCAGCCGAGGCCGGCGATGTCCTTCAAGGGGGCAAGCCGGCGACAAAAACCCCGAAGTCTGGTGGGGGCGGTCACACTCCCGTAACCATCTGTCACCAGACCGGCAACGGCGGCTACATCGAGATTACCGTGGATGACGACGGCGCGTATAATGGCCACATTAATCACGAGGGCGATATCATCCCGGCCCCTGCTGGCGGTTGTCCTAAGGGAAATCCGTCAACAGCGACAAATCAGCCGTCCACGCAGACGCCACGACCTACGTCTACGGCAGTGTGGACTCTGACTTCGAAGCCGCCTAAACCCACGGCGGCATGGACACCGACGCCGAACCAGTCCACGCGGACGCCGCGACCCACGGCGACAAATCAGTCCCCCACGCAGACGCCGAATCCCCCATCACCCACGGCGGCATGGACCTTAACTTCGAAGCCGCCCAAGGAATTGACTGCTGTGTCTGCTCAAGAGCAGACCTGCGCGACCAACGCAGTTGCGACTGAACATTACGGCTTCGGCACTGATCGCGAATGGAATATCTGGCTGTTCGATAAAGCCGGAAACTTCATTCGTGACTTGACTTCGGGTGTGTATCAGGACGTTCGTAATCCGTCTTGGTCGGCAGATGGTTGCTGGATCGCCGTCCAGTTGGAGATCAGCGAAGGCTTTTATGCCATCGCGATCATCGGCTACGATGGCGGGGTCGAGAGTATCCTGAATGTCGGATATTCAGCGATCGAGCCCGAGGTTGTCTCAGAAGATTTGATTGTCTTTGTCCGTGAGGACAATGCACAATTGATGTTCTGGGACCTGACTATGGGAGCCGCCGCCGCGGCCACCGGCGAGTTTCAGGATGCGGTTGGGAATATGCCGCATTATAATCTGACCGGAGGCTTTGCCTATACCTCATCGAATGGGATGCTGGTCGTGAACAACGGCAACGGTAAAGCCAGCGACACTGGTGTCCGCTGCTTTGCTCCGGAATGGTATCCGGACGGCTCAGCGGTTTTGTGCCACGGGCTTCAGAGAAACGGGATCTGGGGTGTTTACAAGGTCTCGAATCCCTGGACGTCGCCCACAGTCATTCTGTTCTTGCCGTATGCCTATGGCGGAACAGCGTTCAATCCAACGGATGTCGAAGAATACGCTCAGATCAAGTTCGGTGTGTTCTACGGCGAGAGAGTCATCAACGATGCCCTCTGGTTCGGACCAGGCAGTGATTGGTTGGCCGCCGAGTAGTTCCTTTCAAATAAAAGCAGCCCTGAAACCAGGGGCTGCTTTTTGTTGGATTATGAAATAAACCAAAAATGGGAGCGAATATTCGCTCCCGTTTTGGATTTTACGGCACGCCGCCGCTGTTGAGAAACATCGCGAATTCTTCGATGGTCATCTCTCGTTGCGTCGTGAGCGAGTAGAAGAACATTTCTTCCCGCCCACTCCGGTTCGTGAGGTAACAGACGGAGTTCTCGCCGGAGAACCAGGCTTTGTAGTAGTTGCCTGGAGGAAGTGAAAGGGTGACGGTTTCTTCGTCGCCCCATTGGACGAGCCGCCAGAAGATCTTTGTGGCGTGTTCGTATCTTGTCACGACCACTGGTCCTGGTTGGCCGCTGCCACTGGTGAAAACCGTCATGCGGTTGTTAAGCGCGGAGTAGACGGCTTGTGCGTCGGTGCTGGCGTCGCCGGCCGAGGGATAGAGGAGCCGCCAGGAAAATCCGGCGATGGACAACATGATCGTGGCGAAAATGAGGATCTTGTGCGCGGGCTTGATTGTGATCTTGCCAATCTTGTGCTCGCTGAAGAAAAAGCCCAAAAGCACACTGAAGAAGCTTGTCTTTTTCTTAACGTCTGTCATGAGAATCTCCTTTCGTATCTGAAAAACGGATTTGTATCTATTTTATGCCATGGATTTAATTAAAAGTCAATATATGAGAAGCTGGAAGAAAATATTGTTTTGTGGTATAAAATAAATAGTTTTTCAAAGTTACTAATTTCAAACTCAGCTTAAGGCTGAGAAAGGAGAATGCAATGTTTATTTTTGTGGTTCTTGGATTGATCGTCATTGGCCTCTTGGCGATCGGTCTACTCACCTGAAGAGGTGAATAAACAAGACTTCGAGTTGAATCTCGAAGTCTTGTTCTTTGATATCTACCTCTTGCCGGCTTAAACTGTAAGAAATCTATGCTTTTCCAGTCATAGTTTTTGAGTGTATAACTCTTGATGGAAATGGAGTTATAATATTGTGTTGAATTAATCTAGTCCTCAATGATTCTAATAAAATTTTGAGGATGATATATATGAAAAAGTATTTGTTGGTTTTTATATTATTAACAGCTCTTTTGGGAGTTTTTAGTGTTACTGGTCAAAGTTTTGCTTTACAGAACTTGGTCTTTTGCGGTGAGGTCGGAACCAGAAGTGAAGGCTGGTATCGTTCTGGTTTGATAACTCCGGTTGTTGGCCAGTTGATTAAGTATGATAACTGTAGCGGTCAGTCAGCCCTTTGTCTGTATGTTGGTACTCAGAATGAGGGTTGGTATAGTTCCCCTGGTAATAATTTGATTAACCGCGAGCAATGCGGTTCCGGAATTCTTCCAAGCGCAACTCCGGCAGTCACGCCGATAACAACAGCCTTGCCGAGCTCAACACCCGCGGTGCCTTATCCGTGCTATGAAGATTTTTCAACAATGAAATATGGATGGCAAGGCGAAGGAGTCAGGGAGTTGCAGGTGGTTTTGGGTCGAGACAGAACTATTTATCCAGAAGGTTTAATAACCGGGTTTTTTGGAGAAAAAACCAAGATGGCCGTTAAGAATCTTCAAAGAAAAGTGGGGTTGCCGGAAACGGGCGTGGTTGATCAGGATCTGAAGCCCTATCTTTTCCCTTGTTATAAAATCTTTGTTATATACCCGAATGGTGGCGAAAGTTTTAAGGCTGGAGACAAAATGAAGATTTCTTGGCACGCTAGCTGGCCGGATAATTTGATTGGGCAGAGTGCGATGAGTACTGGATCTGCGATGCCGCCAGCGAGAATGTCAAAATATTTGTTATCGATTGATTTGATTGAAATTGGTGGTTATGACAAGAAATGTCAGACTAAAGGGGTTGTGGGTTATAAGTGTCCGCAGACAGAAAAAGTAGTATTTCATATTCGTAATGTCAGTACTAACAATGATGAAGATTCAATTGAGTGGTTGATTCCAGCTTCGATTTCCGAGTCAAAAAACTACAAGATCAGGATCTCAAGTGGCCTGAATAATCCGTGCCCGCCCGGGGCTTTCTGCGTCACGAAGTTAATGCCCACCTGGAATATCTCCGATGATTCCGATGGTGTGTTTGCTATTCTTGGCGGGTTGGTGATTAAGCCGACTCCAAACATTACTCCAGAGACATTAATCACGCCCTTGCCAGAGGTGAGTCTTTTGCCGGAGATCGTGAGAATCAGAGCAGAGGTTTCAGAGATGATTAAGAGATTGCAGGAAATTTTAGAGAAGCTTATCGGCATATTAGGCAGGTAATTTTAACCTGAGAGAAAAAATGTTTGCTGCGGCTCCGCGTGATTGCGGAGCCGCAGCTTGTCAGATAAAATGAGAGATGATTTTTAAAGCAACAGAAGAAAATATCTTCAAGGCTTCGGAGTTGATAAAACAAGGAGAATGTGTGGCCTTTCCGACGGAGACAGTATATGGCCTGGGTGCCAATGCTTTCAATTCTTTGGCTTGTGTGAAGATATTTGAGATAAAACAAAGGCCCTTTTTTGATCCTTTGATTGTGCACGTGGCTGAGTTTGAAAATAACGAGATGGCAAGGAAGCTGGCAGAAAATTTCTGGCCCGGCCCGATGACGTTGATCTTGAAGAAAAATCAGAATATTCCCGATATTGTTACGGCCGGTTTGGAAACTGTGGCCGTGAGAATGCCGGATCATCCGGTGGCGCGAGAATTAATCAAAAAATCAGGCGTGCCGATAGCTGCGCCGAGCGCCAATTTATTTGGAAGTTTGAGCCCGACAAAAGCCGAACATGTTTTAAAGCAGTTGGGCGATAAAGTTAAGATTATTCTTGATGCCGGTCCGTCTCGGTTTGGCGTTGAGTCAACGATAATTGATCTCAGTCGGGGAAAACCACTAATCCTGAGATTTGGCGGATTGACAGCCGAGGAAATTGAAAAAGTTATTGGTCGGGTGGAATTTTCGCAGAATCAACAAAATAACATTGTTGCTCCCGGCCAACTATTAAAACATTACTCGCCGCACACAAAACTTCTGATTGTTGACTCAGCTAAAAGCGCCATGCGGGATTTCAAAGGCAAGAGAGTCGGCCTTTTGAGTTTGAAAAAACCGAAAAACAAAAAAGATTTCGTGGCTGTCCAGATTTTATCAGAGACAGGCGATCTGAAGGAAGCCGCAGCCAATTTGTTTGAGTCTCTGGACAGATTTGATGTCATGAACCTTGATTTGATTCTGGTTGAACCCGTGCCCGAGATTGGCTTGGGTAGGGCGATCATGGATAGGTTGAGAAGAGCGTCACGAAACTGAACACCTGAATCTTTCTGAAGTTTGAGGCTTGTCCAGAAAGATTCAGGTATTCATTATTTTAAGGTTGGGTTATACTTAAAGCATATGTTTTCCCCGCTTGAAGAGATAAAAAACAGAATAGATCTTGTTAATTATCTGCGTCCATACGTTCAGAATCTTTCGCCATCCGGCAAGAGTTTGAAAGGGCTGTGTCCATTTCACGCAGAGAAAACTCCAAGCTTCTTTGTCTCTCCCGACAAACAG